>JABIPG010000240.1 GCA_018698795.1 Rhodospirillaceae bacterium
CATAAGCAGTGCTGGAAAACAGCCGCTTGCGGGTGGCCACTACATGCAGGACGGCATTCGGCAACTGCACATCGATCACCACATGGCGGGGAACGCTCTCGGTATCAATTTGCGTCGGCTTTCCGACATACTCCCGCATGGCTCGAGCCATCATCTGGCCGGTCAATCCTTCGGCGACAGGTTGTGGAGATTTAAGCACGGCGCCGTCCCGTACCGTGACGACGAGCTGCATGCTTTCCGCCGCCGTATCCAAGATTACAGACCGCTGCACTGGGGTCGGGTCGGCCCGCAACAGCCTAATGACCGCTGCAATATCGCCGGCGACGCCGCGCGCCAGACGCAACGAAACCTTGTCCCAATGGGCCTCGAAAAAGATGAATCCGGACACCACTTGCAACAGGATCAACGGCACGACGATGATCAATAACGACCGGCCGAGCAGGCTTTTCGGCAGGTAATCCTTGATGCTGAAGGCCATGATCGCGCCCCTAAATTAATCCGGTATCAGCATGTAACCCTTGCCCCGCACTGTTTGTAAATAGCGGGGCTGGCGGGGATCGGATTCGATTTTTCGCCTAAGGCGCGTGATTTGCACATCGACAGCGCGACCGCCGCCCTGCGTGTCGGTGACGGCGATCAGGTCTTCTCGTGAAAACACCTCGCCAGGTCGGGCGGCAAGGGCGCCCAGCAACGCAGCGTCGGCATCGGTCAAACGTACCGGTGTCCCTTCGCGGACCAACTCGCTGCGCACAGGTCGAAACACCACGTCTCCCATGGCAATCTCGTCGGGTAAATCATGTTGCCCAGGGACCCGCCGCAGGATGGAATTGATTCGCAACACCAGTTCACGCGGCTCGAACGGCTTGCCAAGATAATCGTCAGCGCCGTGCTCAAGGCCGCGAATCCGGTCATCGGGCTCATTCATGGCCGTCAGCATCAGGATCGGCACGTCGTTGGTGCGCCTCAAGTCGCGCGCTAACTCCAGGCCGCTTTCACCGGGCATCATTAAATCGAGAACAAGGAGATCGAACGCCAAAGTGTGCAATTTGCCGCGCGCCGCTTTGGCGTCCTCCGCGCCACTGGCAAGAAATCCGTTCTCCCCCAGATATTTGATCAAAAGGTCGCGTAACCGCTCGTCGTCATCAACGACCAGCACATGCGGCACACCGGGGCTCAGATCAGCCACCTCGTCAACCCTCGCCACTCAAATGTACCGTGTCGCGGTCATCGATCATCGCTTCGAGCACCCGCATGAATCCAGCACCAGCCCCAACGCCAGCGGCGTCAAAGGCACGTTGAATACGGCGGCTCTGGCGCTGCATCAGCAACATTTCCAAGTCACACCCCTTATCAGTCAAGGTCAACAATCGTTTGCGGCCATCGGTTGGGTCGCTGTCCTGGCGGATATAGCCTTCATCGATCAATTGGCCAAGCACACGGGCAAGGCTTTGCTTGGTGATTTTCAAGATCGCCAGCAACTCGTTCACGGCGGCGCCAGGGTTGCGGCCGACGAAATACAAGGCTCGATGGTGAGCGCGACCGAAACCGTACTCGGTCAGAATATCATCAGCCTCGCCGGTGAAATCCCGATAGGCAAAGAAAAGGAGTTCAATGGCTTGGCGCATGCCTTCGCTGTGCTGGGGCATAAAGAAACCTAAAAATAAGTCAGTGTTATTGACATATATGCACGACAATGCTACGAAACGCAAGAACCTTTGGTTTCGGACTCCAGGGATGAAAGATTATTACAATGGCGACGGACAACTCCTCATTTGACAGCCTCGAAGGGCAAATCTGGTACGACGGCAAAATGATGCCATGGCGCGATGCCGATGTGCACGTTCTCACGCATGGTCTGCATTACGGCTCGTGCGTGTTCGAAGGGGAGCGCTCCTACGCCGGTAACATTTTCAAGCTGCGCGAACACACCGATCGGTTGCTGATGTCGGCCCAGGTCTTGGGTTTTGAAATTCCCTTCAGCGCCGACGAGATCGATGCGGCCTGCAACGAGGTTTGTGCAATCAACGGCATTGTCGATGGCTATATCCGCCCCGTCGCCTGGCGCGGCAGCGAGATGATGGGGGTGTCGGCACAATCCAACACCATCCACTTGGCCATCGCAGCGTGGCCATGGCCATCTTATTTCTCACCCGAAGCCCGCGCCAAGGGCATTCGCCTGAAAACCAGCAAATGGCGGCGCCCCGCACCCGAGACGGCACCCGTGCATGCCAAAGCGGCAGGTCTCTACATGATCTGTACACTGTCCAAGCATGCAGCCGAGGCCGAAGGCTATGACGATTCCCTCATGCTTGATTGGCGCGGCCAGGTCGCTGAGGCGACCGGTGCCAACATCTTCATGGTTATGGGCGACGGCAAGCTGCACACGCCGATCCCCGATTGCTTCCTCAACGGCATTACTCGTAAAACCGTCATCGAATTGGCTAAAGCACGCGGCATTGAGGTGATCGAACGAGTCATCATGCCCGACGAACTGGCCAACGCCACCGAAGTTTTCCTCACCGGCACAGCAGCGGAGGTGACGCCCGTAGGCGAGATTGATGAGCACAAATTCACGGTCGGCGAGATCAGTAATTGGCTGATTGATGATTACGACGCGGCGGTCGGCAAAACGGCGGCGGCGGACGCGGCCTAGCGTTAGCCAATCGACGTCCCGTTATCGATAGACCACGATTGAACGCCCAAATAGAGCGCTCGTGGATGTGTGCGCTAAAGAATGCCGCCCGGCATGCCCAGCGAGTGCGTGGTCAATTGATTGACGATGTGGTCGAAGGCTTCATCAAGTGAATCCGTCTCGAAAAAAAGATCCAGGTCTCCGGCCGAAATGGTGCCGTGGCGAACCAGGGCTTTCAAGTCCAGCACGTCGCGCCAAAATGACTTGCCGTAAAGCACAATTGGCAGGCGCTTTGAAAGCTTGTTGGTTTGAATCAATGTCAACGATTCAAATAATTCATCGAGCGTTCCGAACCCGCCCGGAAACACCACCAATGCCTTGGCCAGATAAATGAACCAGAATTTGCGCATGAAGAAGTAGTGGAACTCGAAATTCAGCTCGCGTGTGACGTAGGGGTTTTCGTTCTGCTCATGAGGCAGCGAAATATTGAAACCGATATTGATGCCGCCGGCTTCCGATGCGCCACGGTTTGCAGCCTCCATGATACCCGGCCCACCGCCGGTGCAGACTAGAAAGCGCCGGTGCGTGTCTTCCAGTTCTTTGGACCACGTGGTCAGGCGAGCGGCGAGAGTCCGCGCATCTTCATAGTAAGCCGACATCTTGAGATCACGTTCGGCGCGGGCGATATCGCCCTCTCCTGCGCGGGCCGCGGCCATGTTTGCCTCAGCGTCGTCACGCGACAACATCCGCGCGGACCCGAAAAACACAATGACGTCGCTGACGTTTTGATCACGAAACCGAGCTTGCGGCTCCATGAACTCTGACATGATCCGGAGCGGTCGCGCATCCGAACTGTTAAGAAACTTATCGTTCCGGTACGCCTTGCCAGTGCCATTCTCTTCGCTCATCGTCGCGCTCCGGTTTCGATCAAATTTAACAGTCCCGTCATGTCATCGACCATCAAGGTGTCCGATGGGAACGGGTTTTCCCGAACCACCGGCCGGCGCCCAACAAACGGTATATCATGGGCAAGGGCCGCATCCCGGTCCGTGAACGTATCGCCAACAAACAGGCAATCTGTGGCCGACAGGTCGTGCACGTCCAACAACTCGGCGACAATTTCAGGCTTAAATCGTGGCGAGCCATGGACACTGACAAAAAAGCGTTCCCAGCCGCGGGCCCGGACAATCCTGTTCATTTCGTCCTCCGGGGTGCCGGAAATGACAAACAATTTCGAGCGCACGGCTTGTGCTTTCAGCAGTGCCTCCGCGCCTGGCACCTCCGGACAATCAATGACCGCCTGTTCGACAATCGCAACATAGCGCGCCGCCCATTGTTCAAGTTCCGCCGCCGACAAGGGTTTGCCTAAAACATCCCTGTGCATGCGCTCGATTTTCATCACCCGCGACACCGCGCCCATTTCGCGGTTGATTTCCAGTATGGCGTCGATAGCGTCGGGGCTACAGGCGGCAAATAGCTCGCGGTAAATGTCTGTTTTGATAGCCACTGATTCCGCCAGCACACCATCGAAATCAAAAAAGACCGCTGCCGGTGTGTTGAGGAGTTCCGGGGATTTCATCTCAATCCTTCCCCCACCGTGCCGCTGCAGCATCGTCGCTGTCGCGGGCATCGACCCATTTGCCTCCGTCGGGCGTATCCTCCAGTTTCCAGAACGGTGCCTTTGTTTTCAGCCAATCAATCAGAAAATGGCAGGCTTCAAATGCCGCTTCGCGATGTGCCGACGCCGCCGCCACCAAGACAATCCGCTCGCCCGGCTCCATCCGGCCATAACGATGGATAATCAAACTAGACGCCAACGACCAACGTGCATGGGCTTCCGCCTCAATATCCGTCAGCGCCTTTTCGGTCATGCCGGGGTAGTGCTCCAAGGTCATGGCACCGATTTTGTCGTCGCCGGCCATATCGCGCACCAAGCCGACAAACGAACACAAGCCGCCAATGCCGTGATCGCCATCGCTCATGGCCGCCAGTTCAGCGCCGACATCGAAGTCTCCTTGTTGCACCCGGACAACCATATCAGCTTCCCTATCAGCCTCCGGTCACCGGCGGGAAAAACGCCACTTCGTCGTTGGCCGAAACCGGCGCATCCAAGGCCGCATACACCTGGTTGACGGCGACGCGCACCGTCGCCAAGTCAGCGAACGCCGCCTCATACCCCGCACCTTGGCCACGCAGCCACTCGATCAGGCCGGTGACGGTAGCGACGTCAGCAGGGGGGGCAAGTTCTTCGCTGGAAACTCCAACCTTCTCGCGCACCCAGGCAAAATACACCATCTTCATCGCGTCACCTCATTGAACGGCAGAAAATCGACGGTTTCTCCGGCTTTCACGTCACCGCGTTCCTCGGGCAATTCCACCAAGCCATCGGCAAACACCATGGAGGTCAAGATGCCCGACCCGCCGGCGCGGTATTTTTGTGCAGCCAACTGGCCATTGTCACGCTCAAGGCGGGCTCGCACCCACTCGCGCCGACCGGTTTTTTTCTTGTAGTCGAACCCGGCCTGCACGGGAAACCGCTGGGCATCCAACTGAGCAGCCCCCCCCAGACGCAGCAACAATGGCCGCGCTAAAATCATGAACGTCACCATGGCCGCTACGGGATTGCCCGGCAGACCGACAAAGGCCGTGCCCGCGACTTGCCCGAGCGCGATGGGCCGGCCCGGCTTGATCGACAATCGCCAGAAATCGATCTGCCCATTGCGTTCGACAGCGGCTTTAACGTGGTCTTCCTCGCCCGCAGATACGCCACCAGATGTCAGCAACACATCGTGCTCCGCCGCCGCCGTTGCCAACGCAACGGCCATCGAGTCCTCATCATCGGATAGGATGCCGAGATCCGTCACATGGCAACCCAAGTCCTTCAGCATGCCCAGGACCGTGTAACGGTTGGCGTCGAATATGCAGCCGTCAGGCGCATCGTCGGAAGGGTCGCGGACCTCGTCACCGGTGGAAAACACCGCCGCGCGCAAAGGCTGAAAAACAGACAATGTCCCCCGACCGACCGACGCAGCCAAGCCCAGTTCCTGCGGTCGTAACCGTGTGCCGGAAGCGACCACGATATCGCCGGTCTGTACGTCCTCGCCTCGATGGCGACGATTGGCGCCATGCTTTAGACCGGGCGGCAACCTGACGGTGTCGCCCTCCACCGAGCAATCTTCCTCCATGAACACGGTATCCATGCCGTCCGGCATCGGGGCGCCGGTAAATATGCGAATCGCCTCGCCCCGCTGGGAATCGCGTCCAAGCGGGTGCCCGGCGGCCACGCGGCCACCGACTGGCAATCGCGTTTCGGCATCCAGGATCAGATCATCGAAGAACACCGCATAGCCATCTACGGCGCTATTGTCGTGCGGCGGCACGTCGCGCGGCGCGCTGACATCTTCAGCCAAAACACGCCCAAGCGCATCGGCAAGCGGCACGGTCTCATGTCCGGCAACGGATGTTACACGGTCCGCCAAGATGGCCGTCGCCTCATCGACAGGCATCAAGGCGCCACCAAATGCAAAACAATCGTCCTTAAGCTGGGCCATTTTCCGACTTCACCTCAAGCATGCAATAATCGACAATGAAATCTCCGATGGCAGCGACATCGTTCAAATCCAACACCGGAACCGACGCCGTTTCCATGGCTTGATCGCTGGCAATGGCGACAATGCTGTCATCCGTATCTGCAATCATCGGCTTGCCGATGGCGGGCCGGAGCACCTCGAGCTTGCGGTGCGGGTGTTTTTTAAACCCCTCGATCAGCACCAGATCCACGGGAGCCATATTGGCCAACAAGGTATCGATGTCGGGTTCTTGCTCGTCGCGATTCTCGTGCAACAGAGCCCATCGTTTGGCCCCGGTGATCAACACCTCATAGGCGCCGGCCTCTCGGTGCATGTGAGAATCCTTGCCCGGTTTGTCGATATCAAAGTTATGGTGCGTGTGTTTCATGGTGGAGACCCGCAAACCGCGCGCGATTAGATTCGGGAGAAGCTCGCGCATCAGTGTCGTCTTTCCGCTGCCACTCCAGCCGACAACGCCGAAAATCTTCGAATGCAGACCCGTCATCGTAAACTCAATCTCCGGCATCGGGCGATGACCGATCCGCCGGCGCGGAATCCGTCTCACGGATATGCTTCAGCCCCGCGACCAGATAGTCGAACCCGGTGATCAACGTGAGCGCCGCTGCGCCCCACAATCCGTAAATGCCGATCTCGGCTGTGCTCATGGGTCCGAAATCCGGCCCATTGGGTCCGACCAGCAAAAATCCAAGCGCCAGCATCTGAATGGTCGTCTTCCACTTCGCCAGCGTGGTTACCGGCACACTAACTCGCACTTCGGCCAAGAACTCCCGCAGCCCCGACACCAAAATCTCGCGGCACAAAATGACTGCCGCCGGTAGCACCGTAAGCCCTGAAATCCGATCAATCCCCACCAACACCAATAAAACGGCCGCCACCAAAAGTTTATCGGCGATCGGGTCGAGAAATCGGCCAAAGGCCGACTGCTGATGCCAGGCTCTGGCCAGATAGCCATCGAAGAAATCCGTGATGCAGGCATAGGTATAGGCGGAAAACGCCAACCAGCTACCCAGCGGATCATCAACGAACAGCAGCAGGCCGACGACCACCGGAATGGCGACAACCCGCGAAAACGTCAAAATATTCGGTATTTGATTCAGCATCATCTATTCCAGGCCGGCGCCCACATCCACGTTTTCGCCGCCAAGGGCATTCTACGTTAACAGACCGGGCTGGCAACTACCGCCGAGTGCGATTGTTAGGTATTTGGACATCACTTACGAATCCGCATGGAACCAATCGTAAATCGTCTGCGCCATGGCCTTGCTGATTCCAACAACGGCTTCCAGATCGGCGCGACCGGCTTGACTGACGGAACGCGCATCGCCGAAGTGATGCAATAGTGCCTTTTTGCGCTTCGCCCCGATGCCCGGCACCTCATCGAGCATGGAACGCTGAATCGCCTTGGAGCGTTTCTGGCGGTGTGAACCGATGGCAAACCGGTGCGCCTCGTCACGGATGCGCTGCAGGAAATAGGAGAGCGGGTCGCGCGGCGCCAAGTCAAACGGCCGCATATTCGGCTGGAACACCGTTTCGCGCCCGGCATTGCGGTCGGGCCCTTTGGCAATGGCCGCGAGCGCAACATCTTCTATGCCAAGCTCAACGAATACCTCTTGTGCGACGCCCAACTGGCCTTTGCCGCCGTCGACCAAAACCAAATCGGGCCATTGTCCGCTTGTGCGCTCAGCGTCTTCCTTGAGCGCACGGGAGAACCGTCGGGTCAGTACTTCGCGCATCATGGCATAGTCGTCGCCGGGGCTGTATCCGTCGTCACCGGGATTGTCCGCAGCGCCTTTGATGTTGAATCTGCGGTAGGCGTTTTTCTGGAACCCCTCCGGTCCGACGACGATCATCGCGCCGACGGCCTTGGTGCCGGAAACGTGGCTATTGTCGTAAACCTCGATCCGATCGGGTGCCGCATCCAAACCGAACTTATCGGCCAGTCCGTCCAGCAAGCGACGCTGCGAAGCACTTTCAGCCAACCGCCGTTCCAGCGCCTGGCGGGCATTGGTGGCGGCGTGGGCAACGAGTTTTTGTTTATCGCCGCGCCTCGGCACCAGAATTTCCACACGGCGCTCGGCGCGCACCCCCAAGGCCTGCTCAACCAGTTCATGGTTCGGAATGGTGTGGCCCAAGATCACTGTCTTCGGCGGTGGCGTTCGCGCATAAAACTGCCCCAGGAACGCCTCAACCACAGTTTCCAATTCTTCGTTTCTGGCCTGCGCCGGGAAGTAGGCGCGATTGCCGTAATTGGCGCCCGAGCGGAAAAAAAACACCTGAATACAGGTGATGCCACCGGCTTGCGCGGCGGCGATGACATCGGCGTCCTTGATTTGGCTGAGGTTGATGTCTTGGTGCGCCTGGATACGTGTCAGGGCGCGGATGCGGTCACGGTATTGCGCCGCGAGTTCGAACTCCAGGTTGTCACTGGCCTCTTGCATCAAGCGCGCGAAACGACGCTGGATACGCTGACTGTTGCCGGTAAGGAAATCTTTCGCCTCGGCCACCAATGCGGCGTAGTCATCGGCATTGATGATATCCACGCACGGCGCCGCGCAGCGCTTGATTTGATAAAGCAGACACGGACGCGTGCGGTTGGCGAAGACCGTATCCGTACACGAGCGTAGCAGGAAGGCACGTTGCAGCACGGCGAGCGTCTCGTTGACCGCCCACACGGAAGCGAACGGTCCGAAATAATCGCCCTTTCGGGTTTGGGCGCCTCGATATTTCAAGACACGCGGGTACTCATTGTCCCGCGCGATAAGGATAAACGGGAACGATTTGTCATCGCGTAGCAGGATATTGTACCGCGGCGCGTAATGCTTGATCAGATTGGATTCCAGCAAAAGTGCTTCGGCTTCGGTATGGGTGGTGACGAACTCCATGCTCGCCGTCTCGAAAATCATGCGGCTGATGCGCACGCTTTGGCGGTCGGGGTGGGTATAGGCGGCGACGCGTTTGCGCAGGTTCTTGGCCTTGCCCACATAGAGCACATTACCATCCGCGTTGATCATCCGGTAAACGCCCGGCTGGTGCGGCAAGGTCTTCAGATGTGCTTCAATCACAGATACGCCCATGGGCGCAGAGTGCGCCGGGGGTGCATCCGTCTTTTCGTGCTCAGACGGGTTTTCGTCCGTCATATTGGCTTCCTTGCACACGCACTCGACGCCATCATTTACCTACGACTGTTTCTTCGTTCGGAAATATAGACCGATCTATCCACGAAAGCTGTGGATATCTTTGTTGAAAAGGACGTTGGCCCCTCCATTGGGATGAAAAATCAACGGTTTAGCACAAATGACTAAATTTTAGGCAATAGGCTAACTTACTGAAAATTAACATAAAATTTTATATTTCTTGTTCGAGTTTCGATTACGTAAAAATACGGAAATAAATCCGTCACATTTCATAGGTAGGGAAAAGGCTGTGCAAAACCACAGAGCCTGAAGCCTTGGAATGAACGATGGATTTACTATGTATCAACCAAGATATCGCAGTTTTATACTTGGTTATATCTTTCAATTTCCACGCCTACGCTGGCAGCGTTCTCCAAGATATCGAGTTTTTCCACCCGCACCCTGACGGAGCGGACTTGTGGTTGGCTCAAAGACATCTCGGCGATCTCGTCGGCGAGGGTTTCAACCAGGTTGACGTGCCCTTTCGCGACAATGGCCTGAATGCCATCCGCCATGCTTTCATAACAAATGACATTGCGGATATCGTCGTTGATCTCGGCACTGCCTTCATCAACCGCTAGGTCGAGATTAATCCGGACCCTCTGGGGACCATTTTTCTCATGCGCGTGGATGCCGATGGAACAAGCCACCAAGTAATCCCGGATGAATACATGTCGCACCGATTTGCCCGCATCCGCAATACGCAACGGTTGTACATTGTCGGCAAGTCTCAGATTCGCATCCATGTCTTTAATTCCCATTCTTCACGGCAACCTCGGCAACGCCGTTCCTACATCTACTCCCGATGCTCGAATATCACCAGCGCCGTTCAGCGAATACCCATATGCTGCCCCGAATCGACAGCAATCATCTGACCGGTTACAGCGGGCGAATCCAGTATGAACCGGACGGCCCGGCAGATATCTTCGGGCAACACTTGGCGCGCCAGCGGCATGGCGGTCCATTCTTCAGCAAAATCCTCGTCACTCTGATGCACGCTCTGCAGTGTTGGGCCGGGACCGATACCATTGACCCGTACTTCCGGCGCCATGGCTCGGGCGAGAATCTGCGTCAGCCCCCAAAGTCCGGCTTTGCTCAGCGTGTAGGTGGTGAAATCGGGTGTCAGGTTCCAGACCCGCTGATCAATAATATTGATGATGCAGCCTTGGCGGCCTTGCGGCAGCTGCGCCTGAAAAGCCTGCGAGAGCAAAAACGGTGCGCGTAGATTGACCTCCATATGCAGGTCCCAGGTTTCGCGGGTCGATGTCGCCACGGTGTCGCGTTCGAAAGTCGAAGCATTGTTGATCAAGCAATCTATGGCGCCTATCGCCTCTACGGCTAAAGGAACCAGCGCATTGACTTCGACCTCATTGCGCAGATCGGCACCCACCGCCACAGCGTTGCGGCCCTGAGCTCGGATTTCTGAAGCAAGCTTGTCGGCGTCGTCGCGCGAAGTTGCGAAATGCAGGGCCAAGTCCCAACCGTCATCGGCCAATTCAAGGGCAATGGCGCGGCCGATTCGCTTCGCCGCGCCGGTCACCAGGGCCGTACCTTTGCGTTTGTCATTCATGGCCGGAGAATGATCCAAGGCATGTGATCAGACAAGTGCTCAGGTCAATCCACTCAGCCAAGCACACGTTCCACACCATGGGCCTGAAGCCAGATGTAGCCGATATAAACGGCAAACAGCACGCCGCCTGTAAACCGGGAGATCCGCCAACCGATCGCCAGTACCGGCACCAAGATCAATGTCGACGCCAGCATTACCCACATATCGAAGCTGATGACCTGGGCGGAAATCGGCAGCGGAGCCACCAGCGCCGTCGTGCCGGCCACGCCCAAAATATTGAACAGGTTTGAGCCCAATACATTGCCAAGCCCGACCGCCGCATGGCCGCGCCACGCGGCGACCACTGTCGCCGCGAGTTCCGGCAGCGACGTGCCGAAGGCAAACAACGTTAGCCCGATGACCTCCTCCGAGACTCCCCACGAGCGAGCGATCTCAACGCCACCATTGATCAGCACTTCGGCGCCGCCAATCAAACCCGCCAACCCGACGATCACGGCGATCGCCGAACCAAGAGCTGATTTCGGCCACCCCTCGAATTCCTCCAGCGACTCTGCGGCATCACCATTACCGCCCTTGTCGCGCCAATAGGATATGGCGAGAAACACAAAAAACCCGATCAGCAACAAGATGCCTGCGAAGGTACCCAACTCACCTCGTGCCGCCAGTGCCATGAACAGCAGCGTGCCGCCGACCAGCATGGCGCCATCGCGGCGCAATCCCGCCTCGCTCGGTTTGATCGGCATAATCAGCGCTGCCACGCCAAGGATCAAAAGCACGTTGGCGATGTTGCTGCCGACCACGTTACCGACGGCCAATCCCGGCGCCCCTTCCAAGGCTGCGCGAACACTAACCACCAATTCCGGTGCCGATGTGCCGACGGCAACAACCGTCATGCCGATCACCATGGGCGACACACCGTAGCGCTCGGCCAGCATCACCGCGCCTCTGACCAACAGCTCGGCACCGCCAACCAAAACGACAAGCCCGATCGCCACCTGCAAATACATCATTTATTGTGTTTCCTGATCTTTTCGGGCCAGTGCTCAAAAGCCGCGACCACCTCTGTGTATAACGACCGTTTAAACGGCACGATCAATCTTGGCAAATCTGCCAGCACTTCCCAGCGCCATTCAGAAAATTCAGGCTTCGCATGGGTTTCCAAATCGAAATCAGAATCCTTGCCTGTGAATTTGAGCGCATACCACTTTTGGCGTTGCCCCCTGTACTTGCCACGCCACGCGACTCCGACCAAATCATCAGGAAGGTCATAGTCGACCCAGTCCTCCGTCTCATCAAGAATTTCCACCTTGTCGGTGCCTGTTTCTTCTTCGATCTCTCGAATAATGGCGGTACGCGGGTCTTCGTTTTTGTCGATACCGCCCTGCGGCATTTGCCAATAGTCCTTGATGTCCTGACCGGGCTTCGGCAAGCGGCAACCCACCCAAACCTTCCCCTTGGCATTGAAGATAACGCCGCCGACGCCTGGCCGAAACGGTAGCGACGCTCGAAGCTTCTTCAGCGCCTTTGGCTTCAGTTTTCTGCTCATTCGATAAACTGCTTACCGACAACAGAGGAGACGGGCACCAGCACCAATTTTTTCCCAGGCAGCGTGTTGATCCAGGCTTGAACCTGATGGATGCTGACCGGATAGGGGCGCGCCGTGGCAATGGCGGTCGCGTTTTGGGAAATGAATTTCTCCAGATTGCGTAACTTACGCTGAATGCTGGTCGATGATGGCGGATCATCAAGCACCACATTATTCTTCAGAACCGGTAGGTCGATTTCCTGCGCAATGGTCGGCGCCGACGATTTGGATGAACGTGCCGCATCGACGAAAATCAGGCCGCGGCGCTTGATCTCTTCCAAGATCGGTTTCAACTGACCGTCAGCGGTCGAGAACTTCGAGCCCATACTCGACACCACGCCCACATATCCGCCGAAACTACTAAGCACGCCGCGTAGGCGCGTGATGTTATCGGCAACCTGCACCGCTGTGGTCAAGGCCATGGGACCAGCATCTTGGTTCGGAAAATTGCCGCTTTCCATGGGCAACGAGACGAAAACTTCGTGACCGGCCAGCCGCGCGCGCAACAACCAATCCTCCAAATC
Source organism: Rhodospirillaceae bacterium (assembly GCA_018698795.1). Taxonomy (GTDB): domain Bacteria; phylum Pseudomonadota; class Alphaproteobacteria; order Rhodospirillales; family Casp-alpha2; genus TMED8. The sequence continues at coordinate 13,075 of JABIPG010000240.1, forward strand.
CTTGGCATAGGGCTCGAACACGAGGCTCACCGCCGGCGGCAGTTTGCGGATCGCCGCCATGGTCGCCGCCCGGCTAAGCCCCAGTCCGGTAACCATTATGGCCACATGCTGGCCCTGTTCGTTCCCGGTCAGTGGTCGGGCGTAGGCCTCCCAGGGCTTGCGCCCTTGCGAATCGATCTTCGGCAGCGGCTTGGATTGACCCTCCACGGTTTCCAACAGCGCCTTAATCGGAGCCGTGGCCAGGGGCCCGCCCTTCTCCAAATCATTTGTGCGCTGGAAAGATGTCGATGTAACCGATGGAATGACAAGCCCCTGCGCACCGCCTGATGCGCCGGCCAGGGCATTCAGCGACCCACTGGCGGCATCCGGCGTGGTCAGCACGGTTTTGGGTGAGGCCTGGGTAGCTTGGGCGGTCGGGTCCGCGGTCGCGCCCGCCTCGGTGCCGGCCTTTGTGCCAGCCTCAGAGCCAGCCTCAGAGCCGGCCTCAGAGCCAGCCACGGCTTGTTGGCCGTCCGGTTGTGTACCCAAGACCTCAGTCGGCGTTTCACCTTGCTCAGTATCAACGGCATTGAGCGAGCCAGCCCTCGGCGGCAGGGCCATCTGGATGCGTCCATCGTCAGCCGGTGGCGCTTGCGCAACCTGTTCGTCGTCCCCCATCAGCCAGAAAGCCGCACCGCCCGCGATTCCCAAAACCAAGACCCCGACCGCAGCACCAACGAAGATTAGCTTTTTACGGCGGGCTCCATCAGCTTCACCGTCTTCATCGTCGTCGTCCCAGTCATCGTCGTCGTAATCAAGTTCATCGTCGTCGTAATCATCCTGACCCGGGCTATAATCCTCCAGGCCATCATCCCCCACACCGTCGCCTTCGCCATTGGGGCCGAACAACGCGTCATCATCTCCGGCCATTTGCGCTTCCAGGGCCGCCAGCTGCTCGTTTTGAATGGAGCCGTCGCCGCCGCCGTCGTCGCCGTCGTCTTCATCGTCGAGAAAATCGTCGCCGCCCCCAAGATCGTCATGGCCCAGATCATCGTAGCCCGGATCCTCATCGCCGAGGTCATCATCGTCCATGATGACTGTGGTGGTCGAATCCTCGCCCTCATCGTCGTCGTCGAAAGCAAAATCGTCGTCGTCGAAATCGTCATCCGATGATCGCTTGAACAGTTTCTTAAGGAACTTCAACGCCGAACCCCTTCATTGGGTCTTTTCAACCCCGTCAGTTGGTGCGCTTGGACAACGAATCGGCATAGAGCGACAGGCCACGCAACAAATCCAGCGCCCGCGCCAACTGATAATCGTCGGGCGCTTGCGCCTTCGGTTTCGCATCGTCCGCTGCAGGCTTAGTTTCTGCCCCAGGTGCTTTTGCCGGTGCTTTTGCCGGTGCTTTTGCCGGTGCTTTTTCAGGCGCCTTTTCTGGTGCTTTGTCGGTATTTTTACCGTCAGGGTTCTCCAAGGCGCCGTGCAAATCTGCCTCGCGGGTCCGCTGACGGGTCGCAATTTTCTCCACCTTTGCGGGCTCAACCACGATATCGGGATCGATACCCTTGGCCTGGATGGAGCGTCCGGACGGGGTGTAGTAACGCGCTGTCGTCAGGCGCATGGCACCATGGCCGGAAAGCGGCATGATAGTTTGCACCGAACCCTTACCGAACGAACGCGTTCCCAAAATGATGGCGCGGCGATGGTCTTGTAGGGCACCAGCAACGATCTCGGACGCCGACGCTGAACCGCCGTTGATCAACACCACCACGGGCAGGCCTTTCGCCAAATCGCCCATTTTGGCATTGTAGCGCTGCGTGTCTTCGGCCTTTTTCGAGCGTGTCGACACAATCTCGCCGCGATCCAAGAACGCATCAGAGACCTTGACCGCCTGATCCAAAAGCCCGCCAGGATTGTTGCGAAGATCGAGCACGACGCCGATCAAATCGTCGCCCAACTCACCATCAAATTTAGCAACGGCTTTCTCGAGACCTATGTCGGTCTGCTCGTTGAAAGACGTAATGCGCACATATCCGACCTTGCCTTCGGTGCGCGAACGCACGCTGGTAATCTTGATCACCGCCCGCGTAATGGAAACATCGAACGGGTCTGCCACATCCTTGCGGCGGATGGTCAGCTTGATGTCACTGCCGACCTTGCCGCGCATACGGTCAACCGCCTGCGATAGAGTCAGGCCCTGCACCGGCTTACCGTCCAAGTGGGTAATGAAATCGCCGGCTTCAACACCGGCTCGGTGGGCCGGGGTGTCATCAATAGGGGAAATCACTTTGACGAACCCGGCTTCCATGGTGACTTGAATGCCAAGGCCACCGAACTCGCCACGTGTATTGACCTGCATGTCGCGGAAGCTTTTGGAATTCATATAGCTCGAATGCGGATCCAACGACGTCAGCATGCCGGTAATAGCGGCTTCGATCAGCTCTTCATCGGTCGGGGTTTCCACGTACTCGGCGCGAACCCGTTCAAACACATCGCCAAACAAGTTCAGCAACCGATAAGTATCGGCGCCGTTCTTTTTATCCTCCGTAGCGCTGGATGCGAAAGGGGCTAAGCCCACCATTGCTACTGTGAGGAAAACCATAACCGATAACTTTGAGAAAACGTTCATCCGCTTACCTTACTTTTGCGCGTCGCCAGCCAGGCTAGGGGATCTATCGGCTGACCCTTGCGACGAAATTCCACGTAAAGCGCCGGTCTTTGGACACGACTGCGTCCGTTAGCGCTGACTTGTTTAGCACGGCCCATAATCCCCACCGGCTCGCCGACGAGAAACCATTGCCCCACCGCCGCATCAATTCGTGCCATCCCGGCGAGGAGCGTATGATATCCGCCGGTGTGCTCGATGATCAAGAGCTGCCCGTAGCCGCGAAACGGGCCGGAGAATACAATCTTGCCCTCATAAGGGGCGATGACCTGCGCCCGCACGGTGGTCTCGATGGTCAAACCCTTGTGGATTCGCCCATTGGCGATGGCTTGGCCATATCGCGCCACGACGCGGCCGACAACCGGAAACGGCAGGTTTCCTTTCGCCGCATCGAACGGTTTGGCGCTGAACCCTTTCGGCATGGCGCCCGGACGGCGCAACGCCGACGACCGAACACCTTGGGTCTGGCTGGCTCTGGAAGAAGCGGCTTTCGACGCCTGAGGAGCGCGGCGCGCTTGCGCCACTTGCGCCTTGTCCGCGGCTTCGCGCTTCGCGCGCAGTTGATTGAGACGCCCGACCAAATCTTGCAGACTGGCCGCCTGTGTCGACAATTTCGCTGCTTGTCGGCTGGCCTGAGTTGTTTGCCGGACTGTACGCCGGCGCAAGCGCGACTTACGACCAAGCAAACGTTTCAGCACTTGGCGTTGCTCTTCCAGCTTTCCCAACTCGCCGTCCAATTCGGCACGCCGGGTTTCCGCCTCGTCGCGTGCCGCCATCAGGTCGGCCAGATTGCCCGCCAGCTCACGCGCCTCACCCTCCAGGCGCGGCAGTACGGCCCGCAACAAGATCGCACTGCGCACCATGTCAGCCGGTGGGATCGGCTGGCCGATCAAGGCTTCCGGCGGGTTGCGGGCCATCCGCTGCAACGCAGCCAAAACTTTGCCCAATTGGATACGGCGGGCCTTAAACAACTTGCGAATGCCGTCTTGCTTGGCATTCAAATCCGCCAATTGGCTTTCCAGTTCTCCGGTTCGGGTTTCATGGTGCTGAATAATCCGCGCCGCCGCGACGAGACCTTCGCGGATGCGTTGGATATCTTGCTCCAGGGTTTCCGCTCTTTTTTGCAAGGCTTCGGTTTTACCGCGTGCGGCGTCCAACTCACGATTTTTGGCGCGCAAGCGCGCCGCGGCGCTTGGAGGGGCCGGCGGCGTAGCCTTTGCTTTGGCCGTTGAGTTTTTTTGCGATTGCGCTAAGCCAGGCGTAGGCGTCACGCAGGCGGCGGCGATCAGGCACAACAACAAAATTCCGCCGAAAGTGTGGCGCGTGTGGCGACGGATCATATTATTCGGCTGCGGCGGTTGCAGCGCCGCCAATATCGAGCAGAGACTGCCCCGTCATTTCGTTGGGCTGCGCCAATCCAATAAGCGCCAACAATGTTGGGGCCACGTCAGATAATCGTCCATCGCGCAAACGGGTTACCCTCGCCGGCGGATTGACCAAAATGGCCGGCACCAGGTTGAGGCTGTGCTGGGTATGCGGCCCACCTGTCTCGAGATCGAACATTTCTTCGCAGTTGCCGTGGTCAGCGGTCACCAGCATGACGCCGCCGGCGTCTTTGACCGCCAACTCCAGCCGGCCAAGGCTGGCGTCGAGCGTTTCCGCTGCTTTTACCGCAGCCTCCATGATACCCGTATGGCCGACCATGTCGCCATTGGCGAAGTTCACGATAATTAGGTCAAAAACGTCGCTTTCAATGGCCGCTACCAGATTATCCGTCACTTCCAGCGCCGACATCTCCGGCTGCAGGTCGTAGGTGGCGACTTTCGGTGACGGCACCAAAATGCGCTCCTCGCCATCGAACACCTCTTCGCGGCCACCGTTGAGGAAAAATGTCACGTGCGCGTATTTCTCTGTTTCGGCGATACGCAGTTGCTTGCCACCTGCCTCCGATACCACTTGGCCCAGGATACCGCTCAGGGTTTCGGCCGGAAACATCGCGTCGAACAGTTTGTTCAGGTCCTTCGAATACTCGACCATACCGAGCCGGGCGGCGAATGCCGGCATCGCCGCGCGCTCGAAGCCGTCGAAGGCCGGGTCCGCCAAGGCCGCCAGAATCTCACGCGCGCGGTCGGCTCGAAAATTCGCCATCAGCAAACCGTCACCGTCAGCCATGCCGGTGTAATCGCCGATCACGCTGGGCGCCATGAACTCGTCACCTTTGTCGTCGTCGTAGCTTGCGACAACAGCAGCAAGCGAATCGACAGCGCCGACGCCTTCAGCATCGACCATGGCCCGGTGCGCCAATTGCACGCGCTCCCAACGCTGGTCACGGTCGAGCGCAAAATAACGTCCACTAACCGTAGCAACGGCAAAATCATCCAACGCCGCTGTGTCCGCCAAAAATTTCGCCACGTAGTCGCGGCCCATTCTGGGTGGCGTGTCGCGGCCATCCAAGAACGCATGCAACCGCACCGGCACGCCGGCAGACGTCACGATGCGCGCCAGTTCGACCATGTGATCTTGATGTGAATGCACGCCGCCGGGCGACAACAAACCCAGCAAATGGCACGTGCCGCCGCTTTGTTTGAGCGCGTCGATCAGCGCCGTCAATTCGGGCTTCGACGCCAATGAACCATCGGCAACGGCGGTATCGATACGCGGCAAATCCTGCATCACGACGCGCCCGGCGCCGAGGTTCATGTGACCGACCTCGGAATTGCCCATTTGGCCTTCGGGCAGTCCGACATCGAGCGCGCAGGATTTAAGCCGCGCTTTTGGGTATTGGTCGCCAAAGCGATCCCAATTCGGCGTGTTGGCAGCGGCAATGGCATTGCCGTCCGTCTCGGCACGCTCTCCCCAACCATCCAAAATACAGAGGATGACGGGACGGGGGTTTGCAGCGCGTTCGGGCGAATCGATCATGGCGGTAATATACTCATGATTAACGGGATTTCGCAGCCTAAATGATGAATTCTCACGACCTCGTCAACGCAGTTTGTGGAAAACGGACTCAAAACCGCCATATGATGGGAAGAGACCCTGATATTAGAGCTTGGCGGAGGCCCCCATGTTTTTCAATTTTTCCAGTGCCAAATCGGATATGCCGGACCCAGCCGTTGCGCTGCCCGGACGCGCCGAGACCATGGCCGTCACCGAGCCGCATTTCGTCAACGGTCGCGTGCTCACGCCGCCCTACCCTGACGGATACCTCCATGCCATATTCGGGCTTGGCTGCTTTTGGGGAGCGGAACGGCTATTTTGGCAAACACCGGGTGTCTACGTCACGGCGGTCGGCTATGCGGCGGGTTTCACGCCCAACCCCACTTATGAGGAAGTGTGCTCGGGACGCACCGGCCACAACGAAGTGGTGCTCGTGGTGTTCGACCCCGAAGCGGTGGCCTTCGACGATCTTTTAACAGTATTCTGGGAAGGCCATGACCCGACCCAGGGCATGCGCCAGGGCAACGATGCCGGCACGCAGTATCGCTCCGGCATCTATTGCACCACCCTCGAGCACCTGAAAGCCGCCGAAGCCAGCCGCAAAGCCTACGCCAAAAAACTCAAGTCGGCAGGCGTCGGCGCCATCACCACCGAAGTCCTCGACGCACCCGAGTTCTATTTCGCCGAGACCTACCATCAACAGTATCTCGGCCGGAACCCGGGCGGTTATTGCGGGCTTGGCGGCACCGGCGTCAGTTGCGGCTGACGTGCACCTTTATTTAAAGATCTCGTCGAAGAAATTCATTGTCTGGCGCCAAGAATCACCATCGGCCTTGGCGTTGTAGGCAAGCGGCAATTTGAACTTCTTACCGCGCTCCGTCGATGACGGGCTGGTAAAACTGTGTACCGCGCCCGGATAGTTGACGATCTTGTAGTCGACGCCGGCCCGCGCCATCTCGGCACGGAGCGAACTGATCGATTCAGGTTTCACGAATTTGTCGTCGGCGCCGTTGAACACCCGCACCTTGGCTTTGGTGACGCCGCGTTTGGCTTTCTCAATTGGCGTTAAGTTGCCGTGGAAACTAACCACGCCATCCAGGTCGACGCCCAGGCGTGCCATGTCCAATACCACCTTACCGCCGAAGCAGTAGCCGATGGCGGCGGTTTTGTCCGGGTTCACGGTGGCGTGCTGCAGCAACTCAATGTAGGCGGCTTGAAAGCGCGCGCGCATGCGATCCGATGAGGCAATCGCCTCTTTCATAAAAGCACCGGCAGTTTTCGGGTGGTCGGCCTGTTTGCCGGTGCCGTACATATCCAGCGCGATTGCCGTATAGCCGCGCGCGGCCAGCAGATCGGCGCGTTTGCGTGCATAGGCATCGTGCCCCCACCATTCGTGCACAACAACAACGCCGGGGCGCTTGCCCGAGATCGAAGTGTCGTGGGCGATATAGCCGGTGAACTCCTGGCCATCGACGCTGTACTTCACCACCTCGCCCTTGATCGCCGCCTGCGCCGGGGTGAGTGCCGCGGCGCCAAGTAACGCCGCGCTCATTACCATCCTTTTTAGAGTTACTTTCATCATCGTTCCCATTTCCTTTTCACTCCCTTGAAGATTGGCTACTTACGCTCCGCCGACGGGGTCATGGTTTCGACCCGCCGCATATCGTCGTCTTCAAATAGGCCTGGATTGTGCAGATAGTCTTGCACCATCTCCAGGCAATCATCCCCCCAAAAAAGCTCATCCCCCACACGGTAGGTCGGCACGCCGAACACCCCTGCCGCCACGGCATCGTCGCCGTTCTTCAACAAACCGGCTTTCACCACCGGATCGGCGACGCGCGCATCGCCATCGTCGAGCCCCACCGCCGCCTGCATGGCCGCCCACCCGGCATCATCATCGGGCAGATTTCCGTCCACCCAGATGGTGCGGAAAATCGATTGTACCACATCAACATCATTTTTCATGGCAATGGACAGCCGAAGGGCGCGCAGCGGATTGAACGGATGCTTGGGCGGCGTGTGATAGGGAATGCCGTCACGCCCAGCGCGCCACACGCACTGGCGGAAGGCGAAAATCTTCTTTGGCGGGACCTCGGCAGGGCCCTTCTGGCCCCAATGGTTCAGCAGACCCGCGAACAGCACCGGCACGCATTCAATTTCGTTGTCTTTGGCCAGATCGCCCAATCGCGTCGATTGCAAATAGGCGTAGGGCGAAATGAAATCGAAGTACCACTGAATTCGAGCCATGTGAGTGTTCCTTATTCGGCCGCTGGTTTCTGCGATGCCGGCAA
>JABIPG010000028.1 GCA_018698795.1 Rhodospirillaceae bacterium
AGCTTGATCGAACCAGCCACTTGCTTCATGGCCTTGATCTGGGCTGCGGAACCCACGCGAGACACCGACAGACCGACGTTCACCGCCGGACGGATGCCTTTGTAGAACAATTCCGTTTCCAGGAAGATCTGGCCATCGGTGATCGAGATCACGTTGGTCGGGATATAGGCCGACACGTCACCGGCCTGGGTTTCAATGACCGGCAATGCGGTCAAGGAGCCAGCGCCCAAATCGTCGTTCATTTTGGCAGCGCGTTCCAGCAAGCGAGAGTGCAGGTAGAAGACGTCACCCGGATAGGCTTCGCGGCCCGGCGGGCGACGCAGCAACAGCGACATCTGCCGGTAGGCGACGGCCTGCTTGGAAAGATCATCGTAGAAGATAACCGCGTGCATGCCGTTATCGCGGAAAAACTCGCCCATGGTGCAACCCGTGTAGGGTGCGAGGAACTGCAGCGGCGCGGGTTCAGACGCGGTAGATGCGACGACGACCGAATACTTCATGGCGTCGTAATCATCGAGGGTCTTCACCAACTGCGCCACGGTGGAGCGTTTCTGGCCGACGGCGACGTAGATGCAGTAGAGCTTCTCCGATTCGTCGTCGGTGGCTTCGTTCACCGTTTTCTGATTGAGGATGGTATCGATGATGACGGCGGTTTTTCCGGTCTGGCGGTCACCGATGATCAGTTCGCGCTGGCCACGGCCAACCGGGATCAATGAATCGATGGCCTTGAGGCCGGTCTGCACCGGTTCGTGCACCGATTTCCGCGGGATGATGCCCGGCGCCTTGACCTCGACGCGCATACGCTTGGCGTCTTCGATCGGGCCCTTGCCGTCAATGGGGTTGCCTAGCGCGTCAACGACGCGGCCCAGCAGCCCTTTACCGACCGGCACATCCACGATGTCGCCGGTCCGCTTGACGGTGTCGCCTTCGCGGATGGTACGGTCATCGCCGAAAATAACGATACCGACGTTGTCGTTCTCGAGGTTCAGGGCCATGCCCTTGATGCCCCCAGGGAACTCAACCATTTCACCAGCCTGAACGTTGTCCAGGCCATGGACGCGGGCGATACCATCACCCACCGATAGAACCTGACCAACTTCTGCGACTTCGGCTTCTGAGCCGAAACCAGCAATCTGTTTCTTCAGGATAGCGGAAATTTCCGCGGCACGGATATCCATTATCCAACCCCTTTCATGGCGAGACGGAGCCCTGCGAGCTTCGTCTTCAATGACGTGTCAACCATACGAGACCCAACCTTTACGACCAGGCCACCGAGTAATGTTTCATCCACTTTGGCATCAATGGTGACTTTTGTCCCCACGGCCTGTTTTAGTGAATCCGTAATGGCTTGCTGCTGTGCATCTGAAAGCGGCTTCGCGGAGACCACCTCGGCGGTGGCTTCGCCGCGGCGCTGAGCCAGCAGGGCCAAATATCCTTTGATCATGCCGGGCAGCGAGAACAGCCGGCGGTTTTTAATGACGACCCCGATAAAATTGCGGGTCAAATCACCGATGCCAGCCTGTTCGAGCAGCGCCTGCATGGCTTTGAGTTGGTCGTCCTTGGAAATGACGGGAGAGCGGATCAACCGGTTCAGGTCGTCGCTCTCGTCAAGCATGGCGCCGATGGTCGAGAGATTCTCGGCCACTTGGTCGAGTTGCTTCTCTTCATCCGCCAGTTCGAATAGCGCCGTTGCATAGCGGCCAGAAAGGCCGGTGGCGCCTGATACATTCGATGACACAGGGACTATCCTCGTCCGTTATTCTTAAATTTTCTACCGAAGGCTCCGGTAGACGCTTTGCCAACGCATTCCCTCGTCGAAAGCGGGCTTTTCCTACCATACTCGATCCGGCCATGCAACACGCCGCGCCTGTGGAAATCACACCCATAAAATAATGTATGAAATCAATGTTCTACGATGTGCCATCGGTTACATAAAACTATACGGATCGATATCGATTTGCACCCTGACTTTGTTCGGCCAACGGGCGCGTGCGAGCCAGCTGCGAATCACCGGCTGAATTTGCACATTTCGGCCCGCCATTAACAGAAATCGACGGCGGTGACGACCGCGCAACATCGCAATTGGGGCCGGTGCCGGGCCCAGCACTTGGACGTCGGGTGCGTTGGGCGCGGTTCGGCCCAGACCCGCCGCACCGTCGTCGACGGCGCGCTCATCCTCGCCCGAGACAATCAGCGCGGCCAATCTGCCGTAGGGTGGCATGCCGGTGGCCTCGCGCGCACTGATTTCGGCCGATACGAACGCCTCGCGCTCGCCGCTGGCGAGTGCCTGCATCACCGGGTGCGCTATTGTATAGGTCTGCAGGCAGACCGTGCCCGGGCGTTCACCGCGCCCGGCACGTCCCGCCACCTGGTACAAAAGCTGGTAGGTGCGTTCGGCGGCGCGCAGGTCGCCGCCCTGAAGGCCCAAGTCCGCATCAATGGCGCCGACCAGCGTCAGCATCGGGAAGTGGTAGCCCTTAGCAACGATCTGGGTGCCGATAACGATATCAATCTGATGCGTCTCGATCTGCTCCACTAGATGCGCGGCGGCCTTGGGCGAATGGATGTTGTCACTGGCGGCGATCAGCGTGCGAGCATCGGGGAACAGCGTGTTCACTTCTTCCAATAGCCGCTCTACGCCTGGGCCGCAGGGCACAAGGGTGTCGGGTTTTTCACACGACGGGCAGATTTCCGGCAGCGGCAGTTGGAACCCGCAATGGTGACATTGCAGCCGGTGCGCCAGGCGGTGTTCCACCAGCCACGCCGTGCATCGCGGACACTTGAAGCGATGCCCGCAGGTACGGCACAGCGTCAACGGTGCGTAGCCCCGGCGATTGAGAAACAGCAAAGCCTGCTCGCCGGCGTCTAGGGTTTTGGTCAACTTTTCCAGCAGCACCGGCGACAGCCAATGGCCGCGCGGCGGTGGCGCTTTCAACATGTCCACCAATTCGACACTTGGCAGTGACGCGCCGCCGTGCCGTGCGGGCAGTTGCAATTCCGTGTAACGCCCGCGCCGAACATTGACGACGGTTTCCAGTGACGGCGTGGCGGAAACCAGTGCGATCGGAATGTCGCTCAGCTGCGCGCGCACCACGGCCATGTCGCGGGCATTATATATGACACCCTCTTCTTGCTTGAAGGCGCCCTCGTGTTCTTCGTCGACGACAATCAGCCCCAAGTCCGGGTACGGCAAAAACAAGGCTGATCGCGCGCCGACCACGACACCCGCCTTTCCCTCCGCCACAGCGCGCCAGGTGGCGCGGCGCTGGCCTTGCGTCAAGTCCGAGTGCCATTCCGCCGGTGGGTGGCCAAACCGCGCCCGGAAACGCTCCATCCATTGGGCGCTGAGCGCGATCTCCGGCAACAACACCAGCACCTGTTTGCCCTGTCTGAGTGCCGCCGCCACGGCATGGAAATATACCTCGGTCTTGCCCGCACCCGGCACCCCGTCCAGCAGTGTCACCGCGAAACCGCCCGCAGATGTATCCGCCGCAAGCTTTTCCGCCGCCTTGTTCTGGTCGTCGGAAAGTGTCGGGCCAGGGTGGTCCGGGTCGGGTGTTGGCGGCAATACAACAGGAGCCAGTGAGATTGGTTGCAATGCACCGGCCTCGGCCATGCCTTTGATCACGCCGGGCGTGACGCCGGCTTCGCGCGCCAATTCGGCGGCGATGCGGGGCGGGCCGTCTTGCAAGGTCGCCAACACCCGTTCGCGCGCAGGCGTCATGCGCAGATCCTCCGGCACTGGTTGGGTAGTGAGATAGCCGGTCATTGGTTTCGGCGGGTCGAGAGCATCAGGGACGCTCATGGCCATTTTCAAGACACTGCCCATTGATTGCAGCGCGTATCCGGATACCCAGTCGACGAACTTGAGGCTGATCTCGGGCAACGGCGCGCAGTCGTGGCGGTACAGCACGGCCTTGATCCGCTTGGGCTCGATATCGCCCGCGCCCGCGCCCCACACAACGCCCGACACCTGTCGGTTGCCCAAGGGCACACGCACGAAGTCACCACGCTTCAGATGCAGATCCGCCGGCACTTTATAGTCGTAGGCTTCGCTCAACGGCAGCGGCAGGCGTACGGACACCAACGCGCCGGGAGCGAAGGATAAATCGGGATCAGGAGCAGGTGCGGTCATGCGGGCAGGTTTTTTCTTTTGCCAGGGTAGTCTTGGGGCGATCCAGGTATAATAGGGCGATTCGCTGGCGTGGCGAGCCCCGGCAATGCCGTAGAAATGAGACAGGTAAGGAATGCACCATGAGCGACCCGGTTTCGACCGCACCGGATGTATCCGAAGACGAGGTTGATGAAGCCGCCGTTCTGGCCTTTTTGGCGCGCAACCCCGACTTCCTTGCCAGCCATCCGGATGTGCTGGCGGGCATGGCCGCGCCTGGGCGCTGGTCGGGTGATGGTGTCGTGGATATGCAGCAATTTCTGATCAATCGCCGCGAATCGGAAATGGACGAGCTTCGTGACGCAGCCCAGGACGTCATTGAGACCAGCCGCTCCAACATGTCGGTGCAGACCCGCACGCACGGCGCGGTACTTAGTCTATTGAATGCGCGTGCGTGGGAAGATGTGCTGCGCGTCGTGACCCAGGATTGGCCGTTGCTGCTCGATGTGGATGCGGTTTCGCTGGGATTCGAAGTGGCGCCCGGCCCCGGTGATCGCCTAGGTGAACGCCCGGATGAACGACTCATGCAAAACGATATCCGCCAATTGCCTGCCGGTTATGTTGATCGGGTGCTTGAGGGCGATTCGGAAGTTGCGCTGTTTCGCCAGATCAGCGACGACGGCACGCTGTTTGCCGCCGCCGCCGGCCTTGTGAACTCCGCCGCTTTGGCGCGCATCCATGCCGGCCCCGGTTGGCCGACGGGCATGCTGGCGTTGGGCGGGCGTGTCGATACGTTCCGTCCCGGGCAGGGTACGGAATTGCTGAGTTTCCTGAGCCGGGTTCTGGAATCGTGTCTGGCGCGATTGATGGAAGCCGAGCAGGGGTGATCCAAGGAGGATGATGAGGTGACACCTGCGCCCACTGAGCCGGGCCTCAAGGCCGCCATGGATCAGTGGTGGGATTGGCTGCGGCATGAAAAACGCGCTTCCGAACATACCGTCACCGGTTATGGCCACGATCTGAACGGCTTTAATCGTTTCCTCACACACCACATCGGCTATCCACCCGGCGTTGGCGATCTGGAAACGTTGAGCGCATCTGATTTTCGCGCCTTCCTGTCCATGCGCAACAATGAAGGTTTGTCGCGCACCTCGACCGCCAGGGCCGTATCGACACTGCGCGGGTTTTTCAGATTTTTGGAAAAACGCGGCCTTGCCGCCAACACCGCCATTCACGCGCTGCGCACGCCGAAAGTGCCGAAATCGATCCCGCGCGCCTTGACCGAAGACGATGCCGTGCAGGCTGTCGACGCGATCGAAGACTTGGCGCCCGAACCCTGGGTTGGCAAACGCGACAAGGCACTGTTGGCGATTTTATATGGCTGCGGATTACGCATCGGCGAGGCTTTGTCGCTCAACCGCGAGCAAATGCTGGCGGCGGATGGCAAGACCGGCACACTGCGGGTGCAGGGTAAGGGCGGCAAAGAGCGCATCGTGCCGGTGTTGCCCGCCGTTGCGGACATGGTGCGTGATTATCTCGACATTTGCCCGCACGACCCGGGCGCGGAAGGGCCGTTGTTTGTGGGTGCGCGGGGGAAACGCCTAAATGCTGCCGTGGCGCAAAAGCAGATGCGCCGGGTGCGCCTGGCGCTTGGCCTGCCCGATACCGCTACGCCGCACGCCATGCGCCACAGCTTTGCAACGCATTTGTTGGCCGGCGGCGGTGATCTCCGCACTATCCAAGAACTATTGGGTCACGCGTCGCTTTCGACAACGCAGCGTTACGCCGATGTCGATTCAGCGCACCTGCAGTCCGTGTATGAACTGGCGCATCCGCGCGCCCGGCGAAGTCGCTCCTAAGTCCAGTGGGATTTACTTGAACTCGACCTCGACGAATACGAACTCATAATCGTTGGCGTTGATGACATCGTGCTCGACGCCGGTCTCACGAAAATAGGGGATTCCCTCGGTCAATTCAGCGAAGGTTTCGGCGCCGTCGCCGTCGATGAGCTTCAGCCTACCGGTGGTGCGCGGGACGACGACGTAGTCGTACTCGTGGCGATGAAACCCGGTCGCGGCACCTGGTTGGAACCGCCATTCGGTAACCCGCGTGCGGTCGTTGTCGATCAGGAGTGTGGACGTCGCGTTTGTGCTCATGGGTGATCCTCTTATTTCAAATTCTATCGTTTGCGCAGGAGATAAAGAAATACCGGCCCCAGTGCCGCCACCGCTGCCGCCATGCCGAACGCCCATACCCAAGAGCCGATGGTGTCGCCGCCGATCCCTGTCGGGCTGGAGATATCGAGCATAGCCCCGAACGCCAAGGGGCCCAAAAATGACCCCGTGAAACCGATGCAGGCATGTACGGCCAATGTGGCTCCCTTGTAGCCGGGCGGCGCTTCGGCGACGGCGCCGGCGGTAATGGACGATGAATCGCCGGTGATCAAAACACCATAGGCAATGACCGCGATGGTGATCACCCAAAGCGGCGCATCCAGCATAAATCCGAGGCCCACGGCAAACAGCGCCGATGTCCACATAATCAGCGTGATCGCCCGATGGCGGCCAATGCGCCGGGCCATTTCGTTGCCCAACACGCTGGCCGGCAGACCGACGACATTGGACGCGGCGGCAATGGCGGTGGCGGCGATGACCAAACTCTCGCCAGGATGGCGGGTCAGGGCGAAGGCCAGATACGCCACCACCCAGGACCGGAAGGCGAACAGCTCGAAATTGTGCACCGTGTAGGCAAGCACATAACCCATGGCTGGGCGGCAGCGAAATACCGGGCGGAAATCCAACAGATGCGTCGTCGGCTGTGCGTGTTGCGCCGCATTCTGGCGCGGCAGGATTGCGGCCATGTACGCAAGTGCCAGCAACGGCCCAATGCCCAAAATAGTAAACGCCCATCGCCAGTCCCAAAGCTCGGCCAGTTCACCGGCTAGAAAGTACGACAGCGACATGCCGATACCGAAGCTTGATGTATAGAACGCCACGGATCGGCTGTGATCGGCGCCGGGGTTAATGCGCTCCAGCTGGTCGGTGAGCAGCTTGAGCCCCGGCATGTAGGTGCCGGCGAGGCCGATGCCGCTGAGCAGTCGAAATACCAATGCGGTCCAGAACCCATCGGCGAAGAAAGCGTAGCCCAAGGTGGCGAAACCCGACAAAGCCATGCAAACAAAATAAATGCTGTGCGCCGGTCGGCGATCCGTGAGCGTAAACAAAAACGGCACCGCCAGCAGATAGCCCAGATAATAAGTACCGTTGAGCCAGCCCGCGTCGGTTTTCGACAGCGACCATTCATTGATGAAGGTGGGCAGCAGCGCCGGCACGGCGGCAACGCTGAGCATGCTGAGAACTTCCGCCGAACAAATCGTCGCTAAAATGGCACGCGGCGATTTCGGCGGCGTCATCCGGCGTAGAGTTGGAACAACAAGCCGGCCGATGTGGCACCGGTGACCGCGAGCACGAGGTACCAAGCAAACATCGGCGGGCGCACCAGCGCGAACACGGCGACGGCGGCGGGCATGGAGGTCACTGCGCCGGCCACCAAAAAGGCCATGCCGGCACCGGGCGCAACGCCCATTTCCAGCAAGCCCTGGATCAGCGGCAGAGCAGCGAAGCCGTTCAGGTACGCCGGCACACCGGTAAGCACCGCGATCGGAATCGCCCAGGCACTGTCCGAGCCCAAGAATTGCGCAATGGATTCCGCCGGCACATACTTGATCATCAGGCTTTCCAGCAAGAACGCCAGCGCCAGCCATTTCAGCAAGAACAACGTTGTGTCCCACATCTCGCCGGTGAAGGCTTGGCGACGTTCGGTTTCCGGCCAGAATTTCCACATCACGGTTTTCGGCGAAGCAACACTTTTGGTGGCGCAGCAGCCGGGGCTGGCTTCGGGGCGCAACGGATTGGCAAAAGCGCCCTTGGCCATGACCAGTCGGGTCATGAATCCGCCGTAAAGCCCGATGGCGACGGCGAAGACAGTCAAGCCGATGGCGAACTCAAGTCCGAGCGTACCGGTGGCCAGGAAAAACTTGGCCGGGTCCATCAACGGTGACGCCAACCAAAACGCCATCACGGCCGGCAGAGGGACGCCCATGGCCAGCAGAGCGGCAATCAGCGGGATAACCCCGCACGAACAAAACGGCGACAAACCGCCGAAAATCGCGGCCACGACAATCATCATCGTCAGTCGGCCTTCGAAAACCTTGGCGATCAGGCCATCCGCGCCCGATGCCTTGGCGTAGGCCGCAATGGCAATGGCGGCGAGCAGGAACGGCGCGATCTCAAGCAGGGCTTCGATAACAAACCTAAAGCTCTCGGGAGCCTGCGCCGGCTCGATAGCCGCAATGAGGGCAAAGATGATGGCGACCGCGACCCACGCCTTGTCGATGGCACCGATCCCATGACCGATGCGTTTGGAAAAATCCGCAGCGCTGAGAACCAAATTCGTCATGACCCATTCCTCTATGCTTGATCTCGCCCGGAGGCAAGGCCCGATCTCGCCCGGAGGCAAGGTGAGGCTTATTAATTCTATTATTCCAGAAATATGGAAATGTCAAGATGCAAGGCTGATCCGCATGCCGATTTATGGCTTCGCCGTCTTTGTTTTCAGCGACTCCACGATGACCGAGCGTTTTCGCCAGACCGTCAGCCAGATGATGCCGCCAACCACCGCGGCGATGACAATGGGCAATCGCAATCCCATCACTTCGGCAATCAAACCAAGGATAAACGCGCCGATGCCCGCGCCACCGATATGAATGACGCCGTAGAGGCTGAGGACACGGCCGCGCATGGACGCCGGCGTGACGAATTGCAGCGTCGATTGCATGCCGATGCCGGAAACGACCATGCCGAAACCGGCGGCGATGGTGAAGGGCAATGCCACGGCATACGACGTTGTTGCAACCAAGCCAACACCGGCGCAGGCCGATCCGATGACGCCCAGCATGGCGACAATCGGCTGATCTTCCATGCCGCCGCGCCTAGCCATCCAGAAACCCCCGAGAATGGCGCCGATGCCGAACGATGCGGTCAGGATGGCAAATTCGTCGGCGCCTTTTCCAAACACGTCGGAGATCAGCCCGGGCAATAGATCGACAACCGGCCGCAGGCAAAGTGCCGACATGGTCATGACGACGATGACCAGGCGGATCGGCGGATGGTTTTTGATGAACACCACCCCCTCGCGGATGTCGTCGATGATCGAGCGAGATACACCATCCTTGCCGCGATTTTCGCGCCGCTTGATGTTGAGAGACAACAGGGCGACGATCAGTGCCGAATAGGATACCGCATTGATAAGAAATGAATAGTGAATGGCCCACAGGCTGATCACTGCCGTGGAAATCATCGGGCCGACGAACCGCGCACTATTAAACACCATTGAGTTGATAGCGATGGCGGTCGTCAAAAGCTCGCGAGGCACCAAACTTGGCGCCAGCGCCAGCCGAGACGCCTGGTTCAAACCAAGCGCCATGCCGGATATGAAGGTAAAAATCGCCAGGTGCCATTCGTGCAAGGCCCCCGATAGGGAAAGGCCGAACATAGACAGGGCGCACGCCGCCGCGACGAGTTGCGACAGCACCATGACCTTTACCCGGCTATGGCGATCCGCCAGCGCGCCACCCAGCGGTCCCATGAACACGACCGGAAAGAAATCGGCCATGGCAATGATGCCGAGCCACGTCGGCGAGTGAGTGAGTTCCCACGTTAGCCAGCCGATGGCGATGCGTTGCATCCAGGTGCCGATAAGCGATAGACCATTGCCGGTGACATAGCGCCAGTAATTGGGCTCGCGCAGTGTTCTCCAAATGGCATTCGGTTCGTGTTCGGCGTTCATGACTCTACGGACAATCTGCCTACTGCCACGATGATGCAATCGTTGTGAAGGATCGCTCATCGATCAACGTTGGGGGTACAAGGAGGGCACTCACGATTTGAGATGGGGGCTAAACACTAGCCGACTTGGGAGGATTAGGTTATTCTCCGCCCCGAGCAAAAGGGAGATTTAGAGGAATTAAGAAAATTCCACCGTGTGGCAAAATTTTCTATTTCTCCCCTAACAACAGAACAGATACCTTAGGGAGGGTCTAATGATCAGGACATATATTCGCGGTCTCGCTGTCGGCGTGTTTGCCGTTTCAGCGGTCGCCGCATTCACCCCCAACGCGTCATACGCTGCCGGTACGGCACCGAAATGCAGCACCGCTACATTGGTCGTTCCATGGAAAGCCGGCGGTGGCACCCAGGTTATTTTCGCCATCTTCGAAAAAGTCGTGCAGAAGATGAACATCCCATCCAAGATCAAACTGCAGATGATTCCTGGCCAAGGCGGCAACAAAGGCGCCAAACACGTCGCTAAATCCAAGCCCGATGGCTGCACGTTGTTCGCTATTCACCAAAGCGCTGTTACCAGCTATTTGAACAAGCGCATTCCGTATCACTTCGACAATTTTGAGACGATTTCGTTGCTGACGTCTACGCCCGACATCATGGGCGCCAACAAGAACGTACCGTGGAACACCTTTGATGAATTCAAGAAGGGTGTGTTGGCGAAACCCAACGAAGTTAAGGTTGCCGCTACGTTCGGTTCCACCAGCCAATTCAACTGGCTGATCTTGGAAGATCTCACCGGTATGAAGTTCAAGTTTGTGCCCTATGATGGAACAGCCGACCGTATGACGGCTTTGCTTTCCGGTGCGGTGGAACTGGGTGGGCTAAATGTCGCATCCGGTCGTAAACACCTCGAAAGTGGCGCGCTGAAAGGCTTTGCCATTGCCGCCGAGAAACGCTCCAAGCACCTGCCGAACATGCCGACTCTGAAGGAATTGGGCGTCGACATGATCTATGCTCTCGACCGCGGCATCGTCGCTCCCAAGGGCACACCTCGTTCGGTCATTGATTATTGGGCCGACGTCTTCAAAACCGCTGCCGGAAGCAAAGAGTTCCTGGATGCAATGGATTCCAAGGGAACCGGCGTCAACTATGTTGGGCCTGACGGTTACCGCAAATGGGCGGACAAAATGTATGCGGACCACGAAAAAGTCGCCATTAAGATCGGCTTGTGGAAAAAATAAAAACGACGTTTGATATCTGTTTGAATTCGGTTCGGACTACCTTCTAGGGGTCCGGGCCGACTTCATCTTTGAGGGGTGACACATGGAGCGTCTTAATCGGGACTCCGTAATCGCGATTGCGTTGCTGTTATTTTGCGGCGTATTTTTTTGGGCCAGCTTCGATATTCGCTCGCCCGATTATGGTGTTCTGAAGCCCTCGACCTGGCCGCGGACGATTATTGCGGTGCTGACCTTCCTGTCATTGATCTATCTCGTTCAATCGCTGCGGGGAAATCCGGAAATTGCCACCGCGAGTAAATCTGATCGCGAGCCCGGGATCCGGGGATGGATCGATCATTGGCGTAATCCACTTTGGTGTTTTGGGCTGTTTTTCGTTTATTTATCATTGCTGCCGGTCTTGGGTATGTTGATTGACGGCATCCTTTTCGTATGGCTGCTGATGGGCGTTCTCGGTGGATTCGATGGCAAAAAGCCGTTGTTTCATCTGTTTTTCGCTATGCTTGCAATCGTTCCGATGTGGAGTCTATTCACCTTTGCGCTGGGCGTTATTCTGCCTCCGGGAATGATCTTGGGAAATTTTTAGGGGCAGATCATGATTATTGATAACGTCATCGGCGCGCTTGATGTCCTGATCAACGTTCATGCCTTATTGTTGATGGCCGTGGGCGTGTGCGCCGGCCTGATAGCGGGCGCCATCCCTGGCTTTACCATCGCGATGGCGGTGGTGCTTACGCTGCCGTTCACCTTTAACATGGCGCCACACCTGGGGCTGGCCACGATGGTTAGCGTCCTTGTCGGCGGCCTTTCAGGTGGTCTGATGGCGGGGATTTTGACCGGTATTCCCGGCACACCTTCATCCGTAGCGACGACCTTTGATGGCTTTCCTATGGCCAGAAAGGGCGAGCCGGGCTTGGCCTTGGGCATTGGCGTTTGGTCATCGTTCTGTGGCGGCATTATCAGCGCCATCATGCTGATGACTCTTGCGCCTCAGTTGGCCAATATCGGGCTGGAATTTAACCCGTGGGGCTACTTTATGCTGGTGATCTTTGCGCTCACCATCACCGCCAGCTTAGCCGGAAAGAACATGATCAAGGGCCTTATTGCCGGTGCGCTGGGCCTGTTGTTCAGGTCCGTCGGCGAAGATGAAGCCGCCGGCATGGCGCGGTTTGATTTTGGTTCTGACAACCTGCTGGGCGGTTTTGACTTCATCGCCGTGCTTATTGGGCTGTTTGCCTTTAGCCAACTCCTGAACGACGTTCGAGATCCGAAAACCGCCAAAAAATCACTGACGGAGCAAGGCAAAGTTCAGGTCAGAATCGAGCATCTCCGGGCCATCCGCGAAATCGCAAAGCGCTGGACCATCGTTATTCGCTCGTCGCTTATCGGTGTCTTCACTGGCATCTTGCCGGGTGCGGGCGGCTCCATTGCCAACATCTTGGCTTATGACCAAGCCAAAAAGGCCTCCAAGCACCCGGAGGAATTCGGCACGGGCATCCCGGACGGAATCATAGCACCGGAAAGCTCCAACAACGCTGTTGAAGGGGGAGCCTTGATCATTTTGATGGCGCTTGGCATTCCCGGCGATGTGACGGCAGCGATTATGTTGGGTGCGCTATTGATGCACGACGTTGTGCCCAGCCCGTCCTTTATTACCGACGAGCCGGTGTTGGCCTATTCCATCTTCATTTCGTTTTTCATCGCCACCTTCATGATGTTGGGCCTGCAATCGGTGATGCTCAAGGTCTTCGTGCGGGTAACGAAAATCCGCATGTATGTGCTGGCCGCCATTATCTTAGGCTTCTCCGGCATCGGTGTGTTCGCGTTGCAAAACGATACTTTTGATCTGTGGACGCTGTTGTGGTTCGGTATTCTTGGTTTCACCATGCGCCATTTCGGCTTTCCCTTGGCGCCGATGATTTTGGGTATCGTGTTGGGCAACATTGCCGAGCTTAACCTAGCGCGGGCTTTGGCTATTTCTTCTGACCTGACACCGTTCTTCACTCGGCCGTGGTCGCTTTTCTTTATGATCGTTGCGATATTCTCTGCCCTGTTTCCGATGTTTCAGGGGCATCGGGAAAAACAAAAGTTCTGGACTTTGTTCTACTTGCCGCTGGCCTGCTTCGCGGTTTCCGTCCCATTGTTCATGATGGGGGGTACCTTCCGCCCGGCCTTGGCCTTGTTCTTGATTGCTTTCGGCGCCTATCAGTTATGGCGGCGCAAGCAAAACGGCTGGCGGTTTGAAGCTGCGAAATAGGCCCATGGATAGCAATTGGCTGCACCGGCCACAGCGGATTGAGTTTGGGCTAGGGCACCAGTTGAGAGAAATCATCCGCTTTGCGGCGCTGATGGACTCCTTTGCATCACTCAACCATAGATAATGCTGACCTTCGCGCTTGCCGTTTTTTTCCTCATCATCACGCCTGGTCCGGGCGTATTGTCCGTCGCCGGCGTCGGCTCCGCTTTCGGATCAGGGCCGGGCGCCAGATACATCGCTGGCCTGTTTGTCGGCACCAACCTTGTGGCGATCGCGGTCGTATCAGGGATGGCGGCGATCGTGTTGGCGAACGAGAATATCCGCTTGGTCTTGCTTATTGCATCGGTGGGGTATCTCTCGTATTTGGCCGGCAAAATCGCTTTTTCCGGCACCAAGATCGCGTTTAAAGAAGCTTCCAAGGCGCCCGGGTTCTGGGATGGCATTATCCTGCAAACGGTCAATCCCAAAGCCTATGCAGTGAACACGACGTTGTTTACCGGTTTCGCCTTTTGGCCGGACAGTCTGGTGATGGAGACGGTGCTCAAGTTTTTGATCATCAATGCCATCTGGACGCCTATTCATTTTGCCTGGCTCTATGCCGGCATGAGCCTGCACCGGCTTAACCTCGCCCCGCATGTGCAGCGGCGCGTGAATATCGCCATGGCAACCTCGATGCTGTTGGTCGTGGGCTTGGCTTTAATGGCGCCGAAGTAAGAACCCGGGTAGAGGCTGAGTTAGTCGCACCTCGTTTGGCGATCAATCGCGTCGATGTGTGTGGCGCGACAGGTCTTAGTTGTTTCGAAGACTAGTTTTCTATTTTTGTTATGTGCTATCGTATTGACCAGGTCAGGGGAGGTGTTGATGCGAAGTTTTGGCACGATCAAAGAACTCGGCGTGGCGGTATTGGCTTTCACGCTGTTTTTTGTCGTCAACAATGTTTTGCTGCCGTATGGGCTCGGGTTCACCGGGTTGCGGGCGGGTGAGATCACGTGGATTGTTGGACTACTTTTGACCTATGGTGCGGTGAGATGGGGAATTCAGGCGATGACGGGCGGCAACAACAATTCCGATGGCGGTCCGAATGATGACGCGAATTGAACCACGCTCATGGATGCTGATCGTACTCGGGACTATTTTGTTGTCCGGCTGCGAGACTGCGACGATATCACAAAAAACGATGCCTGAAGCGCCGAAGCCGTCAATGAAAATGAAACCGGCTATGGCGAAACCGGTGCTTGACCTAGAGGAGGGCCCCCGAGGAGTTGTCAGCATTATCGGCAAGAGTGAGAAATTTCCGTGGAACGAAAATGGATTTGGCCTAATTTTGTTCAAATCGCCGAAGAAAGAAGACTTCGACGACCCCCTATTCAAACTCAATGCCGAGGTTTGCAAGGTGGTTTTGGACCGTCTTCCCTATAAAAAGCACGGGACGATCGGCGATACGCAGCGGGCGGCGTATTTTCCGACCTGCATGAACCCTGGCCATCGTATGGTATCCGTTATCCGTCAGTATGAACAAACAGGGCTTCGCGGCAACAGTTCGTGCGCCGTGCTGCTTCACTATTACGATTATGATCGGGCCGCAGCGTTGCTTGATCAATTTCGGAGAGCAATCCCGAAGATTCAAAACGAGGTTCCAAACGCAAGCGAAGGCCCGTTCTTAATTGCTGTTTCCGTGAAAAGCGCAACTCTGACAAACGCTGACGCACTAGTCCTTGATCTTTCACGCTTGAAAGCTGGGATGGCCGACGATGTCGTCAAGCGGTGGTTGGCACGATTTGTCACGAACCCATCGCAATGGGACAAAGGCTGGATTGTCGAGAAAGTATTCGCCGAGTACGCGGCCATATTGCCGTTTGCCCTGGAGACGATCGCTGATTGGGCACAGTTGGGGACCGATGCTGCACAGGCCGCCGTTTCCGCCCGAGAACACGCACGAACGCGCCGGCAATTTGATGACCTTTGCCGTCAGGGTTAAGGCATCAGCGATGGAGAATTGGGAAAGCCCGCGCCGTGCCGATTTATGATGCCTGCGCCAATCCACCGATCCGCGCCAGTTTTTGGTGCCGGAACGCGCCCCAGATGGCGGCGCCGATGGCACCGGCATAGATGCTGTCGGGATGCGAGACGATATCGACGCTGAGCTTTTGATCGGCCATGGATTCGTTCAAGGCCGCCACCAGACCGGCATCCATGGCCAAACCGCCGGTGACCAGCACGCGACCGTCCATCACCCGGATGGAGCGTAGCAGCTTCAGCAGGCGTGTCGCCATGGACAGATGAATACCCTTCAAGATATTCGGCGCGGTGATCTGGCGCGACACCATGTTGATGACATCTGTCTCGGCCAAAACCGCGCAGATCGATGAAACTTTTTCAGGATCGTCACCTTCTTTCGAGAGCTCACCGATTTCTTCCTGGGTGATGCCGAGGTAGCGCGCGATGTTCTCCAAAAACTGCCCCGATCCCGACGCGCATTGCGACGTCATGCGGTAGTCCTGGACCTTGCCGCGTTCGTCGATGGTGATGGCGCGGCCGTGCAGCGCGCCGATATCCAGCACAGCACGGGCTTCGGGTTCCAGGTGGATGGCGCCGCGCGCATGCGTGGTCATGGAATAGAAGTGCCCGGTGGAAAAGGTCAGGCTCTCGGCCTCACCAGTGGTGGCGATATAGGCGATGTCATCTTCGCTGACGCCCGCGTCAGATAGGCAGGCATCCAGCGATTCACGCGCTAACTTGAGCGGGTCGCGGCGGCGTACTTTCTCGATATGGCGCGACAGCCATTTCGCTTCGCCGTCTTCGGTCACTTCGAATGCCACCGCCTTGACGGCGCCCGTTCCGACATCGATTCCTGCTGCTAGGGTCATGGTCTAACTCCCTATCCTTAATGTATCGCTTCGCGGTGTGCGAAGGTGGCGGCACCCAGGGCGCCGGTGTAAATCGACGCCGGGTCGATATTGATGGTCACCTTGCCGTAGTTCTCTTCGATGAGTTTTTCCAACTCACGCACGGCGGCCTGATTGTTGGCGACGCCGCCGGTGAAGGTGAACTGATCCGATATCCCACCCGAGCGTGAGATGATCGACATGGCGCGGAGAATGATGGCGCGGTGCAGGCCGGCCAAAATATCTTCGCGTTTCTCGCCCAAGGCCAAGCGGTCGCGCAACTCGGCGCCGGCGAACACCGTGCAGGTCGAGTTGATGCGGATCGACTTGGTTGCCTTCATGGCCATCGGGCCAAGCTCGTGCAGGCCCATGTTCATTTCATCGGCGATATAACCCAAGTACCGTCCGCAGCCCGCCGCACAGCGGTCGTTCATCTGGAAGTTCTCGACGATGCCGTCGGGGTCCACCTGAATGGCTTTGGTGTCCTGGCCGCCGATATCCAGCACGGTACGTGTTTCGGGGTACATCACATGCGCGCCCAGCCCATGGCAGAGGATTTCCGAGCGGATGTGCTCTTTCGGGAATGGCAGCGTCACTCGCCCGTAACCGGTACCGACCACGAATGTCTCTTCCAGTTCCACGTCCAGGGCATTGCCGACCGCGGTCTCGACTTTCGCCGGGTCGACGCTCAAGTCGGGCGCGTTGGCGAGAACTTCCGCCAATGCATCCTTGAACATGGAGCGCACGCCGCCTTCGGGCGGGCGGTTTTCCACGTCGATGATGGATTTGTCGTAGAGGTTCAAGATGGCATCGAAGGCAACGCCCGTCGATTTCGCCACTTCCTCGCCTTTTTGCATGAACTTGGCACCGGCGATATCGCGGAAGAAATCGGATTTGCGCTCGGCACCCGGTTTGAACATCTCCGGTGTCTCACCTTCGATGTAGACGAAAATCTCGTCCAGGGCTTCGCCGATGCCTTCGTCGCTCGCTTTCATGTGCGAACGGCAGGTCTCCTTGAGGTCTGCCAATTGGCCCAAAAATTCCTGGCGGCGGATTGTCAGCTCAACGCCTTCCATCACCGCATCGGGGTTGCCGTCGACCACGGCGTTATCGAATTCGCGCCGAAACAGCGTCATCCGCGCATCGGTGCGGGCTTCTTGTTTGGCGACGGCGGAGGCGGTGGCGTAATTGGAGCGTGAATTGGTGATGCCGCGCCCCAGGATTTCACCTGCCTCATCAAGCAGCACGGCCTTGGTGGTGGTCGAGCCCAGATCGATACCGATATAACATTTCATGATCCGTCTCCTGCTCTAAGCCGCTTTGGCCGGGCCGCCGCCGCCCCGGCGTTTTTGTTCGACCATCTGGAAGTAACTCTCCAGGCGGTTTTTCACGTTGGCGGGTGAGAAATAGCGCGGATCCACCAAATCAGTCTCGATGAAGGCGGCGGGTTTGCCGGTACGGGTCTCGATCTCACGCATCATCATCAATTGGCCGGCCGAGAACGAGTTGCAGCTTTTGATCGAGTTCACCAAAAATCCATCCGCCTGATAGTCGTTCATGTAGCTCTCGATCATGTCGACGCGGGCCGGCAGGTTGCGGTTGGTGTAACAACCCAGGCAATACTCGGCCAAACTTTCCAAGGGTCGCGACGGGTCGTGTCGGAAGCCATCGTAATCGTAGACGCCGCCGACCTTGGTGTAGGTGGAAGCCACCACGACCGCACCTTCGTCGTAAAACATCTGCCAGAAATCCCGGAACGACGTCCAGTTGGGCGGACCCTCGACCACCAAACGGTAGCGTTCGTCCTTCATCTCGCCCTCAGGCGTGATCGGACCCTGGCCCTTGGCGATGCGGTCTTCGATCTCGCCGCGTAAAATTTTGTAGTAATCGACTGCATCTTGGGTGCCGCGGAAGGCGGTAAAGATCGGGCCGATGTAATAGACGCCGCCGAAATAGGCATCGATGGGGCTGGGTTTGTTTTTCGCACTCTGCATGACCCAGACGAAATCGTCTTCCGCCTTGGCGGAAAGGGCCAGGTTCTCACGCAGCCGGTCGATATCGAACTTAACGCCCGAGACTTCTTCCATGGCCGGGATCACTTCTTCCTTCAACTGCTTGACCACGTAGTCGCGCATGTTGTCGGTGATGATGCCGTCGCCGGTATAAGGCACATGCAGCATGGTGGTCTTACAGCCGTACTGATCGCGCAGCAGCTCAAACCACTTCATGAAGGTGAAACACCCGGTATAGCTGAGCAGCAACAGATCGGGCACCGGCATGGGCTTGCCGTTGGGTGCGATGGCGCCCTTGGCCATGTTGCCGATATCGGCCTTCACGTAGGTACACACATCCTCCGAATGGCCCATCTTCTCGGCGTCTTGGATCATGCGCCCGGATTTCTTGCGCATGCCGTTCTGGATGGCGTTGATCTCTGGCAGGTTGTTGAGCATGTCGAAACACATGATCAGCTCATTGAGGTTGCCGGGCACGTAGGTGGCGGCGACTTTGCGGCCGGTTTCCGGTGCGTCGGTCAATTGCTCGTAGTTGTCGGCAATCATCTCTTTTTGCTTGATCATCGAGGCTTCTTTGATGATGTCGTCCTGTGCGGGTGCGGGGCTCATAGCTCGCTCCATAATTTGATGGTATCAGCGAAAGTGCCGGCCTGTTCGCGGATCGGCTGCATCTGGCCGGAGTTCTCGGCGTACTTGAACGAAATGTGTGGCACGCTGGATTTGGTGAGTGCATTGGCCAGCATGGGCCGGTCCAAAAGCGCGGGGTCGCAGAAGCTGGGGGCGGCGAAAATCACACCCTCTGCGGCGCGATCCTTCACGGCATCCACCAGGTACTTGCCCTTGCGCTCGCCGCAGGGCTCATACTTGGCGGCGGTCTCGGTCGAGTGTTTGATGAAGGCGTCGGCCAAGTTGGCGACGGGGTCGCCGTCGATGGCGACGTCCGCCAGCATCCAGCGATTGATCAGCATGTAGTCGTCATCGACGATGTAGCAGCCCGCAAGCTCGATGGATTTGATCAGGCTCAGCGGCGGCTGTTCGCAGAACGAGCCCTGCATGATGATGCGGCAGTTGTCGCGCATGGGCCGGTCTTCGGCTTCGGCGGCGGCGAGGTATTCCTCAATCAACTGCGTGTGCTCTTCCACCGGCAAAACCATGCCCGCCCGCATCACCAGATAAACCTCGCGCGCTGGCGCTTTCCACGGCGCGCCGGAGCGGAAATCGTAGACCCGATTTACGGCGTTGCGGTTTTCGTTATAGAGCGCGATGGATTGGCGGATGGCATCGTCGGTGATTTCGCGGCCCGAAATTCCTTCCAGCCCTTCCTTCAGCTCTTTCAGTTCTTGGGTGTAGTAGGTGCCGCCGATATCGTCGCGGAAATTTTGCGGCACATCGAAGTAGCGCACATAGACATCCGGCAGCATCATTTTCCACATGCCCGATAGATTGCGGATCACATCGCAGATGGATGGGAACAGCATGCCGTCGACGAAATCGAGTTTTTTGGAGATGGCGAGCTCCACCGTCGAGCGGGGGATGCGGCAGATGTAGCTCTGGTAATAGGCGTCGCCGTGGATGACCTCCATGTTGTCGCCACCACCCAAAACGCCCAAGGGCAGCATGCCGGCGGCGTGGATGATCTCGCGCGGCACATAGACCGGCATGTAGCCGATGACCTTGCGTCCGGGCTCCGCGTCTTTCCAGGCGCGAGCGGACGTGAAATCCAGGTCCTCGTAGAGCCTCTCGCATTCATCGACGATTTGTTTGAGTGTCCTCATCGTCCCAACCTTGTCCCAATCTTTTAACGATTCTATATTTCTTAATTTGGTACTATAATACCAATTAATTTAAAAGGCCATAGAAAAATTGCGGCTTCGGGGCGTAGCGTTAAAGCGCAGGACCCGATTGAGCGTTTATCTCTCTTTTCGGTACGAAAAAGCGTATATTAAAATGGCGAATCGAATGACGGAGTCCAAACTGCCCATGAGCGATGCCCCCACAGACGCCCCGACTGACACCAGTACCGAAAACGACTTAAGTATCCGGCCTGCCCGACCTGACGACATGGCCACCGTGATGGCCATCGATGCGCGCATCACCGGCGAGGAAAAACTCGCCTACTGGTCGGAAATGTTCGAGCGTTTCGGACGGCGTGACGACCGTTATTTTCTGCTCGCTGAAACGGATCGTCGTGTGGTCGGCTATGTGGTCGGCGAGGTCCGCGCGTGGGAGTTCGGCTCGCCGCCCTGCGGTTGGGTGTTTGCCGTCGGCGTCGATCCGTCCATGCGCACGCGCAAGATCGGCACGCGGTTGTTTCAGGCTTTGTGCGATGCCCTGCAAGCGCGCGGTATCGATATCATCCGCACCATGACGGCGCGCGACGATGAACTGAACATGGCCTTCTTCCGCTCGCAAGGCATGATGGGCGGACCATTCATTGAATTGGAAATGCCGTTGGCGGAGCGCCAAAATTGGCAAGGTGAGCGCGGGGGGGACGGCACATGAAGCTGCAACAGGCGACGCGCTGCGCGCTGTTCGCGGTGTTCGAACTGGCGCGCGATCCGGCCCGCCAATTGGCGGCGGCGGAAATCGCCGACAAGTACGATCTCTCGGTCAACCATTTGGCCAAAGTGCTGCGTGAGTTGTCGCGCGCCAAGATCATCAACTCCGTGCGCGGTGCCGGTGGCGGCTACACTTTCGCCGCCAACCCCAAACGCCTGACGCTCTACGAGATTGTCAGCCGCTTCGAAGATATCCACCCCGATGAGGCCGAAGCCGGCGCTAGCGGCGGTGTCACGGGCGTCACGGGCGTCACCGATGCGACCCGGGCTCTTGGCCGCGTGCTCACCGAAATCGACGGCATCACGGCATCTACGCTGAAATCCATCAGCGTCGCGACGTTTTTGAAGTTGGGGCGGTAGGGACGCGATCTAGCCCCAAGAGGCCGCGTTTCGGTATGAAAGTCAGCTCTTAAGTTGTTAGTGGTCGGCGATCTTGTTGAAAAAGATTGTCCGATTGTGACCCAGAACGAACACCCACCGTCATGCCTGGACTTGATCTGATCATCCACGATTTGCTTCACTGCTTGCGCTTCGTCGGATGGTCGTTGATGCTTTGATCTTCATTCGCCGTGTTCATCCCGCCGGAGAGATCAGAGATGTTGAAATTCTATTTTTCGCCGTTGACCAGTTCGCTTGCCACCCACATTGCGCTCTTGGAATGTGGTGCCGAATATGAGCCGTGTCCCACCTTGATGAGCAAGAAAGAAACTCGGGCACCGGCCTACTTGGCTATCAACCCCAACGGCAAAGTGCCAGCCTTGGTGACGGACAGCGGACGGGTAATCACCGAGGTAGCCGCTACGCTCTATTATCTGGCGCGCAGCTTCCCGGACGCGGCGCTTTGGCCAGAAGGTGATTTGGAAGCCGAAGCCGAGGTGATTTCATGGATGTCGTTTACCGCCTCTACGGTCCATGGCGCGCGGGTCGGCGGCGCCGAAGCTTTTGCCGAGGCCTTTGAGATCGCCAACACCAAGTTTGGCGACCAGCAATGGGCGATCGGACGCTTCACGATTGCCGATATTCATCTGTTCCGCGTGTACTGGCGCTTCCGTCCAACCATGGACGCTCCTCCAGGCACCTACCCGGCCCTGGAATCCCATCACGACCGCATGCTGGCCCGTCCGGCCGTGCAGAAAGCCATGGAAGTTGAAAACGGATACGGCTGAGAAACCCGTTGTAGCCAAGCGCGGGCTCATTTTCATAGAGAAAGACCGGTGATCCACCACGGCCGTTCCGCAATGATGCGAACACCGGCGATCCAGAAACGAGTACGGGCCGACATGCTGCAAGAGAAAACGTTGGCTCATGGAGGTTCGCTTCCTGCGCTGGGAGAACCCCAAGCGAAGTTGATTTGCCCGATGATAGTGCGGTAGGGAATTCACCGTCATGCGCGGGCTCGACCCGCGTATCCACGTCTTTGGTGCGGTTCAGGGAAAGACGTGGATGGCCGGTAAATCCAAGGGCATCCAATCCGCATTTGTTCACCGCCAGATGTCGGCAAATGTGAACCGGTGGCGGAATTCAGATCAGCCCCATCTCCTTGAACGACGAATGGCCGCGTTTGGAGATGACGATGTGGTCGTGCAGGACGATGCCGAGCTTTTCGCCGGCTTCCGAAATTTCCAGCGTCATGTCGATGTCGGCCTGGCTGGGCGTCGGGTCGCCCGACGGGTGATTGTGCACCATGATCAATGCCGTTGCGCCCAGTTCCAGCGCGCGCTTGATCACTTCGCGCGGATAGACGGGCGTGTGGTTGACGGTGCCTTGTTGCTGCACCTCGTCGGCGATGACCATGTTTTTGGTGTTCAAAAACACGATGCGGAACTGTTCGTTCATGTCATGCGCCATCTGTGATTTCAGATAGCGGATCAGTTTGTTCCACGATGACAAGACCGGCTGCTCGGCGATCTCCGCCTGACCCAGGCGTCCGGCGGCGGCTTTGATGGCTTTCAGTTCAACGATGGTCTGATAGGTGATGGTGTCGACCTCCGCCAAGCGGTCGGGGTCGGCGGCGAACACGCCGTCCAATCCGCCGAAGGTGTCGATCAATTTCTTGGCCAGCGGTTTTACGTCCTTGCGTGGGATCGAATAGAACAGCAGCAATTCCAACAACTCGTAGTCGGCCAAGGCATTGGCGCCTTGCTCCATGAAACGGTCGCGCAGCCGTTGGCGGTGACCCCAATAGTGCGGCTTGTTGTCGTCTTTGGCTTTCTTGTCGGTTTCGTCCGGCGGTGGCGCCTTCAAGATCGCTTCGGCGAGTTCCGGTGTCGGGTCGGCGACGGAGAACTTCCAGTTTTGCTTCACCTTGTCCCACTTACCACCGAGATCGCGCAAGATACGCCGGTAAGGGTGCGTGTCGCCGCTGATGCGGTATTCGAAGGCATCGCCGTCAGAGTTAATCTCGCTCAGGTAGAGGCCTGCGTCGCCAATGATCTGTTGGTCCGATCTGGCGTCCTCTGACATGGGATCAGACGTCGTAGGGCGGTTTGTCCAGACCACCGGGCGATAGCGTGAATATCTCGTAGCCGTCTTCGGTGACGGCCAGTGAATGTTCGAACTGCGCCGACAGCGAGCGGTCTTTGGTGACAGCCGTCCAGCCGTCGCAAAGGATTTTGACTTCGAATCCGCCGATGTTGATCATCGGCTCGATGGTGAAGAACATGCCGGCGCGCAACACCTCGCCTTCGCCGGGGCGTCCGAAGTGCATGACATTGGGGGCGTCATGGAAAACCTGGCCCAGTCCGTGCCCGCAGAAATCACGCACCACCGAAAAGCGCTCGCCTTCGGCGTAGCTCTGAATGGCATGGCCGATGTCGCCGAGGGTCTTGCCGGGTTTGACCTCGCGAATGCCGCGCCACATGGACTCGAACGTCACATCGATCAGGCGCTCGGATTTGCGACCGATTTTTCCCACCGGATACATGCGGCTGGAATCGCCGTGCCAGCCATCGACGATGGTGGTGACGTCGATATTAACGACATCGCCCTCGCGCAATTTTTTATCGCCCGGAATGCCGTGACAAACCACGTGGTTGATCGACGTGCAGATGGATTTGGGGAAACCCCGGTAATTCAGTGGCGCTGAAATACCGCCGCGCTCGGCCACGAAATTATGGCAAAGCTGGTTCAGTCGTTCGGTCGTGACCGACGGCACCACGTGCGGCGTGATGAAGTCCAGACACTCGGCCGCCAATTTGCCGGCCTTGCGCATGCCATCGAAGGCTGCGGGCCCGTGCAGCCGGATTACGCGGCCATCGCGGCCCGGAGTCTGTGTGTAAAGTTCTTGCATCACTTGATTATGCTCAAAAAAATCGACCGTGCCAGCTTTTCGGAGGGCTCTCGGCCATCAAATTAAAGTCAATCGAGGAATTCAACCGGTTTGGCCAACGTAATGCCCTCAGGTGTTAATTTGCAACCGTAAGCCAGGATTTCAACCCCCATAGCGCGCGCTTTATCCAGCGCTTCGCCGTAGGCCGGATCAATGTCGCGCGCGATGGTAACGCCGGCGGCGCCATCACCGCGCTGCACAAGATAGAACATGACCGCCCGGTGCCCATCTTTGACCATGTCCGAAAGCTCGACTAAGTGCTTGGCGCCGCGCGCCGTGACGCCATCGGGAAACTCGACCGGTGCACCGGCTTTGAGGCTTCGGCGCATGGTGACATTCTTCACTTCGACATAACAAAGACCTTTTTTGTCGTCTTCCAATAACACATCGATGCGCGAGTTTTTGCCATACTTGACCTCGCGCCGGATGCCCGCATAGCCCTTCAATTCAGGAACCTTGCCAGCGGCAATGGCGTCATAAACCAAGGCGTTCGGGTGGCTGGTGTTGATGCCGACCAACGAGCGACCGATGCGGATCATCTCCCAGGTGTATTTGAGTTTGCGGTCCGGGTTCGTGGCGGGGCTGATCCAAACTTCAGCGCCCGGCTCATTGACGCTCAACATGGAGCCCGAGTTGGCGCAGTGTGCGGTCACGGTTTCGCCGCTCTCCAACTCAACATCGGCCATGAAGCGTTTGTAACGCTTGATCAACCGGCCCTTTAACAGAGGGGCGTGAAATCTCATGGTCTATGACCTCCGCTGTGTCTATTGCGGTGGCGTTGTATCGCCTCCGCATCCGGGGTGCAACGGCTGGGCTCGAACGAGCGTTTGAAAATCGAACAGTTCGGCTGACGGCACGATGGGTGTTTTGCCATAGGTATATGCCTTTTTGCGTGCTTGTTGCGGCGTGCTATAATATTCACTTGCATACAGTGAGGTGCTTGCTGAACTGAGGAAATCTGAATGGCTAAGCGTGCAAAACGAATCGGGTGCCGGATAATCTTTGTGATCATTCCGGTTGCCTTGGTTTTTGCGGTTGCGACGGCACGGGCAGCGGACACTGTTCGGGTGTCGACATTGGAGTGGGCCCCTTATACAGGACAGGCGCTGCCGCAATATGGCGCGACCTCGCGGATCGTGAAAAAAGCATTTGCGGCGGCGGGAAGCGATACGAGCATTGGGTTTTGGCCGTGGAAACGGGCCATACAATCAGCCGCGCGCGGGCGCAATGGGTCGATTGCCTATTTTCCGGGATATCATTGCAAACATTCACCAAAACCCAAGTTTGTCGCCTCCGATCCTATCGGCACGGCGCCGCTGGGATTTGCCTATCTCAGGATTGACGGCCCGCCGGAATGGAAGGTCTTGAGCGACCTTAAAGGAAAGCGCATCGGTTACGTGACCGGTTACGCAGCAACGGAAGAGTTCGATGCTCTCGAAAAACGCCGGGTTTTGTCCGTGCTGCGCACCAGCGACGACACGCAGAACCTGCTGAAACTGGTCAAACGTCAAGTGGATGTTGTGCTGATCGACCGGATGGTGTTTCAGTACCTCGTCCGAACAACGGATGGTCTAAAGCACCACGCGAACGAATTAGCGTTCGCGATGCAAGCGCTGGAAATTAAAACCCTATATCTTTGTTTTCGTGACGATGCCAAGGGCCGGGCCGGGCGTGAAATCTTCAACAATGGGCTCAAGGGCCTGGATATCGACACCCTGACGCAGGAGTATTTTGCGACAGCTTTCAAGTAATCGCTTGCAGGCGTTCACTTGCAACCGGCCACTTGGGCAATCGCGATAGGCGACATCATGAAAAGGTCTCCCACCTGCAAACCCGAAGCGGTTCATCCGTCGGTTCCGTTCGAGCGGTTGCGGATGAAGTCGCTGCTGGGCAAATTTCTGGCGCTGAATGTACCATTTGCGTTGCTGGGATTAGCGGTGTTTTTCGTCGTGTTCGAGAATTTCGGCTATCGTCAGGTCGAACAAGATTTCCGTCATGGCTCTGAGCAATTGATCGACAGTCAGACCAAAGTATTTGCTGCATCGCTTTGGGACCTCGATCACGAACGCATTCAGTTGCTGGCGGAATCGCTTTCCGTCAATGCTGACGTCGCCGCCGTGGAGGTCGCTGATGATTTCGGCGAGGTGCTGGGTAGTAGCGGCGCCTCGGTGCCGGATGCCAAAATTCCAGCCGAAACGACGCCTCTTGGCACTGTCATCAGCCGGGTGATCTACTTCGAACGAGAAGGCCAGCGCGAGCCCGTTGGCAATCTCAGGATTTTATTTTCCGACGACCGGCTGCAACGCGCCCGCGTGCGTGATTTGGCGATTTCCATCACCGTCGCCGTGGTGGTTATGTTGACGACAATGCTGGCTGCGGTGCTCGCATTCCGCTGGACGATCGGCATTCCGCTGGCGCGCTTGGTTGGCGCGTTCGGTGCCGATGCCGTTGGTGGACATCACCGTGCCGAGTGGAACAGCCGTGACGAAATGGGCTCTGTGTTTTCGTCGTTCAACGAGATGCGCGAACGCCAAGAGACTGCCGAGCAGGCCTTGCGCCGTTCCAACGACGAATTGGAGCATCGCGTTGCATCGCGAACGCGAGAACTGGCGCTTGCCCGCGATCGTGCGCAAGCCGCTGACGAGGCAAAATCGCAGTTCCTGGCCACCATGAGCCACGAAATCCGCACGCCGATGACCGGCGTGATGGGGTTGGTGGACATCTTGCTCGATGCCGAACCGCCGGCGGATATGGTGGACAATCTGAACAAGATCAAAGGCGCCACCCAGTCGCTACTCACGATCATCAACGATGTGCTAGACCTCTCGAAGTTGGAAGCCGGCAAGTTAGAGATTGAGAAAATCGACTTCGATCTACACCGCATGGTGCGCGAAGCCACTGAACTGTTCGCCCATCGCGCTGAAGAGAAAAACTTGGCCCTGCACCTGGAGATTGCCGACGACGTGCCAGACGCGGTCAACGGAGACCCGACCCGCATCCGTCAGGTCTTGGTCAACCTCGTCGGCAACGCCATCAAGTTCACGCACGAAGGATCGGTGTCGCTCGGGGTGTCGCTGCACAATGGTGACGGCAGGCCGGGTGTTTTGCGGTTGCGCGTCATCGATACCGGCATCGGCATCCCGAAAGATCGCATCGACGATCTGTTCGGTGATTTCACTCAGGCCGATGCTTCCACCACACGTAAATATGAAGGCACCGGTCTGGGGCTTGCCATATCAAAACGCTTGGTGGAACTGATGGGCGGCGAAATCGCAGCCGAGAGCGATCCTGGATCGGGCAGTGCGTTTTCATTTACGGTACCCTACGTGGCGGCGACCAGCGAAGTCAGCGATGCCACGACCACCGCTCCGTTGGTCGAATTCGTGGGGCAGCGGGCCTTGCACGTTCTTTTGGCTGAAGACAACAAACTCAATCAGCAGATTATCCATGCCACGCTTACGCGCTTCGGCCATACGTCGGTCATTGTTGAAAACGGCGCCGAGGCGGTAAAAGCTGTGGCGCGCGGGGAGATAGATTACGACCTTGTGTTGATGGATGTACGCATGCCCGAGATGAACGGGCCCGATGCCACCCGGGCGATCCGGAAATTGAGTCGCGGCAATGCAGCCATCCCGATCATCGCTGTTACCGCCGACGCCATGGAAGAACACCGGCGTGGATATCTCGACGCCGGCATGAATGCCTGCGTCACCAAACCCATCGACCGCAATGAATTGGCGCGCGTGATCAATGAGGTGCTTGGCGAGAATATCCATGTGGCTGTGGAGGCGGAGCAGATAAACGAAACGTCATCGGCGGTAAAACCAGCCAGCGTGGAAACAGCCAAAGAGCAGATCGACACCGTTGACGACAACGTGCTCGCGTTTCTCGGCGAATTGGAAGATATCGCCAGTTCGGATTGACGCTAAACCGCGTCCCCCAGCGGCGTGGCGCCGCTGCCGGGTGCGAGTGGTTTCGGTTGATCGGGCGCCGGTGCCCAGGCGGTCATGGTAATCACCTCAAACGACGCCGGGACACGCCCGTCGGGTCCGGCAAAGCGGTCCATATAGATTTCCATGGCCTTGAACAGGGTGGCGCGGCGGCTGAAAGTTCGACGCCGTTCCGAATTGGCGTTGGTCTCGCCCATGCCGCGCAGATCGCGTAGCAACTTCAGCGGCGTTTCGTAAGAGACCGTGATGGTCTCGAAGTCCGCCACCGGTAAGGCGAAGCCCGCGCGCTGCAATAGATTGCCCAGGTCGCGCACGTCGGCAAATGGCGAAAACCGCGGGCTTAGTCCGCCCTCAACCTCAATCTCCGCCTCATAGAGAGCGGTTCTCAGCTCGTGCAGTGTCGCCCCACCCAGCATCGACGCCAGGAACAACCCGTCCGGTTTCAAGGCCTGGCGGATTTGCACCAGCGCCCCTGGCAGGTCGTTGACCCAATGCAAACTCAGATTGGACAACACCAAGTCGAGCGAAGCGGCTGCGAAGGGCAATGCCTCTTCGTCGGCGGCCAGGGCTAGGGCCAGAGAGGGGCCCAGGGCGGGGGTGCCTGCTTGTTTGGCCATGCGTTCCGAGAGATCGGCGCATGCCAGTGTCTCGATGCCGCCCCGGCTGTTCAGCGCACGAGACAGTTCGCCGCCGTGGCACCCGAGATCGAGTGCCAGCGGGAAGGCGCGTTTGACGTCGTCGAGCCGGTCGGCCAGGCGCTCGGCGGTTTCCGCGAACAGAAAGTCGTGCGCAGTCAAATCGGCCGCGGCCCGGTCGCGATGTTGACGCACGGCGCGCCGGTTGAAGACGGTCATGGTTTCAGCCATGCTGGATGTTATGGCACATCAACCGCCCGACATGCATGCGCCTTCTTCGGGGCCCGCGGCGTTGCGCCGTGGTGCGGAGCGCTTGCTCGATTGGGTGCTGCCGCCGCAATGCCTCGCGTGCGGCGCGGCGAGCGGGCGTCACGGCGCATTGTGTGGGGATTGCTGGGAGCAGGCGGATTTTCTCACTGCACCTTGGTGTTATTGCTGCGGCTTGCCGTTCGAGTTGCAGATGCTCGAAGGCGCGCTCTGTGGGGCGTGCCTGCGCGACCCGCCGGTGTTTACGCGTGCGCGGGCCGCCATGGCCTATGACGAATTAAGCCGCCGCATGATTCTTGGCCTCAAGTACGGCGACCGCGCCGACATGGCGCCGGCCTTCGCAACTTGGCTTGGACGGGCAGGATCGGCACTCATTGATGAAGCGGACTGGATCGCGCCGGTGCCGCTACACTGGACGCGCTTGTTTTCACGGCGTTTCAACCAAGCTGCCATGCTGGCCAGGCTTTTGGCCCGCGATGCCGCCAAGCCGTTCGCGCCGGATATGCTTCAGCGCCGCAAACGCACGCCCACGCAAGCGGGCTTAAGCCCGTCAAAACGACGTCGCAATGTGCAGGGCGTGTTCGCCGTTAACCACCGCTGGCAAACGCGTATCGAAGGCCGGCGCGTGCTTCTGATCGATGATGTGCTGACGACCGGCGCCACCGTGACGGCGTGCACCAAGGTGCTGTTGCGCGCAGGCGCATCAGGCGTCGATGTGTTGACGTTGGCGCGTGTGGTCCGGAGCAATCGGGATTGATTATGCAACGTTCAGCGTCTCCCCATATGTTTTCGAATAGCAACATACAAAGGCGTCTTCAAAAGGAGAGAAGGCTATGCGATTGAATGCTAATTTCGATCAAACCGCTCAGGTTTTCGATGCCGAGAACGCATGGGTTCCGTCCCCCATGGCCGGCGTCGAGCGAAAGATGCTTGATCGTATTGGTGATGAGGTGGCGCGCGCGACGACGGTTGTTCGGTTTGCGCCGGAAAGCTTTTTCTCAGCACACACCCATGATGGCGGCGAGGAGTTTCTTGTATTGGACGGTGTTTTCCAAGATGAGCATGGTGACTATCCGCAAGGTTATTATATCCGCAACCCGCCAACGTCCCATCATGTTCCGTCGGCGGCAAACGGCTGCACGATCCTTGTCAAACTGCATCAATTCGATCCCGATGACCGGGCGTTCACAAAGATCGATACCAACAAATCGTTCTTCATCGACGCCGCGGATCGGCCTGGCGTCGCGATCATGCCGTTGTTTCAAGATGCACGCGAGTGTGTGCGACTCGAGACATGGACCGCTGACGCGGATATTGGGGTTGATACGGATGGTGGATTGGAAGTTTTCGTGATCACGGGCTCTTTCGATTTCGGCAATCGCACGTTCGGGCCTTGGGACTGGTTGCGTCTGCCGCCAGGTGGCGAAGAGAAATTGCGGTCAGGTTTGGGTGGCGCAAAAATCTATGTTAAATCCGGGCATCTCCGTGACATGGTTCGGGCATGATCGAAGCCGATGTCATCATTGTCGGTGGCGGACTAAGTGGTCTCGCTGTGGCGGATGAGCTGACGCGTCAGGGCCGTAACTGGATTGTGCTTGAGGCGCGGGATCGATTGGCCGGTCGCATCCACTCCGCTCCGATCGAAGGTGGCGCGCATCGTTTCGATCTTGGACCAACGTGGCTGTGGCCGCACAATGAGCGCATGCTCGCAGCGTGTGAACGCTTCGGTTTGGCGCTATTCGAGCAACACGCCGACGGCAACCTCGTTTTTCAAGATGAAACAGGGGCAGTGCGCCGCGATCTCGCGTTCTCGACCATGGCCGGCGCGCTTCGGATCGAGGGCGGCATCGCAACGCTGGTCGATCATCTTGTTCGGGGTTTGCCCGACGAGCGCCTGCGCCTCGACCACCGTGTCCACCGTATACACCGACACGATGATAGAATTGAAGTCGAGGCTGTGACACGGGGTGGCGCGGTCGGGTTCTCGGCAAAGGCAATGGTGCTTGCCTTGCCACCTCGGATCATCGCCGAAACGATCACCTTTGAGCCCGCGTTGCCGCAAGGTATCGTTGCGGCGCTTCGTGAAGTTCCGACATGGATGGCCGGTCACGCGAAGGCTATTGCCGTTTTCGAGCAACCTTTCTGGCGAGGTCAGGGGCTCTGCGGTGATGCAATCAGCCATCAAGGCCCGATGATGGAAATCCACGACGCGTCACCTCGTGACGGGTCGGTCGGCGCGTTGTTCGGATTTATCGGCACCTCTGTTGACGCTCGATTTGGGCGTGAGAGCGAAATGCGGGGAGCCGTGATCGAGCAGCTTGTCGAATTGTTCGGCAAAGATGCCGCGACCCCGACCGCTTTCTTCTACGCCGACTGGGCGGGAGAGCCTGAGACTGCGACGCAAGCTGATTTTCAGCCTCTTGCCCATCACCCGGCCTACGGCATGCCGCCGACGCTCAACGCCTTGTGGGACGGCGCTCTGGTTTTTGCCGGAGCTGAGGTGGCTGAGGTGCATGGCGGCTATCTCGAAGGAGCCCTTGAGGCGGCAGACGCTGCGATTGTCAATTTGGTGTCGTTGGAAGCGGATGCGGCGTAATGCGTTTTCGTTCCGCTATTGACAGTACAAGCCCTCGTCGGAAAGGATTTGTGGATGGCCAACATCGATAACGTGGATAGCATTGAAATCCGCCCGCTCGCCGGCGTGATCGGCGCAGAGATATTCGGCGTCGACGTCGCCAGCGGTTTGAGCAACCTTGCCCGCGAGCAAATCCATCAGGCTTTTCTCGACCACAAGGCGATCTTCTTTCGCGATCAAAATTTGTCGCCTCGGCAGTTGGTCGATTTCGCAGGTCTGTTCGGCAAACCGGGCATATATCCGTTCGTCAAACACGTTGATGATTACCCGGAGATCATTGAGCTTCTGACCACGGAAACGGATACGGTCAATTTCGGCAGGAACTGGCATTCCGATACCACCTACATGCCGAAACCGTTTCTCGGCACGGTATTATACGCATTGGAAACACCAAGCTTCGGCGGTGACACCCAATTCGCCAACATGACGGCAGCCTATGAGGCGCTTTCGGATGGCATGAAGGCGATGCTGGACGGTTTGCACGCCGTTAACAGTTCGGCACAAAAACGACTTGGCGGTCGGGCCAACAAAATGAAGGCGCTTAGCGCCATGAAAGACACCTACGTGAAAGAGTCGGAGCCGATTGAAGCCGTGCATCCTGTCGTGCGTACGCACCCGGAAACGGGCGAGAAAGCGCTCTATGTGAACCGCTCCCATAGTGTGCACTTTGACGGGATGACGGAGGAAGAGAGCGAGCCGGTGCTCAAGTATCTGTTCGATCATTGTACCCGACCCGAGTTTCTTTGCCGCTTCCGCTGGGAGCCGGGATCAATCGCCGTTTGGGACAACCGCTGCACGCTGCATCAAGCCATTGGCGACTACTTCGGTTCGCGCCGCCGCATGCACCGCGTTACGCTTGAGGGTGATGCGCCCGCATGAACACGGCCTCGAGCGTGGACCCGAGCGTGGACCCGAGTACGGACCCGAGTACGGACCCGAGTACGGAAACGATGGCCAGATGTCCGCTCTGCGGCACCGACCGAACCCATCCCTATCACCGTGACAAAACCCGCGACTATTTGCATTGCGGCATCTGCACCTTGGTGTTTGTGCCGTCCAGCCAACACCTCTCGGCAGCGGACGAGAAAGCTTATTACGACCTACACGACAACCATTTGGACGACCTGGGATACCGGCGCTTTCTTGAACGCTTGTTTGTACCGCTGAATGCTCGCTTGAAACCGAGCGCCCTGGGCCTCGATGTGGGGTGCGGCCCGGGACCGTTGCTGGCTGCAATGTTTGGCGAGGCCGGACACCGGGTAACGGTTTATGACCCATTCTATGCGCCGGACACATCCGTGCTGTCCGGACCATACGATTTCATCACCCTGAGTGAGGTGGTCGAGCACATGGCGAGGCCGGGTGCTGATCTGGACCGTTTATGGACGGCGTTGAAGCCAGGCGGCTGGCTCGGCATCATGACCAAGCGGGGGCGCGATCTCGATGCTTTTCAAACGTGGCACTACATCACCGACCCGACGCACGTCAGTTTCTTCGCCGACACCACGTTTTTCTGGCTCATCGATCATTGGTCGTTAATGGGGGCGCCGGCGACGTTGACTATCGAAAGCGATGACGTCGTATTGATCAAGAAAGGCTGATGGAAGAAAGGCTGGGTCGCAATCTCGCGAAACCCGTGCGCTGGCAATGAGAGATGATCTACAGTCCCAGCATAAAGGCCTTACGTTTTCGCCGCGACGGTCGGAAGCGGCGAATATTGACTTCCGACATGCCAGACGGGGTGCGATACGTGACGTGGCGGTGGAACCCGGCGTCAAATATGCCGTGGTCGGCAATGACCAAAAGATCGGGGTGCCAATCGGTAACCATTTCCAGTGTCGCCTCGCGGGGGTCTTGCTTGGTGGAGATCAAGGTCTGGCATCCGGGGAAGTTTGCGTTCTCGGCTAAACCTTCGAGGCGGGCCTGAGCCGGCCCCCGGAGGCTGGTCACCAGTGATTCCGAGACTAAATTCAATGCCAAACCACTGCCGTGGGCGACATCCCATTTGATGAGATTTCCAAGCGCCAACTCCGCACCGTATTCCTCAGCCAGACGCGCTGCCATGGCCACGGTTTCCCGAGGGTAGGTTTCCAAATCGATCAGCGCGAGAACACGATTTGGCCCAGTTTTGCTTACCGCTTGCTTATTGACCAGGCTTGGCGCCGGCATTTCTGGCTTAATCACCGGAAGCGGCGCGCAAGACGCGGGCGAAGGAAGCGGCGGCATGGCGCGATAATACGGTGACGGTGCGGGTGCCGGTTCGGTGGCCTTTTCGTCATCTGTGCGGCATTCCCAGAAAATGCGCTTCGTACAAGTCTCACATCTGGATTTGTTGAGGCGTTGGTGGATGGCCGCGAACGCCGCGGTTTTCGATTGGAAAACGTTTTCCTCGCCAATGAGATCAATCAGTCCCGTTTTGCGGAACTGCTCTTCAACGGTTTCTTTCATATCGACAAGATACAAAGCGCCACCAATTTTGCGGAGCGCTTTTGCCTCATTGGCCAGCGCCTCGGCGCCGGTAATATCGATGAAGTGCATACCCGATGCTTGAACAATCATGTGACGTTGTTCAGGCGAGCGGCTTTCCATGCGGTGCAAATCTTCGATAACGCTGGCGACGGCGCCAAAGAAAAGCGCGCCGTCAATTCGGATAATCTTCAGTTGCGGGCATTCTGGCAAGTTCGGACGGTCTGAGAACTGCCGCCGATTGTCGACGTTGCGCGGCGCCAGGGTTGCGATGTTGGGGTGCGAGGTCCGGTTGAGATAGAACACCAACGACAAGATAACGCCTGCGAAAATCGCCAATTCCAGATCGAGAAACAGCACCGAGAAAAACGTGACGGCCAGAACGGCTGCTTCGGAGCGGCTGGACCGAACGATCTGGCGCATATGTTTGATGTCGATCAGGTTCCAGGCCACCAGAAAAAGAATACCGGCCATGCCAGCTTTCGGCAGGTAAATGGCCAACGGCGCTACAAGCATGACGACGCCGACAAGAAAGACCCCCGCCGCAATCGCGGCCACAGGGGTTTTTGCACCGGAGTCGAAATTGAGCCCGCTTCGATTGAACGACCCTGTCGCCACGTAACTGGAGAAAAAACAGCCGACAAGGTTGGAGAGCCCCTGGCCGATGAACTCTTGGTTGCCATCAACATGCTGGCCGCTGCGGATGGCCAGCGCACGGGAGATCGACATCGCCTCAGTCAGGGCGAAAATGCTCACTGCGACGGCGGTCGGCGCCAAATCCCGGATCACGTCGGCCGATAGGTTCGGCATGGAAAGCGGTGGCAGACCCGACGGTATGGCGCTGATCGTTTCCACACCCGCGTGGAAATAGATGTTCATGACCGCGGCCATCACACAGGTGCCGACAAGCGCAACGATCATGTAAGGGATTCTCGGGAACAACCGGCGCGCTATAACACCCATGGCGATCGCCGATAGACCGACGGCTAATGCGGCGGGCGATATGTTATTGATCTCGCCCCAAATCGACATCAGCGTGTCGTAGAAATGCCGCCCTCGTGGGACATCAATACCCATGAGGTTTTCCAGCTGATTGACGGCAATCAAAATAGCCGCGCCCGCTGTAAACCCGATGGCCACGGTGTGCGAGATAAAGTTCACTAATGCGCCCATGCGCATCAGCCCCATGGTCAGCTCCAATAAGCCGACCATGAAGGTCAAGGTAAGCACAAGGCCGACGTACTCGGCTGTGCCGGGGTGCGCAAAAGCGCTGATGGAGGTGAAGATCAACAGCGACGCGGCGGTTGTCGGGCCCGATACCAAATGCCATGACGAGCCGAAAAATGCGGCGATGACGGCTGGGACCATGCCCGCGTAAAGGCCGTATTCCGGCGGCATGCCGGCAAGCGTCGCGAAGGCGACGCCTTGCGGCAGCACCACCAATGCACCGGTCAATCCCGCCGTCAGGTCCGCGCCCAAATTTTGGCGGGTCACCATCGGCAGCCATATCATAAAGGCGAGGAACGGGTTTTTCCGTTCTCGTTTTTCTTCTTCGTTACCGGCAAAAGCCTTCGGAGATGCCATCAATTAATCGCGATGCGGACCTGGAATATGTCGAAATCACCTTGGCGTTTCGCGGGTCGGACCCGGAAATAAAACGGCGCGCAGGTGGGGGTGTTTTGTGCGGTGCACAATAAGCTCTTCGCAATCGGCAATGTCAAACACAAGTGTCGTTGGCTGCGATGAATAGCATCGTCGCGCGGATCACAATCGGATGATCATGGGAGCCGCCCTTTGACGGCGGCGGTTTCGTCCTATATTTCCCTTATCGAATCTTTTTAATAGCGGGTTCTTAATAGCGGGTTCAGGCATGACCAAAATTGAAATATACACATCGCCGTTTTGCGGCTTCTGTTTCCAGGCGAAATCTCTGCTCGATCGCAAGGGCGTCGAGTACGAGGAAATCAACGTCATGATGAGCCCCGGCAAGCGCAAGGAAATGATTGAGCGAGCTGGCGCCACGTCAGTGCCGCAGGTATTTGTCGATGGCGAGCACATCGGCGATTGCGACGGTATCCACAGGCTTGATGCCCAGGGCCAACTTGACGCTAAATTGGGGATTCAGTGATGAGCAATATCTTCAAGGCAGCATGCGCGCAAACCACCACCGGACCCGATGTCGACGCAAACATCTCCCATGCCAGCGACCTGGTGCGCCGGGCGCGCGATGCGGGCGCGGATTTCATCGGTCTACCCGAAGTGGTCAATGTCATGGACCTGGACCGCAAAGCCCTGGCCGGTAAGACGAGCGTCGAGGCCGATGACGTGACGCTGGCGGCGATGCGCGATTTGGCGCGCGAGACCGGTGCATGGCTTTTGTTGGGGTCGTTGGTGGTGAAGCACGATGGTGCGGCGGACGATTCCGGGCGGCCGAAATTTGCCAACCGCTCGTTCCTGATCG
The DNA here is from genome assembly GCA_018698795.1 of Rhodospirillaceae bacterium. Classification (GTDB taxonomy): domain Bacteria; phylum Pseudomonadota; class Alphaproteobacteria; order Rhodospirillales; family Casp-alpha2; genus TMED8. The sequence goes on from JABIPG010000028.1 coordinate 36,647, forward strand.
ATGCCGCCGGTGAAATTCAGGCGCGCTATGATAAGATCCATATGTTCGACGTCGATCTGAAAGACGGCGAGTCGTACCGTGAATCCAAGGCCTATGAACCGGGCGAGCATTCCACATTGGCTGAGACGCCTTGGGGCGGGCTCGGCATGACCATCTGCTACGACTTGCGGTTCCCGCATCTGTATCGCGGCCTGGCCAAGGCGGGGGCAGGGATGTTCACCATTCCAGCGGCCTTCACGCGGCCCACGGGGGCGGCGCATTGGCACATTTTGATGCGCGCCCGCGCTATCGAGAACGGATGCTTCGTCATTGCGCCGGCGCAATGCGGACATCATGGCGATGAGCGCTACACTTATGGCCACTCTTTGATTGTTGCGCCGTGGGGCGAGGTGCTGGCCGATGGCGGTGACGAGCCCGGCATTGTCGTTGCCGAGATCGATATGGACCGGGTCGGCGAAGCGCGCGGCATGGTGCCGTCGCTGCACAACGATCGGGATTTCCGCGCCGAGTGATCGGCTAACCAAACTTGTGCCTGAGACCAAGTTTGTGTCCGAGACCGTTTATTTGGTGGTCGGCGCCAACGGATGTGCGGGCGGATCGCCGTCGTCGCGCTCCGAATTCTGCAAATCCTTGACCGCACAAAGTCGCTGTTTGACGCCGGGAATATCGCTGGCTTCGACCCTGCCGTGTTCATAGGCAATGACCTGCATTTTGTCGGCCACCGCTGTCAGCAACTCGCCGCTTTTCAGCAAGTGATCGGGGTTGCGCGGTCGGGCGAAGGCTTCATTGCCGCGAGCAAAAGTTTCATAGATCAAGACGCCGCTCGGATTGAGCGCATCGATGATGCCATCCAGCAATGACCGGTACAGGTAATTCACAACGATCACGGCATCAAACCTTTCATCAGCCAAGGCGCCGCCGGCCTCGAACGGTGATGTCCCGCCTTCCAAGTCGGCTTCGATGACGCGCGCCTTGGGATGATCCAACAAGTCATGCAGCGCCTGGATGTCTCGATCGATGAACACGACGCCGCTGGCGCGGTCCAGCACCGAGCGTCCATGCCGCCCGCCACCGGCAGCCAGGTCCAACACGCGCCCCTGTTGCGCGATCAGGTGTTGGAAGCGCTGCAGCCAGGGCGATGGCGTGGTTATTCGCAGATGCTTGGCGCGAACGTCAGTTGTGGCCGGTGTGGTGTCAGATGAATTCGGCATTTTTTAAGGTTTTCCTGATAGTTCTTTTCCGCTATGAGGTCGCCTCGAATGCGACTAGAGTGAACAACCTTGTGTAAACGGGTAGCGTTGACGTTATGATCGTATACCAACTCCGCTGCGGCAATGAGCATGAATTTGAAGCTTGGTTCCGCGATAGCGCCACCTACGAATTGCAGGCTCAGAGCGGCGATGTCGTTTGCCCGTTTTGCGGCGATACCGATGTTGGCAAGGCGATCATGGCGCCCAATATCTCTACCAGCAAGGCCGGCCCCAAGGACGCTGATTTGAACCGTGCGGAAACCCGTGCGCGTGAAGTGGCCGAACAAATCCTCGAAGCCGTCGGTGAAATCCGCGAGCACGTGGAAGCCAGTTGCGACGATGTCGGCGATAAGTTCGCCGAAGAGGCCAAGCGCATCCATTATGGCGAGGCCGAAGAACGTGGCATCTACGGCAAAGCCACCGATGAAGAAGCCGAAGATCTGGACGAGGAAGGCATCGAGTTCTTCCGCCTGCCGTCGGCACGCCGCAACAGTTAAGAGCCGGCAGTTTCAGCTTTTTCGGCGAACATCAAATAATTGACATCGAGATTGTCCGACAACACCCAGGTGCCGTCCGTGGGAATGTAGTCGATGCCCTTGAGTGCGCGAAGTTCGACACCCGCCGGGCGCAAATGCCGCACCAGTTCCGACGGACGGCGAAACTTGCGCCAGTCATGCGTGCCCACCGGCACCCAGCGTAGAATGTATTCAGCGCCAATTTTCGCCAGCGCCAGGGATTTCAGCGTTCGGTTCAGGGTCGATAGCACCATGGCGCCACCGGGCCGCACCAAACCCGCCGATGCCGCCAGGAAAGCCGGCAGACCAGCGACATGTTCGACCACTTCCATATTCAGCACCACGTCATAACCGCCGGATTCCTCGGATAGGGTTTCCGGCGGACGATGGTGGTATTCGATTTCAAGCCCCATCTGATCAGCGTGCGCGCGCGCGACCGCGATGGCCTCGGCGCCGGCGTCTATACCGGTAACCGCGGCGCCCAGCCGGCAAAGTGGTTCCGTCAACAGTCCGCCGCCGCAACCGATGTCCAATATCTTGAGGCCAACAAGCGGCTCAGGGCCCGTGGCGTCGCGACCGAAATGCGCTGCCAGATGGTCGCGGATGAAGGTCAGGCGTGCCGGGTTCAACTGGTGCAAAGGCCGGAACTTCCCCGACGGGTCCCACCAATCGTCGGCCATGGCGGCAAATCGCGCGATTTCTTCGTTATCTACTGTGCTGTCCACTGTGCTGTCCATTGCGGTATCCATTGCGGTGGGCTGCATCTTTTTTCGCCTGAAGCGGGCCCTTCCGGTGCCATGGTCTTGTCATGCTTTCTGTTTATAGAGTATGTATGCGCCGCCTGCATCGCAATCAAACACTTCTTAAGCTTTTCTAGGGCCTTACGCCCAACAATGGAGACCCGTCACATGGCTCGCATCGTGCAAAAATTCGGAGGCACCTCGGTCGCCGATATCGAGCGCATCCGCGCCGTAGCCGTGCGCGTCAAGGCGGAGGTCGATGCCGGCAATGAGGTCGCCGTGGTGGTGTCGGCGATGGCCGGCGTGACCAATCAGTTGGTGGGTTATGTCGAAGAGGTCGCCACGCTCTATGACGCGCGCGAATATGACTCCGTGGTTGCCACCGGTGAGCAGGTAACATCGGGGCTGCTGGCGCTGGTGCTACAGCAGATGGGCGTCGAAGCGCGGTCTTGGCTGGGTTGGCAAATTCCGATCCACACCGACGGTGCGCACGGCAAGGCGCGAATTTCCCGTATCGACGCCGATGAGATGGACCAACGGCTGAAGAAAGGCCATGTGGCGGTGGTGCCCGGATTTCAGGGACTGGGACCGGACAACCGTATCACCACGCTGGGCCGAGGCGGGTCCGACACCAGCGCGGTTGCGCTGGCGGCGGCCTTAGGCGCTGATCGCTGCGATATTTATACGGATGTAGATGGAGTCTATACTACCGACCCCCGTATCGTGCCGGCGGCACGCAAGCTTGATAAAATTACGTACGAAGAAATGCTGGAGATGGCGTCGGTGGGCGCCAAGGTATTGCAGACCCGTGCTGTCGAAATGGCCATGAAGTACGGTCAGCGGCTGCAGGTGCTGTCCAGCTTTTCAGATGAACCTGGAACCCTTGTTGTCGATGAGGATGAAATCGTGGAACAGGAATTGGTAAGCGGCATCGCCTACAGCCGGGACGAAGCCAAGATCACGCTGGTTAAAGTGCGAGACAAGCCGGGTGTCGCGGCGGCCATTTTCGGTCCGTTGGCCGATGCGTCGATCAACGTCGATATGATCGTCCAGAACGTCTCTGACGACGGCAGGGCTACCGACTTGACCTTCACCGTCACAATGAACGATTTGGACCGCGCCGTGGCCACCATCGAGAGCTTTCGAGACGATCTCGGATATGAAGATCTGGTGCATGATTCCAAGGTGGTGAAAATTTCCGTCATTGGGGTTGGTATGCGCAGCCACGCGGGCGTGGCACAGCAAATGTTCCAGACGCTGGCGGAAAAGGGTATAAATATCCAGGTGATCTCGACCTCCGAGATCAAAGTCAGCGTTCTCGTTGAGGAAGAGTACACGGAGCTCGCCGTGCGCGCGCTCCATACGGCTTACGGCCTAGACGCCGAATAGCCGAGTTCCTCAATGGACGGTAGTGCGCTCAGGTGATCCTGGGTTGCCTCTCTGTTTGCTGAAAGGTTGCTATGAGCACGACGGGCTCAAGTTACGGACATCCGGTTTCCGCTTCGCGCCGCTTGCTGGCGCGGGTGCGCGATGTCATGTCGGGCGCTGCGGGCGCCTTGCCCGCCGAACAGCGCCTGCAGCAAGTCGTCCAAATCATCGCCGCGGACATGGTTGCGGAAGTCTGCTCCGCCTATGTGCGGCGTGCCGGAGATCAGTTGGAGTTGTTCGCGACTCAGGGGCTGAAGCCGTCGGCGGTTCATGCCACGCGGCTGTATTTTGGCGAAGGCATTATCGGTGATATCGCGGCTTCGGCGCGGCCGTTCGCGCTTTCCGACGCACAAGAGCACCCCAATTTCGCCTACCGGCCCGAAACCGGCGAAGAAGTCTACCATTCCATGATGGGTGTGCCGGTGCTGCGTGGTGGACGAGTGGTGGGTGTGTTGGCGGTGCAGAACCGCACCCGCCGCCAGTATGCTGAGGAAGAAGTAGAGACGCTGCAAACCGTCGCCATGGTGCTGGCGGAGTTGATCGGCGGCGGTGAACTGATCGACCAGCGCGAATTGCAACCGGGTGGCGGCCAAGCGGCTCGACCGCTTCGGGTTGAGGGGCTGGAACTGAATGGTGGGTTGGGCATCGGTACGGCGGTGTTGCATCTGCCGAAAGTACAAGTTGACCGCCTGGTGGCCGAGGACCCGGACGAAGAACTGAGCCGCCTGCATGCGGCGTTTAAATCCATGCATGGTGAGCTCGACAATTTGCTGGAGAGCGAGGCCTTGGCGGCGGGCGGTGAACACCGCGATGTGCTCGAGACCTATCGCTTGATCGCCGACGATGCGGGCTGGCTGACGCGCATTGAGGACGCCATCGGCAGCGGCCTGACGGCGGAAGCGGCCGTGCAGCGCGTGCAGAACGATATCCGCGCCCGCATGGGCCAGGTCTCGGACCCGTATTTGCGTGAACGCATCGCCGACTTGGATGATCTGGCTTACCGTTTGATCGGCCATTTGGTCGGACCCAATGGTGAGGCGGCGACAGAGGCGCTGCCGGAAAAAGCGGTCCTTATCGCCCGCAACATGGGTCCGGCACAGCTTCTGGACTATGATCCCGAGCTGTTGGTTGGCTTGGTCCTGGAAGAAGGATCGCCGACCAGCCATGTCGCGATTATCGCCCGCGCTCTCGATATTCCGGTGGTTGGCCACGCTCGCGACGTGCTTTCCACCATCGACGCCGGCGACACTGTCGTCGTCGATGCCTCGCATGGCCATGTCTATTTGCGGCCGAGCGCCGATATTTTATCGGCATTCGAGGCCGGTCTTCGGAGTTTCCAGCAAGAGAAAGAACGCTACGCCGAACTGCGCGACCAACCCGCGCAAACCCTGGACGGCATTGATGTTGATCTGCATATCAACGCGGGCCTGATGATCGATATGCCCAATTTGGAGCGCTCCGGCGCTAAGGGTGTGGGATTGTTTCGGACGGAAGTGGCATTTATGGCGCGCTCCAAGTTCCTCGGCGTCGATGAACAAACCGAGCTCTATACCCAGGTCCTCGACGGTGCCGATGGGCGGTCGGTGGTCTTCCGCACGTTGGATATTGGCGGCGACAAAGTGCTGCCGCATTGGGGCGGCGCAGACGGCGAAAACCCGGCCATGGGTTGGCGCGCCATCCGCGTGTCGCTCGATCGCCCGGCGTTATTGCGCCAGCAGGTGCGCGGCATGATCCGCGCAGCGGCGGGGCGCGAACTCCGGGTGATGTTTCCGATGATCGCCGAAGTGGCGGAATTCAAAGCGGCCCGCGAGCTTTTGGATAAAGAATGGCAACGTGAAAGTGATCGCGGCAATCCGTTGCCCGAAAGCCTGGCTGTCGGCGCCATGTTAGAGGTACCAAGCCTGGCTTTTCAGATGCCGGCGTTACTGAACGTGGCGGACTTCATCGCTGTCGGCAGTAACGACCTGGGGCAATTTTTGTTTGCGCACGATCGCGGCGACCCACGCCTTGCCGGGCGCTATGACATGTTGTCGCCGATTGTTCTCAAATTCTTCAAGTCTGTAGTCGAACAATGTGATGCCGCGGATGTCCCCGTCAGCCTTTGCGGCGAGATGGCCGGCCGGCCGCTGGAAGCCATGGCACTGGTCGGTGTCGGATTCCGTCGGATGTCCATGGCGGCGACGGCGGTGGGTCGCGTCAAGGCCGTGATCCGGTCTGTAGATACGGCTGAGTTGGCCGAATATATTGATGGCCTGCTTGATTCGCCGGAGCATACGATCCGCGATCACTTGGAGGCCTACGCCGGCAAACACGATATTTCCATCTGAGCGCGGTGGATTGGGTCTTGGAGATGACTAGAATTTGAGTAAGGTAGGGCGCATGAGCGAACAGACAGCTACGATTGGCGCAGAGTCCGAAGATAACGTCGGTGTCGGCTCCCTGCTTAGGGCGTCGCGTCAGCGTGTCGGCGAAGAGTTGCGCGATGTGGCATCCATGTTGCGCATTCGCTACCCATACCTTGAAGCCATCGAGGATGGCCGCTTTGCAGACCTGCCCGGTCAGACTTACGCGATTGGTTTCGTGCGCGCTTATGCCGAGCACCTTGGCCTCGACAGCGAAGAGGTCGTGCGCCGCTACAAGGCCGAGATCGAGACAAGCGGTCCGCGCCACGATTTGCATTTCCCGACACCCGTGGCGGAAACCGGCATTCCGGGTGGCGCTATTGTGTTCGTCGGCCTGGTGATTTCAATTGTTGCCTACGGAGGCTGGTATCTGAGCACCACGGAAGACGGATTTTTCTCGGAACTTGTGGCTCCTTTACCTGATCGCCTGGCGGCTTTGGTGGCCGGCGAAGAGACGACTGCCGACACAACATCGGCGGAACAATCGACTGAAACTGTGACATCGGCCTCAGAGCCGGCACCCGAGCCACAACCGACATCCGAAACCGAGCCGACCGCTGGGTCCGTTTCCGAGCCGGAAAAGCCAGGGGAAATACAGCCAGAGGAAACACAGCCAGAGGAAACACAGCCAGAGGAAACACAGCCAGAGGAATCGGTGGTATCAGAAACCCAAACCGTCGAAAGCCCAGCGGCTGCAACCCAGGCTGCGATGGCACCAAAACCGACAACACCACCTGAGCCACAAGCCGAGGCTCAGCCGCAATCTGCGCCCGCGCCGACGCCAACCCCAGAGCCAACCCCAGAGCCAACTCCGGAGCCCGTCGTTGAGTCTGCGCCTTCCGCGGCCACTGAGCCCACCCCTGAGCCCACCCCAAGTTCTTCGCCAGAGGCGGCTTCTAATCCTGCGCCCGTATCTGAACCGACTGTTTCGGCTTCGGAAACGTCCACACCACCGGCAGCGGAGGCGGAACAAGCTACCACGCCTGAGGCATCTACTCAGGAGGTTGCTTCACCCGAGCCGACAGTGCCGCCTGTGGCGCGGATTGTCGTTAGGGCTAAATCCAACAGTTGGATTGAGGTGCGAGACGATTTTTCCAATTCTATGGTGGTATCTCGGTTGCTGCGTGAGGGAGAGACATTCGACGTGCCCAATAAAACCGGTTTGAGCCTGCACACCGGCAACGCCGGCGCCTTGGAAATCCTGGTTGACGGCGAGACCGTGCCGGCCATCGGTGCCGGCGGCGTGGTGTTGCGCGGCGTGCAGTTGGACCCGGACCTTCTGAAGGCCGGCGCCGCGGCGCAATAAGGCGGAGAGGTCGGGTATGATGAGTATTGCTTCCGGTCCCCTTGAACGTCGCACGAGTGTCGGTGTGCGTATTGGCCATGTGGTCGTCGGCGGCGGTGCACCGATCGTCGTGCAGTCCATGACCAACACCGATACTGCCGATGCCGATGGCACCGCCAAGCAGGTCGCGGATTTGGCCCGTGCCGGGTCTGAACTGGTGCGCATTACGGTGGATCGTGACGAGGCCGCCGCTGCCGTGCCGCATATTCGCGACGCCCTGGATAAAATGGGCGTCAACGTGCCGCTAGTGGGAGATTTTCATTACATCGGGCACAAGTTGTTGAGCGACCACCCGGCCTGCGCCGAGGCTTTGGCCAAGTATCGGATCAATCCTGGTAACGTCGGTCATCGTGCGAAGCGTGACAGCCAATTCTCGACAATGATTGAAACCGCGCTGAAGTACGCCAAGCCAGTGCGCATCGGCGTCAATTGGGGCAGCCTGGACCAAGACCTGGCAATCGAGATGATGGACGCCAACGCCAAGTTGGCGGCGCCTCGCGATGCCGCCGAGGTGACCCGCGACGCCCTGATCCAATCGGCCGTCGGTAGCGCCGAGCGCGCCGAGGAATTGGGTATGGGCCGCGATAAAATTATTCTTTCGGCCAAGGTTAGTGATGTGCAGGCGCTGATCGCCGTATACCGGGGCCTGGCTCAGCGCGGCGACTATGCGCTGCACCTGGGCCTGACCGAAGCCGGCATGGGTTCTAAGGGTATTGTCGCGTCTGTGGCGGGTATGGGGGTGCTTTTACAGGAAGGCATCGGCGATACCATCCGTGTGTCACTGACGCCTGAGCCCGGCGGCGACCGTACCCGCGAGGTGATCGTCGCGCAGGAAATTCTGCAAACCATGGGGATGCGCGCTTTCGTGCCGCTGGTGACGGCGTGTCCCGGTTGCGGGCGCACCACATCGACGGTGTTTCAAGAATTGGCGGACCGCATCCAGAGTTTCATCCGCGCGGAAATGCCGAGTTGGCAGGCGCGTTATCCGGGCGTCGAGGAAATGAGCGTCGCGGTCATGGGCTGCATCGTCAATGGCCCGGGCGAGAGCAAACACGCCGATATCGGCATCAGCTTGCCGGGAACCGGCGAGCAGCCGGCGGCGCCGGTGTTCATCGATGGCGAGAAGCGCATGACACTGCGTGGCGCCAACATCGCTGAAGAATTTCAAAGCATCGTCGAAGACTACGTGGCCCGGCGCTACGGCGGCGAAGACACATCCAACGCAGCTCAATAGAAAGGCGCACCCGATGTCCACATTCCAGCCGGTGCGCGGCACCCACGATTTGCTGCCCGATGATTTCCGTCAACACAAGTGGGTGACGGATACGGCGCAGGAAATCGCCGAGCGTTACGGTTTCGACGAGATGACGCCGCCGGTGTTTGAATTCACACCAGTGTTTGCGCGTACTATGGGTGAAACCTCCGACGTGGTCACCAAGGAGATGTACACCTTCCCCGATCGTTCCGGCGACGAAGAAATGACGCTGCGGCCCGAGTTCACCGCCGGCATCTGCCGCGCGTTCGTTTCCAATGCACTGTACGATCAGGCACCCTTCAAGGTGTTCGCGCGTGGGCCGTTGTTCCGCTATGAGCGCCCGCAGAAAGGTCGCCAGCGCCAGTTCCACCAGATCGACGTTGAGATCATCGGCGTTCCGGGTCCGCAGGCCGATATCGAGGTGCTGTCGGTCGGTCGGCAGATACTGGAAAGCTTGGGCGTTGCCCAAGATTGTAAATTGCTGCTCAACACGCTGGGCGATCCCGAATGCCGGGCGCAATACCGCGACATTTTGGTTGCGCACCTGGAGCCCTTCAAATCGGAGCTCTCGCAAGACAGTCAAGCACGGCTCTACCGCAACCCCATGCGGGTGTTCGACTCCAAGTCCGAACGCGACCAGGAAATTGTCGCCGATGCGCCGGTGTTGAAAGATCATCTGAACGACACCTCGAAGGCTTTCTTCGATGAGGTCTGCGAAGGGTTGGCGCGCCTCGGTATTGAATTCACCATTGAGCCCGGCCTCGTTCGCGGCCTCGATTATTACACCCACACAGCGTTCGAGTTCGTGACCGAAACCTTGGGTGCGCAAGGGGCCGTGATTGCCGGCGGTCGCTACGACGGTTTGATCGAGCAACTGGGGGGGCGCCCGACACCGGGTATCGGCTGGGCCGGCGGGGTTGAGCGACTGGCGATGATGGCCGGTGCCGTGAAAGCACGCCGCCGTCCGCTTGCCATGGTGCCCATGGGCGCGGATGCTGCCGCTCAGGCCATGGTGATCGCCCAGGATTTGCGCCAAGCCGGTTATATGGTCGAGATGGGCTATTCCGGCAATATGAAGCGCCGTCTGGCGCGGGCCAACAAGGCCAATGCCCGTGTGGCATTGCTGTTGGGCGATGATGAACTGGCCAAGGGTGTGGCCACTGTCCGAGACATGGAGACGGGCGAGCAGACGGAGGCGCCGCTGGCTTCCCTCGCCGAATATCTCGCCCAGTACCGTTAGCGAGGTCATGTGAGCGAACCCGCCGGCATCCGCCGCCGGCCGCTCGTGGTCGGCGCTAATCATCGCACAAGTTCGCTTGGGCTGCGCGACCGCTTGTTCGTCGAGGATGCGCTGGTGCCGACGTTTTTGGCCGGGTTGCGTGAGCGCGGCATCGACCAAGCGCTGGTGCTGTCGACGTGTGACCGGGTCGAGGTGCAGTCCGTCGATAACGGTGAGGGGTCTGCCGAGATCATCCTGAGTGCGCTGGCCCGGCACGGCGGCGTGGCATTGGAGGAATTGCGCACACAAAGCTACACCCTGAGCGATGCCCACGCCGTCGACCATGTGTTTCGAGTTGCGGCCTCCTTGGACAGTCTGGTGATCGGCGAGCCGCAAGTGCTAGGGCAACTCAAGGCGGCGCACCGTCTCGCACGGGATGCAGGCATGACAGGCGCTGAGTTGGAAGCCTTGGTGCAGGCTGCCTTCAACGTGGCCAAGCAGGTGCGGACTGATACCGCTGTCGGCGAAGGGCCGGTCTCGATCGCGGCGGTTGCCGTGCAGGTGGCCGGCGATCTGCACGGGGATTTGTCGGAGCGCCGCGCTTTGTTGATCGGTGCAGGCGAAATGGGGCAGTTGGTCGGCGAGCATATGCTGGCGGCGGGGCTCGGTTATTTAGCGGTAACGCATCCGATAGAGGCACGGGCCGACCCCCTGGCGCGTGCGCTCGATTGCCACCGTGTGACGTTCGATGCCTTGGCCGAGCAGATGGCCGAGGCTGATATCGTGTTGGCAGCACTTGGTCGTCGCGAGCCCGTGTTGGCGGCGGACATGATTCATGCAGCGCTCCGAAAGCGCCGCTATCGACCGGTGTTCGTGGTCGATTTGGCGGTGCCGGGGGATGTGGATCCGGCGGTCAATCGGATCGACGATGCTTTTTTGTATGACATCCAGGATCTCGAGCGGCTGGCGACGGAAAGCCATGCCAAACGCCAATCGGAAGCCGAAGCCGGGCGGCGCATCGTTGCCGACGCGGTGGCGGGGTTCATGGCCGGTCGCGCGGCGCGCGCAGCAGTGCCTGCGGTGACACAGTTCCGCGCCTGGGCGGAAGGATTGCGCAAACAAGCCCTTGTGGAAGCTTCGGGCGACGCGGAGAAGGCGACGCGGTTGCTGCTCGGCAGATTGCTGCATGACCCCAGCGTTGCCATGAAAAAGGCCGCGCAAGACGATGGCGGAGAGTTGATTTTATTGGAGCAGGCCTTGCGCCGCCTATTTGCTCTGGAGCCGGATTTGGAAGACGAAAAGGACGATGCAAAGTGAGTTTTGACCAAAACCTGGACCGGGTGTTGAACCGGCACGAAGAATTGCAGGCCTTGATGTCGACCGATCCGATGCCGGCAGCAGACGAGTTCACCCGTCTTTCGAAAGAGTACGCGGAACTGACGCCGGTGGTGGAGACCATCAACGAGTTGCGTGCCGCGCAATCGGAGCTCGATGATCTCGACGCCATGTTGAGCGATGAAGAGGATGCGGAAATGCGCGCCATGGCGGAAGAGGAGCAGCGCGATTTGCAGACCCGCCTGCCGGAACTGGCGCGCAAGGTTCAGCTTATGTTGCTGCCCAAGGACGAAGCCGATTCGAAAAATGCGATTTTGGAGGTCCGTGCCGGTACCGGCGGCGACGAAGCGGGTCTCTTCGCGGCTGATCTGTTTCGCATGTATCAGCGTTTCGCCGAAAATCGCAAATGGAAGTTCGAAGTGATGAGCGTGTCCGAAACCGGCATCGGCGGCTACAAGGAAGCGGTGGCATCGGTGTCGGGGACCGACGTGTTTCAGCGACTCAAGTTTGAATCCGGTGTGCATCGCGTGCAGCGGGTGCCGGTGACGGAATCAGGCGGACGTATTCACACCTCCGCCGCCACCGTGGCGGTGATGCCCGAAGCCGAAGAGGTGGACGTGCAAATTGAAGACAAGGACCTGCGTATCGATGTCTTTCGGGCGTCTGGGCCTGGGGGGCAGTCGGTCAACACGACCGATTCCGCAGTGCGCATCACTCACTTGCCGACGGGTATCGTGGTTTCCCAACAAGATGAGAAATCCCAGCATAAAAACAAAGCCAAGGCGATGCGGGTTTTGCGCGCCAGATTGTATGACCGCGAACGCGAACTGTTGGACGCCGAACGCGCCCAGACCCGCAAAAGCCAGGTCGGTTCGGGCGACCGTTCGGAGCGGATACGAACCTATAACTTCCCCGAACGCCGCGTCACCGACCACCGCATCAACTTGACCTTGCATCAGTTGGAGAAGGTTTTAGGCGGCGAATTGGATGAGTTTATCGACGCGCTGTTGTCCGAGGATCAGGCGCGACTATTGGCTGAGCTGGCATGAGCCGACATGCGCCCGGCAGTGTCGGGTTCATGCAAGATGCTGCGGCCCGTGTCTTCGCCGATGCCGGGATCGATACGCCGCGCCTTGATGCGCGGTTGATCATGGCGCATGGGTTACAGCGCGACACGGGTTGGCTTATCGGCTATCCGGAAGCGGAATTGACGACGGCGCAATCTTCGCATTTGGAAGCTCTGATCTCACGTCGTGCGGCGCGGGAACCCTTGGCGTATATCTTGGGCCGGAAAGAGTTCTGGAGCTTGGAATTCAAGGTCTCATCGGCGACGCTGATCCCGCGCCCGGATTCAGAAACCCTCGTAGAAGCCGTTTTGCAGCGCTTCGCCGACCGTGATGCGGCCCCCAGAGTGCTTGATCTCGGCACCGGTAGTGGTTGCTTGTTGTTGTCCATATTGCATGAATTGCCGCGTGCGGTGGGTATTGGGGTGGACCGAAGTGCTGGTGCCTTGCGGGTGGCAGAAGACAATGCGGAAAGGCTTGGCCTTGCCCCCCGGTGCCGGTTTTTCGAGGGCAATTGGTTTTCCGCCCTGGACAACAGCGGCGTCGATCCATTTGATATCGTGTTGACCAA
>JABIPG010000027.1 GCA_018698795.1 Rhodospirillaceae bacterium
AGGTGTCGGGCACCGGGAACGACATGGTCGGTGCATGGAAGCCGTAATCGATCAGACGCTTGGCGACGTCTTCATTGGTAATGCCGGAGCTCTCCTTGAGCGGGCGCAGATCGACGATGCATTCGTGCGCCACAAACCCTTCGCGGCCCGTGTAGAGCACCGGATAATAGGGGTTCAAGCGCTTGGCCATGTAGTTGGCGTTGAGGATGGCAATCTCGGTGGCCTTCTTGAGGCCGTGTCCTTTCAACATGAACATATAGGACCACGAGATCGGCAATACACACGCCGAGCCCCAAGGTGCCGCCGCGACGGCGCCGATGGTTTCATTTTCGCCTGCGGCTGGGTTGACGCCTTCCACCAATGAATGGTCGGGGAGGAACGGTGCCAAGTGTGTCTTGACCCCGATGGGGCCGACGCCGGGACCGCCGCCGCCGTGAGGGATGGCGAAAGTTTTGTGTAGGTTTAGGTGCGCCACATCGGGGCCGAACTTGCCTGGGCGTGCTAGGCCGACCATGGCGTTCATGTTGGCGCCATCCATGTACACCTGACCACCGTGCTCGTGCACGATATCGCAGATGTCGATGATGGCTTCTTCAAAGACGCCATGCGTGGACGGGTAGGTGACCATCAAGGCCGCCAAACTGTCACTATGGGCGACGGCCTTTGCTTTCAAATCCGCAACATCGATATTGCCGTTGTCGTCGCACTCCACGACGATTACCCGCATGCCGGCCATCACTGCGCTGGCGGGATTGGTGCCGTGCGCGCTGGCCGGGATCAGGCAGACGTCGCGCCCGCCCTGGCCTTGGCTTTCCAGATATTTCCGAATGGTCAGAAGGCCTGAGTACTCGCCCTGGGAACCGGCATTCGGTTGCAGGGAAATAGCGTCGAAGCCGGTGGTCTCGCACAGCATGTCCTCCAGTTCTTCGAACAGTTGCTGGTAGCCCTGCGTCTGGTCCAGGGGTGCGAAGGGATGCATGTGGGCAAACTCGCGCCAGGTGATGGGGATCATGGAACTGGCGGGGTTGAGTTTCATAGTGCACGAGCCCAGCGGGATCATGGCGCGGTTAAGCGCGATATCCTTGGACACCAGTTTGCGCATATAGCGCATCATTTCCGTTTCCGAGTGGTAACGGTGGAAAACTGGGTGCTCCATGTAATCGACGGCGCGTTGGAGATTGGCCGGAATGTTCTCGGTTATCTCTGCATCCAACGCAACGAGGTCGAGATTGTCTGCGGCATTGGTGGCAAAGACATTCCAAAGCGTAGCGACGTTGCGCCGGCGGGTGGTCTCGTCCAGCGAAATCCCTAAGTGATCGCTATCGACGACGCGGAGATTGATCATTTTTTCACGTGCCCGCGCCGCAATGCGGCCCGCCTGGCCCGGCACGCGGACGGTGATGGTGTCGAAAAACGCATCGTGCACAATCTCGACGCCGAGCCGCTTCAGCCCTTCGGCGGTGATTTGCGTCATGCGGTGGATTTTCTCAGCGATTCGCCGCAAGCCATCCGGTCCGTGATAAACGGCATAAAAACCGGCCATAACGGCCAGCAATACCTGCGAAGTGCAAATGTTCGATGTCGCCTTTTCGCGGCGGATGTGCTGCTCGCGGGTTTGCAGGGCCATGCGCAAGGCCGGGCGGCCCTGACTGTCGATGGAATAGCCGATGATGCGCCCGGGCGTCTGGCGTTTGTGGGCGTCGCGAGTGGCAAAAAATGCCGCGTGCGGGCCGCCGTAACCCATCGGTACGCCAAAGCGCTGCGATGAACCAACAACGATATCGGCGCCCATCTCACCAGGCGGTTTCAGCATGCACAGGGCCATCAAATCACTGGCGACGATAGCCAGAGCTTTCATGCCGTGCGCCTTGTCGATGACGGGTTTCAGGTCGCGTACCGCACCGCACGAGCCCGGATACTGGACCAATACACCGAACAGGTCGTCGTCGGGTAAATCTTCGAAGGCATTGCCGATGACAAGTTCGAACCCGAACGCCTTGGCCCGCATTTGCAGCACGGCCAGCGTTTGCGGGTGGATATCCGCACCTACATAGAACCGCTCGCTTTTGGATTTCGATACCCGGTGCGCCATGGCCATGGCTTCGGCGGCAGCTGTGCCTTCATCCAGTAGCGACGCGTTGGCCAAATCCATGCCCGTGAGGTCGACCACCATCTGCTGGTAGTTCATCAAGGCTTCCATGCGGCCTTGGCTGATCTCAGCCTGATAGGGGGTATACGCCGTATACCAGCCCGCGTGTTCAAGCACGTTACGCAAGATCACGCTGGGCGTCTTGGTGCCGTAGTAACCCATGCCGATCATGGTGGTGAACACTTTATTGCGGCTGGCCATGTGGCGCAGGTAATCGAGCGCACCGCGTTCGGTCTTGGTGTTGGTGATGGCCAAGGGCGTATCGTCGCGAATGGCCTTCGGCACGGTTTTGTCGATCAACTCATCCAAGGATTTAAGCCCGATGGTCTTGAGCATGCTTTGCACGTCGTCTTCCGTCGGGCCGATGTGGCGGCGGATGAAGTCGTCGCGGGCTTCGAGTTGTTCGAGTGTCTCGCGGGTCATGGCGATGGCCTCCCTAGGCGTCGTTGGTCTTGGGCGATTTGATTGGTAGTTATCCTTGCGCGTCGCAAAACGCCTTATAGCCGGCCTCGTCCATCAGGCTGTCCAACTCAGACGCGTCGGAGAGCTTGATCTTGAAAAACCAACCGTCGCCCGTGGGGGCGGAATTGACGGTGTCCGGCGCATCTTCCAAGACGGCGTTGGTCTCGGTGATTTCACCCGTTACTGGCGCGTAGATTTCGCTTGCGGCCTTGACCGATTCAACCACGCCGGCCTCATCGCCGCTGGCTAGGGTCGCGCCGACTTCGGGTAACTCGACGAACACCACGTCGCCCAGCTGCTCTTGCGCGAAATTGGTGATGCCGACAGTGGCGATATCGCCGTCGACAGCGACCCATTCATGGTCTTCGGAATACTTGGTGGTCATGGAAAATCTCCTAAGCTTTGGGTTTGAAATAACGATGCGGAACAAAGGGCAGCGCCGTGACGATTGCCGGCACCTGCGATTTGCGAATCTGTAGGGTTAACTGAGTGCCAGACTCGGCCAAATCTATCGGCACATAACCGAGTGCGACGGGGCCGCCGACAGTGGCGCCGAAGCCGCCCGAAGTGATGGTGCCGATTTCGCTGCCGTCTGGGCCCAAGATCGCGACGCCGGGGCGCGCCGGCGCGCGGCCTTCGGGTGTCAGGCCGACCAATCGTCGGCTGGCGCCGCTCTCAGCCTGGGCATTGATCGTTGCGTGTCCCATGAAGCCGCCGGCCTCCAACCGTTTCTTGGTCATCGACCAACGCAAGCCGGCCTCGATGGGGGTTGTGTCTTCAGTGATGTCTTGGCCATAGAGGCAAAGCCCGGCCTCGAGCCTGAGCGAGTCGCGCGCGCCCAATCCGGCGAGAGCTACGTCTGCGTGATCGAGCAGTGCGCGGGCGACGATTTCAGCATCATCGGCCATGGTGGAAATTTCATAACCGTCCTCACCGGTGTAGCCGCAGCGGCTGACGCTGACGGACTTGCCGGCGATCTCGAAGTCCAAAAACGACATGAACGGCATCTCCGCCGCGACCGAGTTCAAGCCTGTTAGGACAGCCGCCGCTTTCGGGCCTTGCAGCGCCATCAAGGCGCGGCCTTGGCGGTAGTCAATGCTGACATCTTTGCCGAGATGATCTTTGAGATGGGCGAGATCGACATCGGCGCGCGCACCGTTGACCACCAGACGCAGGTGATCGCCAGCGTTGCCGACCATCAGATCGTCAATAATGCCGCCGCGCAAGTTTGTCAGCATGGTGTAGCGGATGCGGCCTTCGGCCAGACCGGCGATGTTTCCCGGTACCAACTGTTCAAGTTCAGCTACGGCATTTTCGCCCGATAATACGACCTGCCCCATGTGCGAGACATCAAATAGCGAAGCTTTCTCTCGCGTGTGGGTGTGTTCAGCAATGATCCCGCCATCGTATTGCACAGGTAGGGAATGACCGGCAAACGGCACCATGCGCGCACCCAATTCGCGATGCAGAGAATCTAAAGGCGTGGTGATCAGGGTCTCGTCGACTGGATTGGACATCAGGCACCTCGTTCAAACAATTGAAGGCACGCACCCAAAGCAACATCCGCGGGACTTGGCGCGGCGAAACCCTGTGCGTGCCCCCTCTGTCTCGGTACCTGAAAGATTGACCTGCCGGATGGATCGGCGCGGCTTTCATCTTCGGTGGAGCAACGCGAACCCATATCATGGCCATCACGCGCCCGCTTTCCAGAGCCCCATTGCGCCGCGGTCCTTTTGCCTGAGAGTTTCCGGGGCGGTTGCTCCTTCGGCGTCGACGAAAATCAAACTGAATTTCGTCGATCTCTCCCACGACGATCAACTGGGGTAGCAGTCTCACTTGGAGGCATCTTCACACAAGCTGATCTGCAGGTCAATTGGGGCTACCCATTAGAGCGGGAAGATAGCCACCCTTATTAAGGGTTGTCTTGGTTGTACTCAAGTTGGGCGCGATCGAGAGCAAAGCCTGTATAAATGATGTAGTCGGCGCTGCTGATCTCGGAACTCAGTGGCAGTTCCAACTTAATCAGTTCGCCCGGAAACTGAACCGTTGTTTGATTGCCCCGGAAATCAACGGCGATTTTGAAGGCCTCTCGGTAAAGTACGTTGCGGTTTTTGTCGGTGACCGAGACGAAATAGGGCAAGACGGTACGTCGCGTTTTGTTGGCGGGGCCACGTCGTGCGCCGAATATGACTTGGAAGCGCGCCTCCATATGGCCCTTGAATGTCTCCTTATCGACATAGGTCAAGCATTCGAGATTGGCGTCGCCGATCCGGGCTTCGGCATCTACATCAATCAAATCACGCCCTGGCCCGGCCCTAAAAGTCACCAAGCGGGCTGCATCGCGCAGTACGCGGTAATCGGGGCAGGCATAAACAATGGGTTTCGCCCAAACATTGGCGACGTTGTCGAAGGTGGATTGTGCGGTTTCGCAGCCGGTTTGGAGCATCAAGGCGGCAAGCGCGATTGAAGACAGAAACCATCGTTTTGTCATCGGTTGGGGGCGGTCCTGGATATGATCAAAAGATTGTTTAAGTGCTGTCACGAAACGGCGAAGCCTCCTTGCTCATCTTGGTCAAATGTAGAGGAGGGAATAATCGCGAACAAGGCCCGCTAGCGAATTGCTTGCGGCTAATCGGGTTCGCCGATGATCCGTGCCGGTTGGGGGGCGGCAACTTCGACTAAGGTTGTGGCCAAGCGTGCCATGGCCCGGCTACGGCCCCAGGCATTCTCAAGTGTGCGCGCGGCCTCCAGTCCTCGTTTGAACGCAGCTTCAGCTGCGTCTTGATGGCCATGGCGGGCGTGGCTAAGTGCAATTTCGCCGAACATCCAAACACGGCTCAGGCGGCTGACGATGGCATTCGTCGCAGCTTCGGCTTCGTGCTCAGTCTCTAGCGAGCCTTCCGTGTCGTTGGCGGCCTTTCGCACAGCAGCAATGGCCCAAAGCGTTTGCGCGCGGAGGCGGCTGTCATCAATTTTCCCCGCTGTTTCGGCGGCCTTGGCGTAGGTGAACGGAGCTTTGTCGGCGTCGCCACGCATTGCCGTATCCGTCAGGCTGGCCATGGCTAGCGCCACACGCGAGATGGCAAAAGATCGTGCGTAGGCTGACTTGATTTTTTCAATCGCCGCCAGCGCCAATTGGATGGTGAGTTCTGCATCGCCTTGCTCGCCGCGTTCGGCTTGGGTTTGGGCGATGCGCCCCAGCACGGCGGCCTTGAAACGTACTTTTTCAATGCTATCGGCGGTGGCCAGCGCAGCCGCCGCGTCGCCCGCGCGCACTTGCGCTTCGGCAGTGCTGACTAGCACCGACGTGCGCTCCGATGGTGAGGTGATGTCACCGAGAAGCGCCATGGCCTTGCCGGGGCTGGACATTTTTGCGAGAGCAGAGGCAACGTAACCAAGCGCCATTCCCTGTTCGATGCCATCAAGTTTATCGCGCGCCTCATATTCCGCAGCGGTCATTTGCCGGGCCGCAGCGTCCGTGTCCCCGGCCTGAGCGATGATGACGGCAGCTCGGCTTCGGAGCGCAATACGTTTCAAGGGGCTCAGCATTTTTTCCAGTTCCACAAGCAATTTTGCTGTGGTGTTGCGGGCGGCATCGGTGTCTTTGCGCCTGATCTGGATTTCCGCGATGGCGGCTAGTGCGTCGGCCCGCTTTTCACGCTCTGGGATAATATCGGCGGCGGCGATGGCGTCTTCGGCGGATCCTGCGGCGGCCTCGGCTTCGGCGATGTCGCGCAGTGCGACCATAATCAGACGCGGATCACGGATGCGGCGTACGGTCTGCATGGCTTGTTCAGTCAGGCCGGCGCGCGCTTCGGCGACCAATATCTCACCCAGCGCCCAGTCGCGCAATTCGGGCCGGAATACCGCCTTCGAACTTTCCGTAGCTTCGCGCAGCAAGCAACGTACCGTGGGTTGATCAAAACATTTTTCGGCGTTGCGGGTCGGGTCGGCCCGCTCGTTGTTGGGGATGTCAACCAAGTCTCGGGTCGCGGGATGCGATAGTAAGGCTTGTCGCGCGACGTCTCGGCCGGATTTTCGAGCCAGTTCGAGCCGCCTCAGAAGTTGTCGGACTTTCACAGTATTGTTGAGGAGGTCCCAAAGTTTGCGTGTCACTTTGCCGTTGACCGTCAGGCCCGCATCTTTTTGGTAAATGCGGATAGCGGCACGGGTCTCGTCGCTCAAATGGCCATCGATGGGGCCCAGATAGAGGCCCATGTCGGAGAGTGCGCGCTGGATATTCTCGACCGCTTTACCGCTGCGCCATCGGGCATTCGGCGTTTTCGGAGACGCATCTTTGGTGCTGGGCAAATCTTCAGCGGGTGTGGCGGCATGCGAAGCGGCTGGCAGCGCAAGCGCGCCGGCGAATAAGGCAAGGGCTGCCCCGATCACGAATCGAGATTTCAATCTTTGCATTGTTAGAACCATTGTGTTCGGCCTGTCCCAGGATCCGAAATCCAATATCGTGAAAGTATGAAGGATGCCTGAACGCCCAGGCAAGAAAAACCCGCCCTGCGCTGCTTGTAAGATTACCGAGACTTCCTTAAACACGCGGGCATGGCTGTGTATACAGATGTTAGTGACGAAGACCTGCGCCCATTCGTTGCCGAGTACGACATCGGTGAAGTGATGGCGTGCAAGGGCATTGCGGAGGGTGTGGAGAATAGCAACTTTATGCTCACCACCGAGACCGGCCCGTATATCCTGACCTTGTATGAGAAGCGGGTAAAATCTGGCGATCTGCCGTTTTTCCTCGGCCTTATGGAGCATTTGGCGGCGCGCGGCTTGCCGTGTCCGCTGCCCGTACATGGCCGTGACGGCGAGGCTTTGCGCCGCCTGTGCGATCGACCGGCAGCGGTGGTGACGTTCTTACCCGGTATGTGGCCGAAACGCCCGACCGCAGACCATTGCTCCGAATTGGGCTCGAGCCTGGCGGCCCTGCATCTGGCGGGGGCGGATTTCTCGATGGACCGATCAAATGATTTGTCGGTGGAATCATGGCGGCCTTTGCTGGAACAAAGCGGCAGTCGCGCCGACGAGGTGCGGCCCGGTTTGGCTGATGAATTGTCCGCCGAATTACGGGTGATGGAGTCCGATTGGCCGGGCGCGCTTCCCGTCGGCGTCATCCACGCCGATCTATTTCCAGACAATGTGTTCTTTCGCCACGGTAGAGTATCGGGCGTTATCGATTTCTATTTCGCCTGCACCGACGCCTTTGCCTACGACCTGGCCATTTGTCTCAATGCCTGGTGTTTTGAGCCGGATCTCAGCTTCAACGTCACCAAGGCGCGACGGTTGTTGATAGGCTATCAAAAGGTGCGTGCCTTATCGGCGAAGGAACTCAAAACCTTGCCGCTGTTGGCGCGCGGCGCAGCCATGCGGTTTTTGCTTACTCGGTTGTTCGATTGGTTGAATACCCCCGCAGACGCACTGGTGACCCGCAAGGACCCTATGGAGTACCACGCTAAAATGAGATTTCATGCTGGTGTTCGCGACATCGGCGCTTACGGATTGGATGCGACGCCATGAGCGAGACCAAGGACGCGGTGGAGATTTTCACGGACGGTTCCTGCCTAGGCAATCCGGGACCAGGTGGTTGGGGGACGTTATTGCGCTGGCGCGATCATGAGCGCGAACTTTCCGGCGGCGAACCCGATACGACCAACAACCGCATGGAGTTGATGGCCGCGATTCAAGGCTTGGAATCCCTCAAACGACCTGGCCGTGTCGCCATTACCACGGACAGCACATATGTGAAGGACGGAATCACCCGCTGGATCTTCAATTGGAAACGAAACGGCTGGAAGACATCGTCGAAGAAACCAGTGAAGAATGCTGATCTCTGGAAACGCCTGGATGCCGCCTTGGTCGGGCACGAAGTTGAGTGGCATTGGGTCAAGGGGCATGCCGGTCACGCCGAAAATGAGCGTGTGGACGTTCTTGCGAGCGACGCCGCGCGGCAGATTTCTTGCAACCCATGAGTGCGCACGGCAATCAAAACTGACACCGGCACATGCATCAGCATAAATGATTAATATCAATTTACATGGACTTCGTCTTTATCTGTGTATATATAATGCCATATATGGTAACTTTTGTCGTAAATTTATGCGAATGGAATAGGCAATTTAGATGAATCGTGTGCTCGTAATTGAGGACTCTAGCTTCTTTCTCAACGTCATCAAAACGAACTTCGCCAGTGAGACCGGTGTTGAGATCGTGACTGCGATGACCTTGAAAGAAGCCGAGGCACATTTGGAAAATTCAGTTGAGGATTTTGCATTAGCGCTGGTGGATTTGCGCCTGCCGGATGCCAATGACGGCGAGGCCGTGGATCTCACGATCAAATACGGCGTGCCGTCGATCGTTTTTACGTCGAACTTCGATGAAGATATCCGTGAACGGTATCTCGAAAAAGGAATTTTGGATTTCGTCTTGAAGGATAACCCTTCAAGCCTCGAGTATCTGTTGAAGCTTATCCGCCGGGTTATCCGCAATCGCGATATCAAGGCCTTGGTGGTGGATGACTCCACAGTTGCACGCCATTTTTGCTCGGGTTTCCTGGAGCGATATCAGTTGCAGGTCATTGAGGCGAAGTCCGGAGAAGAAGCGCTGGAAATTTTCAAGGCTCAGCCCGACATTCGGCTAATTATCACCGATCATGAAATGCCGGGCATGAGCGGCTACGACTTGATCACCAAGCTGCGGCGCACTCATGGCCTCGATAAATTGGCGATTATTGGTGTTTCAGCCGCTGGCGGTGCATTGCTGTCGGCGAAATTCATAAAGCACGGCGCTAACGATTTTCTGGCAAAGCCCTATCTTCCCGAAGAGCTCTATACGCGTGTGGCGCTCAATCTCGACATGCTTGATGGGTTGGATGATTTGGCTACGGAAGTCGCAATTCAAAACAGATTTTTCGGCATCATCTCGCACGATCTCAAAGGGCCACTGAATCCGATCCTTGGCATGACCGAAATGCTAACGAGTATGCAAGATAAGTTGTCGCCTGAAAAAATGGCTGAGCTGGCAGAAAGCATTAATGTTGCGACCCAGCGGCAGCTCGAATTGGTGAACTCGTTGCTTGAATGGTCATCATCGCACATCAAAGGTCGACAGATTGAGTGGGACAATGTGGTCGTCTCAGGTGTGGTCGAGACGGTGTTCAGCGAGCTTGAGGCCGTCGCCGGAGGCAAGGGCGTGACGTTGGTTTCCGACACAAGTGACGCTATTGCCCGAACCGACCCGCAGGCACTATCGACAATCATTCGAAACCTCGTCTCCAACAGCATCAAATTCACCGAGCCCGGTGGCGGCGTCGCTGTTTCCGCTGAGAAGAAGGGCAATGCCATTGAGATCGTGGTGGCCGACAACGGTGTCGGCATCGATGCGCAAATCTTGCCCAATGTTTTCGACGTATCAATCAAAACCACCCGCAAGGGGACGGCCAACGAGGAAGGCACTGGCCTGGGCCTTCCAATTTGCGCCGAGCTTGTCAAAAAGCATGGTGGCGAAATTGGCATCGGGCCGCGTGATGGCGGCACTGGCACCATTGCCTGGTTGCGATTGCCAATCGCGGTCTCCACCGACACCTAATACAGCCGGGATTGAAGGCATTCGAGATTCAAGACAGTATATCCGTCGGCTTTTGGTTGGTGGGGATACGGCGATATGACGACAGCGTTTGAAGAGGTGATGGCGGTCCGTGGCGAAGGCATGCCGTCGGACGGCGCAGTCCAGATTACCGGTGAAGACCCTGTGTTCGCGACACCTTTCAAAATTGGTGAAACCTGTGCGGCTGTACTGGGCGGCATTGGTGTTGCGGTCTCGGATCTTTGGCAGCTTAAGACCGGGCGCGCCCAAACCTGCACAATCGATGTCCGCCACGCGGCGGCGGCATTGCGATCCACCGCTTATGCCGAACGGCCCGATGCAAACGGAAAATGGCGCACCATCGTCAGCGACGCCCACATGGCGATGCGCCAAATCACTCAGCCCTGGCCGACCCGGGACGGGCGGTGGTTCTTGCCACATTTCGGCTTGCCGAACCTGCGCGAACGGGTGCTTGGCGTGCTGGGGTGCGAGCCGACGCCGCAATCTGTCAGTGCGGCGGTCGGCACATGGAACGCCATGGACTTGGAAGCCGCCATCGACGAGGCGCGCGCCTGTGGCGCCACGGTACGCACCAACGCTGAATGGATGGCGCACCCGCACGGCCAAGTGCTGGCGGCGAAGCCGATTGTCGAAATCATTAAAATCGGCGACAGCGAACCCGAGCCAATGCCCGCGGGTGAGCGCCCATTGAGTGGCATTCGTGCGTTGGACCTGACGCGCATTCTCGCCGGCCCCATCGCGGCGCGTACGCTGGCGGAACACGGCGCCGAGGTGATGATGGTTACTGCCGAAGGCTTGCCGCAAATCCCCGAACACGTCATTGACACCAGCCACGGCAAACGTAGTTGTTATCTCGACCTTGCAAGCGCGGACGGTGCGGCGCAACTGAAGGCGCTGGTGCGCGGCGCCGATGTGTTCTCGCAAGGCTATAGGCCGGGCGTCATGGAGAAACTGGGCTTTGGCCCCGAAGACTTGGCCCGCGAGCGACCCGGTATTATCTGCACGTCCATCAGTTGCTTTGGTGCCGATGGTCCGCTGAGCCATCGCGCCGGATGGGAGCAAGTGGCACAGACTGTGACAGGTATTTGTCACGAAGGGTTGCCTGATCGGCCCGGTTTGCTGCCGGCGGCGGCGACCGACTACACGACCGGATACCTTGCGGCTTACGGCGTGCTGTTGGCCTTGGCCAAACGCGCCCAGGAGGGGGGCAGTTATCTTGTGCGGGTATCGCTTTGCCAATCGGGTATGTTCATCTATCGCCAGGGCAAAGTCGGTTATGAAAATGACGACGTGGGCCTATCGCCGGCGGAGCTTGATAGCTTGCGTGTTCACTCCGAAACAGCCGCCGGGCCGCTCCGGCACCTGGGGCCTGTTCTGCAACTATCGGAGACGCAGCCTCGCTGGCAACGGACAACGCCTGTGCTGGGTGGGGATGCGCCGGATTGGTCGTCGCCGGTGGCCGGAAACGCGGCGGCAGAGTGACGACCGAAGTCACTGCACCTCGACGGGAATAGACGTTGTTACGTACTATTAAACAGTTTTGGCCGTTGTACGCGCTCTATGCGGTCGAGCTGTGCATGTTTCTGCTCGCCGGTGTGGCGGTGTTGGCGGCGCACTTCAGCGCCGATGATTTGTTTTTCCTCGGCGCGACGACTTACGCGGACATGAGGAAAATCGATGGAGTAATCCCTGTCGTTCTGGCATCGCCGGTGATCTTCGGGTTTTTCTTTCGATGGTATTTTATCAGAGGCCTGTGGATGGCCTACGCCTGGACGAATTATTTGGCTGTCTATGTGACGCCCAAAACCACCGACGGGGATTGGCCGGTTCTGGTCTTGGCGGTGATCCACCCTGTCGTTGTTACGGCGGTTTTGGTCTTTTCGTCGTCGAGCCGACAGTTTTTCGCGTTTAAACCGGCGGATGTTGATGACGGCGCACCTGCGTCTTTTCCTGGACGGGACAACTTGTCGGCGGAATCATTTTTGATCATGCGAATCCGAAAGCGCCAGCCAAAACCAGCGGCGATTTTGGAATACGAGCGTGGATTGCTTCAAGGCTACTGGGTCGGTGCGGCGATGATGGTTTGGAGCTACGTCTTGAGCATGCGGTTGTTGGGCCTTATCGGATTTACCTTCCTGTTTGCGTGTTTTTTGTTCCACCGACGGATTGCCGGCAGCAAGGGGATGTTTTTTCGCAAAGGCTCGTCGTCCCGCCGATGAACGAGAAAAGGACTGAACGAAAGGTCCGATGATTAAACCCTCGCTACGCGGCGCAGCGGTGGCTCTCAGCGACAGTGCCGCTTTTGTTGCCTAATTGATGCCGTAGCGCTCTATGATCGATTGTACGGTGCCGTCGTCGTGCATGGTTTGCACAGCGTTACGTAGTCTTTCCACCGTGGCCTTGGGCATCTCCAATCCGCCGGCAAGCCAAATGCGGATGGATTTGGTCGGTGTGCCGAAGCGGATGCGCCGGCGGTTGATCTGTTCGATTCCGCGAAACATGTACGCGGCCTCGCTGAGCGACCCGTACCAAGCTTGCAGCCGTCCCGCGACGAGCATCCTCGTCAGCGCACGGTCATTGGAAACGGCGTTCAAATTCTTGAACCCGTCGCTTTGCAATTCCTCTTCCATCGATGAGCCGCGCCACACGCCAACACGTTTGAGGCGGCGCGCCGCAGCCTTGTCGTTCACCGGCATGTCCAGCGAGACGAAACCGAATTGCAGAGAATAAAGTTCCATGATCCAGGTGTAGTTGCGCTCGCGTTTCGGCGTGCGAGCGAACGGTATGATGATGGCGTTGGCATCTTTTGCCGTCTTCGCAACGGCTCGTGTCCACGGGACGAAAGCTTCGTTGAGTTTGAAGCCTGTATGTTTCGCCGCAACACGGACTATTTCCAGCGCGGTTCCTGGCTCATCTTCATTCTGCATCGTTTGGCCGGGTATCTCGCTCATATACAAGCTCAACAAGTCGGCGCCGTGTGCTGGCGTCGGACCAGCAAGCATAGCTGTAAGCACGATGAGAGCTACACGCATGACATGCTTCATCTTGATGCCGTTCGGAAACCCAGGTGAGTTCAACTCGCGTTGCATGAGCTAAGGTTTGCCAAAAAAACGGTGAAGGCTCAAGTGAAGGCGGAAAATACCGCGGTCAGATTTGGTCGGTCAGCCATTCGATGCGCTCGCACGCATCAGTCAAGGCGGCGTCCTCAGCATCGAATTTCAGCCGATCAAAATTACCAATGGGAAACCAGCCGTGGCCGGTCTCCGCATCGCGGCGGTAGGATTGGTAACCGAAATCCCCGCCCGGTCGCTGAAATATATCCACGCACAGGCTGCCGTCTGGGGTTTCGATTGATCTGAGAACTTTATTCTCGTGCGCCATGTCGCGACTGCCGGACGGTTTACATCAGACCCAGGGACCAGCGCATGTGATTGACGACACTGTCCGGCGCCTCGGCAGTGGGGCGAAACTCAGCTGCCGGTATGGTCGAGCTCATCGGCGTGCCCCAGCGGTCTCGCAGGATGCGCGCATTAGGATACCAGTTCGGGCGGCGGTTTTTGGCAAAGAAGTTGAACATTAAATTCTCCTCATGTGTAGGTGGGAGTGATGTGTTTCGTTGGCCCAGAAATATGCGGTTTTTCAGTGGACTTCAAAGGAATCTTCATCATATGATACATGAGTAAACACTCATGCATGGAGTCATAGCATGCGACATCATGTGGCCCCGGTGGCGGCTATGAGGGCCCTGGAAGTGGCGGCGCGGCACCTGAGTTTCACCCGCGCGGCGGCGGAGTTGAACATCACGCAAAGCGCGGTCAGCCATCAGATCCGCCACCTGGAAGATTTATGGGGGCTGAAGCTGTTCGAGCGCCATGTCAGGCGATTGGAGCTGACATCGGCGGGCTCGGCGCTGGCGCCGGTGATGCGCGATTTCTTCACCCGCCTGGAGCAGACGCTGGACGAGCTGACATCGGCGGGTGCGCCCGCAGCGCTTCGGGTCGAGGTATTGCCGTCTTTCGCAGTGAAGTGGCTGGTACCGAGGCTACCGGCGTTTCGCGCCCTTCATCCGGAAATCGATGTCTGGATGTTGACCAGTGCGCATGAACTGGCTGACCTGACGGGGCGTGAAGTGGATCTGGCGGTGCACATGGGGGATGGCACGTATCCGGGGATGGACTGCCGGTTCTTCATGGACGAAACCGTTTTTCCAGTTTGCCGGCCAAGGTTTTTGGAAGAGCACGGCACACCGGAAACGCCGGTCGATCTTTGCCGGTTTCCGTTGTTGTTGCGCCATGAGGAGATTATGACGCCGTCGTGGGAGTTCTGGTTCCGTCATGTCGGCGTGGCGGAGGATGTGTTTATGCCGGCCCTTAGCGAAGGCATTCACTTCCCCGATTCCAACACGGCCTTGCAGGCCGCATTTGAGGGGCAGGGGATTGCGCTTGGGCGGCGTGCTCATGTCTGGGACGATGTCCAATCGGGCCGCTTGGTGCGTTTGTTCCCGGAAACCGAAGTGCCGTTCAACCTGGATTACTACACCGTTACGCGGATGAACCGCACGGGGCAAGATGCCGTGCAG
Source organism: Rhodospirillaceae bacterium (assembly GCA_018698795.1). GTDB lineage: Bacteria > Pseudomonadota > Alphaproteobacteria > Rhodospirillales > Casp-alpha2 > TMED8. The sequence continues at coordinate 14,805 of JABIPG010000027.1, forward strand.
GCGTTCCGCGCTTGGCTCGAATCTGAAGGCGCGGCGGCCATGACGACATACAAAACGGCGGCATACAAAACGGGCGCCGATGATACCGGCGCCCGTCCGTAAAATCGCTTGGCTCAGTGCTTAGCTGAGATCGGAGAGCATCTGCTCGGCACTGGTTTTTTCGAAACCGCCTTCATCGACGTTGATCGATTGCACGACGCCGTCATCGACGACCATTGAGAAACGCTGGTTGCGTACGCCCAATCCTTTGTCGGTGAGGTCGAGCACGAGGCCGGCTGCCTCGGCGAACTTGGCGGAACCGTCGGCCAGCATCATTACCTTGTCACCGACGTTCTGGTCTTGGCCCCAGGCCCCCATGACAAACGCGTCATTGACCGAAATGCAGGCAATGGTGTCGATGCCTTTGGCTTTGATGGCATCGGCATGCTGCACGAAGCCGGGCAGGTGCTTGGCCGAACAGGTCGGCGTGAAAGCGCCGGGAACGCCGAAAATGGCAACTTTTTTGCCTTTGAAGATGTCGTCCGTGGAAACGCCCGACGGGCCTTCGGCGCTCATGGTGGCCAAATCAACGGATGGAATGGTGTCGCCTGTGGAAATCGTCATGTGGTCTCCCCCTCCGGGTAAAGTGTTAATTCCGTACCGACAGAGATAGTCATTTCGGCGCGGGTTTCCAGTCTTATTCAGTCTATTTTCGTTTCGCCAGTGCTGCCGGCGTGCCCGCACCGTCGAAACCGCCCAGAACTGCCGATTCCGTCAGCAGCTCCGGCAGCACAATTCCTTGCGGCGCTTTCGGGCCGTAGACGACATTGAACGGGATGCCGAAGCGCCCGAAGCTGGCAAGGTAGCGTGCGATGCCGTCATCGGGGCGCGTCCAGTCTGCCTGCATGGCGATGACGTTTTCGCTCCCCAGCTTGCCCAGGACCGCCCGACGCTCCATCACCACGCCTTTGTTAACCTGACAGGTGATGCACCAATCCGCCGTAACATCGACGAACACCGTCTTGCCGGCCTGCACCAAACCCGGAATTGCCGCCGGGTCGAAGGGCTTCCAGATCGCCTTCAGTGCTGCACTCTCACCAGGACCGCCACCGGTTTTTGCATCCACCGGCGCCCACAGCGGCGCCGACAGGGCAATGGCAGCCAGCACGGACATACCCGGCGCTGAGAGACGGAGCCCAAGACCGCCGGTGCGGTGCGCCGTAAACAGCACGCCGGCGGTGACCACGGCGGCGACACCGACCACGATCGATCCGGTCTCGCCGGCGACACCGGCCAGCACATACAACAGCCACACACCCGTGCCGGCTAAAAGCAAACCAAGCACGGCTTTCAATTTCACCATCCACGATCCGGGCCGCGGCAACCAGGTCGCCAGCCCCGGCATGGCGGCAACGGCCAAGTAAGGCAACGACAGCCCGACGCCCAGTGCGGCAAACACCGCCACAATATCGACAACCGAACCGGCCAGCGCGAAGCCCACCGCTGTGCCCAAAAACGGTGCCGTGCAGGGCGTCGCCAGCAAGGTCGCGAACGCGCCTTGCAGGAAATGCCCGCCCAGCCCGTGCACATGGGCGGTGTGCTCGCCCATATCGCTGATGATGCCGGGCAACCGAACCTCGAAGAAGCCCCAAAGATTGCAGGCGAAAATTGTTACCAGCAACACCAACAGCGTCAGGAACCACGGCTGCTGGAACTGTATCCCCCAGCCGATCGCCGCGCCGCCGGACCTGAGTGCAGCCAGGGAAACGGCGAGCACTAGGAAGGTCGATACAATGCCTGCCGCAGAGGCCAGGAAACCCATCCGCACGTCGCGCGGGTTGCCGCCGCCATGCTTGACCAGCGACAACATTTTCAACGACAGCACCGGTAATACGCAGGGCATCAGGTTGAGGATCAGTCCGCCGATGATGGCGAACACAAGCATCAGCGCTAGTGACGGCATCGCCGCTTCAGATACGGGAATGCTCGATGCCAAGGGCTGCCCGAGTGTTTGAGCAGGTGCGGTTTCGGTGGCCGTCAGTACCGCCTCGGCGGCGCGCCCGCCATCGACCAGTGTTGCGGTGAAATCTCGCGCCGCCAGTGTTTTGCCGACGGCGTCTTCCAAGAAATCAACCCCATCCACCCGGACATCAAGCACCGCTTCTTTACCGTCATCCGACAAGCGCACTAACGGCTTGGCGTAGGCCAGCCCCGGGGGCCCTTCCATGAACACGTCGGGGGCCGTGAAGGCTGCAGTAGCGCGAGCCGATATCCGCAGCATGGCGCTCTTGCCGATGTTCCAGGTATCGAGCTTGGTGATCTCTAGCCCATGTGTGCGCCCATCACCGGGCACGCTGGCGGCGTAGCGATTGATGGTGTGGGCGTGCGGGCCGGGTGTGGCTGGGCCGCTCGGCAGTGCCAGCGAGAGGTTGGTCTCGTACGGAATGCATATCTCGTCACAGACCAGATAACGGAGCTGCGCCTTGAGGTCGAGTTCATCGCCGGCGTTGGCCGGCTTGGCAGTGATCGGCAGCACGACGTGTTTTTTGTAACCAAGCGTCTCTAGCCCAAGCACCGAAAACCGCGTCGGTGTCGGCCAATGCACGGTGGCGGTTGCTAAGTTGGTGGAGCCTTTCCAATCGAGACGCGGCGGGAAGCCGGCATCACCCGGGCTGCGCCAATAAATTTTCCATCCCGGCTGCAATTCGAACTGCAACCCCAACTGTACATCGCCCGTGCCCAGCGCCGGTTGGGCAGCTAACAGGCGCACGCGGGTCTGTTCGGTCTCGATCCAGTTTGATGCGTCGGGCGCGGCAAAACTGGTGCCGCTGAACGTCACAAATGCGAGGGCCGCCAGGGCCCAAAGGCGTGAAAAGGTCATCATGATTGCGTATATACGCCGGAATAGCCGCCATTTCACGCATTCCAGACCTCATCACGCACAGTTGACGGCGAGTGAGGAGGCGGTGAGCAGAGAGATTCCTTACCCTGTCGCGCTTTGAGGGCATCGTGGAATGTGCCATAATCCGGGCGAATCAGATGCATCTTGCGCTGTACGGAAGGACTGCCTACGTAAGGGCTGGAGCGAATGCAAATATGGCCGATCTGACCGAAATCATGGAACCTGAAAACGCGGAGAACGCTTATCTCTCCGGGCAGTTGTTGGTGGCCATGCCGGGCATGACCGACCCACGGTTTGAGAAAGCTGTCATTTACATGTGCGCCCACAACGAAGACGGCGCCATGGGCCTTGTGGTCAACCGACCGATCGATTCCATGACCTTTCCGGAAATGCTGGAGCAACTGGAAATCGACACTCCCGATGATGGCGACGAAATCCGCGTCTTGTTCGGCGGTCCGGTGGAGCAGGCGCGGGGTTTCGTGCTGCACTCACCTGACTATCTGCAAGACGCTTCGATGGTGGTGGATGACCAAGTCGCGCTGACGGCCACGGTGGATATCCTGCGGGCCATTGCCGATGGCGCTGGCCCGCGCAATTGCTTGCTGGCGCTCGGCTATGCAGGCTGGGGCCCAGGACAGTTGGATTCGGAAATTCTCCATAATGGCTGGCTCAATGTTTCGGCCGACGACGACCTGTTGTTCGGCGAAGATCTGGACGCCAAATGGGAACGCGCTATGGCTAAAATTGGCATCGACCCGGCCATGCTTTCCGACGAAGCCGGACACGCGTAAACCATCACCACACTTAAAAACACCTCGACGCATAAAGGATTCCCATGGCCAAACGTAAATCCCCCAAGAAAGGCGGCGGTGACGCCGATCAACTGATGCGCGATCTGGCGCAGCGCATGGAAACTTGCCCCGACGTCGAAAGCCTTAACGACCAGGTCATCGTGCCGTTCATGGCGGCGCTGGAAACGGTCTGCGGTGCGCGCGGCTATGTGATGAACATATATGGCGAGACTTCGAACCTCGTGTTCACCGGCGACGAAGCCGACGCCGAGGCGGTCTATACGCTGGTTGAAGGGTATCTGGATGATGCTGGCGCGGCGTAAGCGCCGCATTGATGACTAGGCCGCTAGAAAGATGGGCCGGTTGGCTTCAAAACCCATGCTCTGATGGGTCTTCGGTGATGCCGAAATATTTGCGCAAAATCATGAAAACGAACGGTGCGGCGATGACCATGAACACCACGCGAATGACATGGTGGGTGGAAACGAACGCCACATCGATGCCCATGGCGAGGCTAATCAGCGTCATTTCCGCGACGCCACCGGGCGCGAACGCCAGCCAGATCGCTTGGAACGGCAGGCCGGTGAGCTCGCTCAACCCCATGGCTGCGGCGGCGGCGAGCGTCACCATGAACGTGGTGCTGACCGCGGCGGCGGCGATGACACCGTAAAGACGCGTGACGGAAACACCGGCAAAGCGTGCGCCGATGCCGGTACCGATCACCAATTGGGCCAAGTTGACGAGTTCCACCGGCGGCTTGGCTTCGGTCAGGCCCGCCCCATGGACGATGGCGCTGATGCACATGGGGCCGAGGATTTGTGCGGATGGCAATTTCAAAATTTTAAACAACGGGAAACCAAGTCCGCAGGCGGCGAGGATCAGGCCGTCACCGACCGACAGATCAATCATCGAACCCAGTGTTTCCAGCCCACCCGGTTCGTAACCTTCGAAGATTTTGAAGTAAAACGGAATGATCAGCACGGTGAGTAAAATGCGGATGGAGTGCGTCAGGCCGATGCGCCGCTCGTCGCCGCCCCATTCCATGCCGATGGTCGCCATGGTCGCTAGTCCGCCGGGCGTGGCCGAGAAGTAAGCTGATACGGGGCCGAACTTCATCACTTTGTGTAGGTAGGTGGCGACGACGGCGATGACGATGGCAACGAATACCAGCATGCTTAGGACGGAGGGAATCCAGCGGTGTACCTGGCTCAGGGTTTCGGGGGTAAACGCGCTGCCGAGCATGATGCCCAATACCGGGACCATGAAGGTCCTAAGGTGCTTGGATCCGCGCACGGGCACGCCAGAAAGGGCGGCGATGGTGGCGAAAATCATTGAGCCGATCATCCACGCCAGCGGCATTCTCAGCCACTGGAACACCATGCCGCCAATCGTACCCAGCGCAAGGCTCAACGCCACCAGCACGAGCCAGCGCTTGAACGTTTCGTCCGTTTGGCTCAAGGCTCGAACTGCTCCTTGATGATTCGTTCCTCAAGGTTGTGTTCGGGGTCGAACAGCAAATTGAGGGAGACGCTGCGGTCTTCGGAGATGGTGACGCGGGCCACGTCGCGGACTTCGTGAAAGTCGGCAGTGGCGCTGACGGTGCGGAAATCGGCATCGCGGATAACAAACTCCACAGCCGCCTTCGCTGGCAGCAGTGCGCCGCGCCAGCGCCTGGGACGAAATGCACTAATCGGGGTCAGTGCCAGGATCTCAGATTCCAACGGGATAATCGGTCCGGCGGCGGAAAGGTTATAGGCGGTTGACCCGGCGGGCGTTGCAACCAACACGCCATCGCAGATCATTTCCTCCATGCGCGCCACGCCATCAACGAGGATTTTGATCTTTGCCGCGTGCCTGGCCTGGCGGATCAGCGACACCTCGTTGATGGCCAGCGCTTCGTGTTTCTGGCCGTTGATGTCGGTAGCCGCCATGCGTAGTGGGTGCAAGGTGGTGGTGTGGGCACGCGCCAGGCGGGCCGGGAGGTCGTCCTCGTCGTAGGTGTTCATGAGAAACCCGACGGAGCCCCGGTTCATGCCATAAATGGCTGTTTCCATGGCCATGTGTGCGTGCAAGGTATGTAGGATAAAGCCATCACCACCGAGCGCCACGATGACATCTGCCTGTTCGGGTGCCGTGTTGCCGTAGCGGGCCTCCAGCCGCGCGAGCGCCGCCTGAGCTTCAGGTTGGTCGGAGGCGGCGAAGGCGATGGCAGTGCTGTCCATGGGGCGAGAATAAGGCCAATGACCGGCTGCGGCAAATCGCGTAAATGGCGACTTCCCGTAGCCGAGAATCCAGGGTAAATGTTGGGGTGGGAATTGCTAATCGGAAAGACGAAACCGCATGGCGGGTGAAGACAAAACACCGGTATCGATGGAAACGGACCAGGACGGCCATTCGGCTTGGGCACGGTTTTTGCGGTTAATGCGCTATCGATTGGTGGTGCCCATCCTGCGCACCCGCCACGACCCCGAGTTTACGGCGCGCGGCGTTTTGGTGGGCGTAGCGTTCGGCTTGACGCCGACGGTGGGTATTCAAATCCCAATCGTTTTGGCCATTTGGACGCTGGTCAAGGCTTTGATGCCGAAGTGGAACTTCAACCTGATCGTCGCTCTGGCCTGGGTATGGTTGTCTAACGTGTTCACGTTGGTGCCGCTGTATTTCGCGTTTCTGATCACCGGGCGAATTATGATGGGGCATAGCGAATCGCTGCCCGGCTACGAGGATTTTTCGAACGAGTTGATGGCGGCGTTGGCTGTTGAGGCCTCCGGTATTAGTGGGTTTTGGCAACAAACCTTAAACCTATTCGATCTCTACGGCGTGCCGATGCTGATCGGGTGTGCGCCGTGGGCAGTGATCGGCGGCTGGCTCGGCTATGTTTGGACCGCTGCGTACTTACGCCGCCGCCAACGTATCGCTGCTGCCAAGAGGCTCCAGCGCGGCGCAGAGGAAGATAGTTTCAGCTAAGCCTCGAAAGCTTACGGCAACCGAATGCCATGGCGTTCGCGGTCCCAGTCCTCAGCCCAGGCGGCACAGCGCTCTACGTCTTCTTCCAGCATCAGCCCCTCGTCGACCAGCTTTTCGGCGGCCGTGCGAATGGCTGCCACGTAGCCGGCTTTGTTGCCGTAGCGCTCCAGGATCGAGCGTCTGGGATCGCCCGTCACTTGCCGCTCTTCAGGTGTTTCGGGCAATGGCAAGGTGGAGCCGGTGAACTTGTGCTTGGCGCCGAAACCTTGTCCACGATCGCGCAAGTTCCAGCCTGTGTAGGTCGCGAGCGGTGCGGTGACCATGGGTGCGCGGACGCAGCCCAAGTCGTTGCCGTCTTCGTCGGTGGCCAACACCATGGTCGGGTAACCTTTCGCATCGGCAAGCTCAGGAGGCTCTTTGTTGAGTAGGCCGTTTTCGAAATCCGATCCGAAATCGTAAAGCTCCAGCGTTGCCGGCCCATGCGGCAGCATGACGCCTGGAATAGCCGGGAACTGCGCGCGCCATTCCGCACCACTCAACAGCGTGCCGTCGGCGCGCTTGGGGTGTCGGCTATCAGGCGGTGGTGTGCCATCCGTGGCCCAGCGATCCAGATTGTCGAGCGCGGCACGAAACAGCATCGATGTGCGGACGACATTGGAGAAATTCTGGCACGGGCCTTTGTTCGGTATTCTAAGCATCGGGTCGGCGTAGTGCTCAGAACTGCCCCAGATGTAGATGCGCACGCTATCGGGCTGTTCCAGGTCATTGCCTTGAGTATCCGTGTGAACCAGCGAGCCGCGCCGTTGCCAGTACTCAGTAGCGGTTTGGGTGTGGATCACCAGCGGGTCGGTATCGGGGCGCTTTAAGATGGCGTCCGTTTTGCCGGTCAGATGGTCGGTGGTCTCGGTGTAGGAGAACGGGAAGCGATCGGCGCAGTTGTCATGCACTTCGTGTTCCTGGCCAGCCGGTGAGACCGCGTTAGCGAAGCGGTGGTTCATCCACATCAAGCCGCCGCCCGAGACGTGCGGCAAAAGCCCGTCGAACACCTGGCGACCGTTGGCATCGGCATTGTAGCCGTTGTGGATGAAATCACGGATGGCGCGCCCGGTCTGCGAACGGCCCCAGCCATAGGCTTTTTCGGTGCCGGCCAGAGGATTGGCGTCAGTGGAATCGTGTTTAAGAAAACCGATCAAATCGCGCACCGCTGTATGTCCAAGCCCCAGCACCAACGGATCACGACCAGTATAGACGAGTTCATAGATCACGCCGGGCTCGAAGCCTGCGGGCAGGAAGATGTTGGTCTCGGACGGCACGATGGCGGTTTGTTTGGCAACGCCGTCCAGCCCGATGCCGCCTTCGTTGCGGGCAAACATCCACTGATCGGTGGGGATGGCCTCACGCGGCGCATCGGCATAGGGGCGCCGGGTCAATTGAGCTTTGGAGGTGTCGAGGGAAGCGGTGGGGTAGCTACGCGTGTTGGACCAACCCGATAACGGCTGCGTGGTGACTCCGGGAGACTCCAAAATGAACTCGGACCGCACCAAGCCGGTGATCGGGTTGCCGTTGTCGGTGGCGATGGGAAGATCGAGCAAGAAACGCCCATCACCGGGTAGTAGATCACCCTGCCAGGCACTGAAGACGACCGAATAGCCACGCCGGAAAAAGAACCCGTTGCCGGCGTGCTCGGGCACCAATGGATCGTTGCTGCCTTGTGCATCGTTGAAGAATTGCAGCGCGCGAATATTTCCCCGATTGCCCCAGTCGTAGAATATCCGGCGATTGCCTTTTTTTGGATCGACCGGCGTCAGGATCATCACATCAGCGCTGAATTCAACCAGCCCATCGGTATTGCGCGGTGCTTTGTCGAGATCGACGATACCGGCCTGCGCCGGTGCATCGGGATCGACCGCATAGTGCGCCCGGCCCTTGATTCGCTCATAGGCGCCCACGTCGCCAAAAGCCATGCCATCCGCGAACGGTTGCCGGTCCGTGATCTCCAAAGTGATTTTATTGGTCATATCCGCTCCTCCCCAATGTCGGTTTTCCTACCATGCCCCCCCAGTCGGAGAAAGGCCCCTGACGGTGGCGTGGGCGCGTGTTAGGGTTGTGGCATGCGTATCATTGTTTTCGTTGCCTTGCTGTTGACAACCGCACCCGCGCCGGGCCTTGCAGATGAGGGCTCGGTTTCAGGGCATGCCGTTGTCGTTGACGGCCAGACCCTTAAGGTCGCTGGACGCATCGTCCGGCTCGCGGATATCTTGGCGCCGCCATTGGAACTAGAATGCCATACCAAACGGGGTAAGCCCTACGCTTGCGGGCGTTTGGCCAGCAAGGCGCTAGCCGATCTGATTCGCGGTCAGACCGTAACCTGTCAGTTCAAGGATACGGCAAAACCGCCCACGGCAACTTGCATGATTGGCCCCGTCGCGGTGAATGAGCAGCTTTTGTTGACCGGGCGTGCCGTCGCCGGGCCGTCAGCAAACTCCAACTACCGGCGCGCGCAACGAGGGGCGCAAGTGCTCAACGAAGGCTTGTGGAAAGGGCGTTTCCCGCCGCCCGAGACGTGGCGGCGCTAGGGTATTTTGCCTTGCCGCCCCGATATTGACATGGTCTAAGAGCGCCACAAAATTCGATGCCAACGCAGGAGATTACAGACATGACCGATCAAGTTCGCGCAGCCCATATTCTTCGTTCCGCCGATGGCCGTGGCAAGGATGAAGCTCTAAAGGAAATTGAAGCGCTGAAAACACAGTTGGATGATGGTGGCGATTTCGCCGAACTGGCACGGTCAAATTCTGAATGCCCGTCGGGTGCGCGTGGTGGCGATCTTGGTAGCTTTGGCCGCGGCGCCATGGTGCCGGAATTTGAAACCGCCGCCTTCGGCCTCGAAATCGGTGAGGTTTCCGGTCCCATTGAAACGGATTTCGGTTATCATCTGATCCAGCGGACCGAGTAGACGGCGCGCTGAGCCGGCGCTGTGCGATATTTGGGGCCGGCGCCGCGCCATATTTGGGGAGTGAGGCCGTGCTTTTCACGCTCATGAAAATCGTCACAAATTGGCGCGCCCGGCGCGATGCGATGAAGGCCAATGACAGCGCCGCTGAACCGCTGGAAACCAAGGCGGAACAGCAACCCGGGAGCGAACCCGCGTCCGATGCACAGGCGTCAGTCAATAAGGATGAGGCTTGAGCGGTTAGCCATCGCGCGCCAACACCATGCGTGTTGCTTCATAGCTGATCACGGTAACACCCTTTTGGTTGACGATATCATGGCGCGCTTTGACGATACCGCGCCCGCTCTTTGACGTGGGGCGGGCTTCCAAAATCTCGACTTCCAGATGCAGAGTGTCGCCAGCGACGACGGGCGCCAAAATTTTCTTGTGAAGTTCCAACAGGGCCAAACCGGTTCCTTGAATGACGGTTTGGCAGAGCAGGCCCTCCATCAACGTGTAACTTAGTGCTGCCGGTGCCACGCGCCCGGCCTCGCCAACGCCTTTTTTATAGGTGAGGTCGGTGAACAGCACTTCAGTCATGCCGGTAACACCAATGAAATTGACAATATCGGGCTCGGTAAGGGTGCGTGCGATGGTGCGGAATCGCTGGCCGACTGAGTAATCTTCAAAAAACAAACCGAAACCGATGGTCGGCAGGTCGGCGGATGTGGTGACGTCTGACATCGTGTGCTCCCGTGATTGATCGCGTAAATTCGTTGCCGGGGATCATATGCGGCGTTATGCGATCATGCAAAACCGGCGTGATGGCGATCACAGCGCGTTGGCGAAATTTCGACTACGTTGGCGTTGAAGGTCACGAATGACGAATTGGTTCGCGATCCTCGATAAAGGCAAACCGCTGGAAACGGCGGGGCGCAAAGTTTCCGGCCTAAGGCCACAACGCAGAAAGCGAACAGGCTAAGGCAGCGGAACCGCCGAAAGGAGAACGGAAATGTCGATCATTGATTTTTACCACCGTCACCGCCGCAAAATCATCGGTTTGGGGTTCACAATGGCCATACCGGCCGGGTTGATCGCCGCGTTGATGACCATGGCCATCACCGGTCCCTCGGAAGATGCTATGCGGACGGCAGCAATTGCACTGGACGCATATTACAGTGACAACCCGCCGAATGGCGTGTGGGAATATCAGGGTGTGCGGATTGTTGACGACAAGCGAATTGTTGTCGATGTACATGTCTCGGTGGTACCGCATGCAACAGTGATTGAAAGCCGCAACAATCGCATCCGCTATTCCTATATGAAGCTTGCCTGCCCATCGGCGAATCAGATGGTCGAAAACTGGACGGATGACGTCCTCGTCTGGATCAACTTGAACTTCCACGGCAAAACCCTGATCGAGGGTGCCTGCCCAAAGCAGAAGCAGGGGGCGTTGTTCGTCAGCTGATCCCTAAAAAGCGTTCCCGCTGATCTCAAACCGGCCTGCTGGGTCTTCGATTTCCAACACCCAAATATCAGGATCGAACTTCAATTGCCGGGCAATGTAGGCTTCGCCATCCATGTCTGGGGCGGGGTCTTCACCGGTAGCGCGCATCCACGTCAGGCGGCCCTCCATATCTCGTACCTGAGAGAGCACGAAACAAGTGCCGTCCAAGCGGTCGAGCTTGATTAAAATGGCCCCGGCATCGGGGTCTCCCTTGCGGCGGATGACGGCCGGCAGCAGGGCCTGGTCGCACATCCGAATTTGTGCGCGTATCCAAATCTCCGCTTTCAGACGTGCTTCCGTCATGTCGTTGTGTCTTTCCTTCTCGAGTGCCAAGCCTTTTTGGATAACGGGGCTTTTTGGGTGACAGATTCTGCGTGAACCATAGCGGAGTCATCCATGTTCGTCCTGCACGAAGATGGGGCGACAAACGCTTACATTGGTCGTTCACCGTCCAATAGGGCTTCCGTCACGACCCGAAATGACGCTATGACTGTCACCATGGGCAGGAGCAAGAGTTGTATCGTCGCCGTTCTCTGTGTGGCTTGGGGGCTATGGCTGCCTGCCGCACGGATGGCTGAGGCATCGGAACGGGTCCTCATCGGCGTGCTCGCCTTCCGGGGCGCGGCGCATGTAGAACGTTCTTGGACCGCGACCGCCGACTATCTGTCGGCGGCTATTCCTGGCAAACATTTCGAGATTGTACCGCTGCCGTTGGCGGACCTGCGTCAGGCCACGGCTGGCGGGCGTATCGACTATGTGTTGACCAA
>JABIPG010000118.1 GCA_018698795.1 Rhodospirillaceae bacterium
CGCGCAGAACGATCTATCCTTCGCCGAAGCCGCGGATGCTTACACCCGTTTGACCGTCGGTGACGGCCTGGTCTCGCAGATACCAGCGCTGATCGTCTCCACCTCCGCCGGTATGATGGTCACCAAGGCCGGTGTTGCCGGCAGCACGGAAGCCGCACTGGTTCGTCAAATGGGCAGCCAGCCCAGGTCCCTTGGCCTGGTGGCGTTTTTGCTGACCGGCCTCGCCATCGTTCCCGGCGTGCCCGTCTTTCCGTTCATGATCTTGGCCAGCGCCTGCGGCATCGGCGCTTTTTTCGTGCATGCCCGCAATCGGCAAACGGAAGAGAAACTCTTGCTGGAAGAGGAAGAGCAAACCGTCGATCCTGCCGGACTGGCGGAGGAGCCCATATCAACTGCACTCCGGATCGATTATTTGCGGCTGGAATTGGGCTACGGCCTTTTATCGTTGATCAGCGCGCCTAGGGAAGGCCAGCGGTTGACTGACCAGATCAAGGCGCTCCGGCGACAAATGGCCGCCGATGTCGGTTTCGTCATGCCCAGTGTCCGCATCCAGGACAACATGCAACTGCCGGCCAACACCTATATCGTCCGGGTCAAGGAGATAGAGTCCGGTCGCGGCGACCTGCGTCCCAACATGATGCTGGTCATGGATCCGCGCGGCGAAGACATCAGCCTGCCCGGCGAAAAGACCATGGAGCCGACGTTTGGTCTGCCCGCCATGTGGATTGAGGATGCCAACCGCGAGGAAGCTCTGTTCAGAGGCTACACGGTTGTCGACCCCGCCACCGTGATCACCACCCACATCACCGAAGTGATCAAAGACAACATGGCGGAGCTTCTGTCCTACGCAGAAACCCAAAAACTACTCGACGAGTTGGAGAAAGAGCATCAGGCCCTGATCGGTGATCTGATCCCGGCCCAAATCTCACTCGGCGGCCTACAACGCATTTTGCAAAACCTTCTGGCCGAGCGCATTTCAATCCGTGATCTGCCGACCATCCTCGAAGGTGTTGCCGAGGCTTGCGGCCATTCGCGCAACGTCATGACCATCACCGAACATGTGCGCGCCCGACTGGCGCGCCAAATCAGCGACCAAAACACCTCAGACCAAGGTGTTATTCCGATGATCACGCTGTCCCCGCAATGGGAGCAGGCCTTCGCCGAAAGCCTCGTCGGTCAGGGCGAAGACCGACAGTTGAGCATGCAACCGAGCCGCCTGCAGGAATTCATCACCGTGTTGCGCAACACCTTTGAGCGCCAAGCGATGGTGGGTGAGGCGCCGGTATTGTTGACCAGCCCCGGCATTCGCCCGTTCGTGCGCTCTATTGTTGAACGCTTCCGCCCGATGACGGTGGTCATGTCGCAGAACGAAGTTCACCCAAAAGCCAAAATCAAGACCGTCGGACAGGTCTAGGCCAGGCAACACACGATGCGCGTCAAAACATTCACAGCCGAAACCACCGCCGCCGCCATGGACATGGTTCGCGACACCTTGGGCAGTAACGCTGTCATCGTGTCATCGTTCCAGGGCGATGATGGCCACGCCGTTCTCGTCGCCGCGACCGAGCCGTCCGAGCCCGCCAACGAAGATCGCGACATTGCCGGTCCCAAGGTAGGAGAAGATGATCACGAGATGGCGGCGTTCCTGCGCCAAGCGCTTGTTTCACACGGCGTGCCCTCGGCCACCGCCGCTCGCCTGGCAGAACTCAGTGACGAGACGGAGTCCACCACAGCGGTCGCCGCCTTGACCCAAGCGCTTGAACGCCAACTCGGTTTCGCACCCTTAGAGCCGTTCTCCAGCGGCATGCCTCCGTTGGTCTTAATCGGCCCCCCCGGTGCCGGCAAGACCATCACAGCAGCGAAAATTTGCGCCCGAGCGCACATGGCTAAACAACCGGTGCTGCCGGTAACGACCGACGTCAAACGAGCCGGCGGTGTCGAGCAATTGGCGGCCTTCACGCGGATCATGGGCCTTGAATTGACGACAGCGCCTGACCCCGATGCCGTACACACACTCGTCCGTGAGAACCGCGACCAGCCCGCTCGATTGGTTTTCGATACAGCTGGTACCAACCCTTACAACGATCACGACATGGACTATCTGGCACGTATCATCGATGCCGCCGACGGTGAAGCCGTACTTGTGCTGCCAGCCGGCGGCGACGCTGTGGAGAGCGCTGACATGGCCTGCATTTATGCGCAAGTCGGCGCGACCCGTCTCATGGTGACACGGCTCGATATCGCAAGACGCTTCGGCGCCGTCATCGCTGCGGCAGATGCCGCCAGACTTCCGTTGGCAGAG
>JABIPG010000135.1 GCA_018698795.1 Rhodospirillaceae bacterium
CGAAGTTCCATGGCGGGCATTCGGTCGACAACCTGACCGTATTGGCGAGCGATCCCAATTCAGCATTTGAGATGGTGACAACGTCGCCGATCTTGTGGGTGAAGCCTTCTCCTGGGTGGTCGCGGTCCTCGGTCGGGGCGAACAGCGTGCCCATGAACAGCATGAATCCATCCGGGTACTGATGATGGCGGCCACAGGACTGCGCCACGAGGTCGAGCGGGTCACGGCTGATCTCGCGCATGGAGCTTTTACCCTCAAGCACGAAACCGTCTTCGCCTGATACGGTCATGTCCAGATCGGCGCAGCGAACGTCGTCGATGCCGTAAGCATCGTCGAACAGCCGGATATAGGGGCCGATGGCGCACGATGCGTTGTTGTCCTTGGCCTTGCCCAGCAACAGCGCCGAGCGCCCTTCCACGTCGCGCAGGTTGACGTCGTTACCGAGCGCAGCACCCTTCACTTGGCCACGGCTGTTGACGGCGAGCACGACTTCGGGCTCGGGGTTGTTCCAATTGGAAATCGGGTGCAGACCGATGGATGCGCCCCATCCGACCGCCGACATCGGTTGGCTTTTGGTGAACACCTCCGCGTCGGGGCCGATGCCCACTTCCAGATACTGCGACCACATGCCTTCCGCGATCAGCGCCGCCTTCACCTTGTCCGCCGCCTCGGAGCCCGGCTCCAGATCGAAGAGGTTGTCGCCGATGATCGCCGTGCAGCGCTCGCGGATGGCTTCGGCTTTCGTCGGGTCGCCTTCGGCGCGTTCTTCGATGACGCGCTCAAGCATGGATTTCGCAAACGTCACACCGCAGGCTTTGATCGCTTGCAGATCGTTCGGCGCCAGGAAATGCACAACGGAGCCGTCCGCCGCCTCGATGCTGCCAGACGCCACGTCATCGACACTGCCGACTCGCTCGCCCGTTTTGCTGAGATTGCGAACATGCGACACCGGATCATCCATCTCCAGCAGGTCGCGCATGGTCGGCGCATCGCTGCAGGTAACGTCGATCAACTGGCTGTCAACGATGGTGCAAAGCGAAGGACCGCCAAGATCTGGCCGCCACACGCGGACGGCGGAGCAGCACGATGCAGGTGCCGACGGGGCGGCCGGTGGGAGCCCGGTGTGAGGCGCCTATCCATGGCGAAATCTTCCTTCATGAATGATTGAGGACACTAGGTAATTTCGCCACGCATGGGGCGTCAAGCTTTTGGCGCGGATTGATTCGTTGATCGTCATTGACGTTGGGGAAATGCGTCGCCAAATTCCAACCTATGAAGCTGAACCGAGCACGATTGTCTGGAGCGATGGCGTTGTTGGCTTTGCTGGGGCAGGCCAGCATTTCCGTAGCCACCACGGACAGCGCCATTCCCGCCGACCTCGCCCGGCACGGCTGGGAGGCCATTACCTTCGACGGCAAGCGGGCCAACACCTTTCAGCGCTGCGGCGAGGACTGCATCGCGGTCGAGACCGAAACCAGCGTTTCGATGATCGGTCGTCCGGTGATGACCGATTTGGCGAACATGCCGGTGTTGTCTTGGGAGTGGAAGATTGACCTCCCCGTGGTGCCCTCCGATCTTTCTTCCAAGGGCGAAGACGACCGCGCCGTCGCGCTCTATGTTACCTTCCCCTATGATCCCGAGAAGGCGAGTTTCTCCGAAAATCTGATGCGTCCGGTGGTTGAACTGGCGCGCGGCTCAGATGCGCCCGGGCGGGTGATCTCGTACGTCTGGGGCGGTTTCGGTGAGCGCGGCCAAGTGGTCGAGAGCCCCTATTTCGGCGGCCTCAATGCGATGATCGTTTCGCGCACGCAAGCCGCGCCAGTGGGTGAATGGGTGGCGGAGCGCTTCGACATCATCGCCGACCACGAACGGGTCTTCGGCTGGACACCGAAAAGCGCTCAACACATCTTGATCAGCGCCGACAGCGATGACACCCAGGCCGACAACCGTGCCTACGTGCGAAAGATCGTTTTCGGCACGCGCTGAAGCGTGCTCTAGGCAGGGCCAATGGCCAATGGTATGATCCCGTCATGATTGTTTTTCGTGTTGCTGCGCTTCTGTTTGCTCTGATCTTTGCGGATACGGCGCGGGCTGATTTTGCAACTGGGCAAGCGGCGTATGAGCGCAAAGCGCCGGTAATGGCCTTGTCGAACCCGCGTGAATAAGTGGTGACGGCATTGCCGATTGCGGCGCTGGAGCCGAGCATGCGCCCGGTGGATTTACCGACCTTGCCGCCGTCCTTTTCCAGCGCCGCCGCTCATCTGGGTATATCACCGACAGATGAGACGCCTTTGAAGTAGTTGACCGTGCGTACGTTCGACGCTTGGCCGTCGGCACTGATGGAGACAATGGCGCCTTGCTTCCACCAGGGTTGACGACCGAATTGACGACCATGCTCAGTGCCCGTTTGAGCGAGCGATTGCACGGGCTTGCGTGTGATCGGGGGCTCCAACAGGTTGCGGGGGTGCGCTGGGCGTGTAGGGTGCGATGGTAGCTGGGCTTCGCGTTCCGCCATGTCGCGGATCCGCCGCATACTGCTGATTTGCTTGGTGCTGTCGGCGTGATCACTTGTTGTGATATTTTTGGCCGTGAGATTCTTGGCTAGCTTGCGGGTTGCGGACTGGGTCGGGCCATCCGGGTTGATCAGGCCGTCTTCCTTGAGTGCCGCCAAGCCTAAGGGCTTCGCGTGCGTTTGATTGATGGCGCGCTGGCCCCGTGTGATGGCGTCGCGGGATTCTCCACCTGGAGGTTTTCCACCTGGAGGTTTTCCACCTGGGGGTTTTCGACCGGGGGATTTGACCAATTCCTGTAGTTTAGTGCTTTCAAATGAACCCATGTCGGGTCTCCTTTGCTGTAAATTGGGTTGGAACGGCGTTTCGGATGCTTTAGGCGCTCATTGGCAATAAAAAGCGCCGCCTGTAACAGGGCAGCGCGGAGATCAAATGCGAGGCATGCGCATTGGGCGCAGCTGTGGCTTTCACTGAGTCTGAGTGTATTGAGAAAAAGGAAAAAAATCTTTATTAAATATTGATTAATTCCTATTTCTTGGCTATATTATCCTCTGAATGCCGCTCGAGCTCATATCAACGGTCTGGGCGGGTAGGTTTTCACGATTGGGTTCGTTCCACAGATTTTTTTAGGTCTTGATGAAAAACAATCACTTCCAACCCCTATTTTTCCGATTATGCCCCCCAAAAGGGTGGGGAAAGTTCACTTGTGCTGTGATGCGACGCGCGGCTCTTCCGGTTTCGTTAGCGCGCCGTGCCACAACACCATTGCCGCTGCCGGTGCCCGGACCTATGATGCGCGCCGTTTTCTAATCAACCCAAACGCCGGGATTTCGTTCCATGCTTCTCCTCATGCGCAAACGCGTCGGTACTATTGTCGTCAAGGTTTTCGCCTTTTTCTTGATCCTGGGCTTCGGCGCTTGGGGTATCCAGGACATGCTGGGCTATCAGGTGGGCGGCGGCGGCGCCGTTGCCGAAGTGGGCGATCAGCGCCTGAGCCCACAAACGCTATACGGCGAAGTGAACCGCGACTTACAGCAAATGCGCCAGGTTTTCGGCAATCGCCTGACCATGGAACAAGCACGGCGTTTCGGTTTGGTGGATCGTGCCCTGAACCGCCAAATCAGTGAAATGGCCACGGTGGCCAGCGCCCAGGGATTGGGGCTCGCCATCAGCGACAACCTAGTGCGCCAAGGGATTGCCGCCGAACCGAACTTCAAGGGCCTTGCCGGTAACTTCGATCGCCAGCGGTTCCAGCAATTACTGCAGGCCAACGGCATGTCGGAAGGTGCTTATGTGGCGCGCGTCCGTGCCGAGATGGCGAGCCAGCAGTTGCTTGGCTCGATCACAGCCGGCGCGACGGCGCCCAAGGCTTGGGTCAATGCGATTTACCGCTACCGCGAGGAAAAGCGTGTTGTCGATAGCGTATTCGTGCCGGACGCCGCGTCCGGCAGCGTCGCCGAGCCCACCGATAGCCAACTGCGCAGCCAATACGAAACCGACAAGAAAACCCACACCGCGCCGGAATACCGCGCCGTGAGCTATGTGCGGCTCGATGCCGACGAACTGGCCAAGGAAATTGCCGTCAGCGAAGATGATCTGCGCGCCGCCTATGACCAGCGCATCGATGAGTTCTCTACCCCCGAGAAACGCAATGTCCGCCAGATGCTGATCTCGGATGAGGCCAAGGCGAAAAGCGCTCATCAACGCGTCGCCGAAGGCGCAGACTTTTTGGTGGTCGCCAAGGAAGTCGCCGGCCAGGATGCCAGCGCCGTCGAGTTGGGTGACGTGACCAGGGATGACCTGTTGCCGGAACTGGCCGATGCCGTATTCGCTTTGTCTGCCGGTCAAACCTCCACGCCGGTCAAAAGCGCACTCGGTTGGCATATCATTCAGGTGACGACGGTCTCAGGCGGCGGCACCATGAGCTTCGAAGAAGCCAAACCCAAGTTGCAGAAAGAAATGGCGCGCGAGAAAGCCATCGACGGTCTGTATGAATTGTCTAACACCTTTGAAGATGCGCTGGGCGGCGGCGCCACGCTGGATGAAGCGGCGCGGCAACTGAACCTGAAGCTTCTGAAAATTGCCGCCATCGACCAGCAAGGCAACGATCGCACCGGCAAAGCGGTTGAAAACGTGCCGGCCCCGCAGGCCTTTGTCGCCACCACCTTCGCCACCGAAGAGAACGCGGAAAGCGCACTCACGGAGGCCGGCGAGGCAGGCTTTTTCATTGTCCGTGTCGACAAAGTAACCGCGCCTGCGTTGCGCCCCTTCGACGAAGTGAAATCGAAAGTCAGCGATGCCTGGAAGGCCGAACAGCGCCGCGCTCAGGCCGAAGCCCGCGCCAAAGCTATTCTTGATGCAGTTAACGGCGGCAAGCCGCTGGCCGAGGCGATTGGCGTACAGCCGTTGGAGGTCATGCCGTCAAAGCCGCTGTCTCGCGACGGACGTGGCGGCGGCGCGGATTTTAATGCCGAGCTGATCGCCCAGGTGTTTGAGCTGAAATCAGCCCAGGCAGCGACAAAGGCGACGATGGGCCGCGTTGGTGAAGGATACCGTATTGCGGTGCTGAAAACCGTTACCGAGGCCAATCCCGCCGCCGACACCAAAGGGGTGGAGGAGCTGGCGGGTGTGTTGGGGCGCTCGTTGCAAGGTGATATCGCCGGGCAGTTGCAAGTGGCCTTCCGCGAAGATGTTGGGGTTAAGGTGTACCAGCAGGCCATTGAGGTGCTGTTCGGTGCGGCCGAGACGCAACAGAACTAGAGCCCAAAATGCGCACCTTCCCCGAATTCGACGCCTTCAGCGCCGCCCATAGCGCCGGGCAAGCGCAAGTCGTGTGGACCAAGCTGGTGGCCGATTTGGAAACGCCGGTTTCCGCCATGCTCAAGCTGGCACAGGAAAAGCCCTACAGTTTTTTGCTGGAATCGGTTGAAGGCGGCGCCATTCGCGGGCGTTACTCGATCATCGGCATGCGGCCCGATATTGTCTGGCGCTGTTTCGGCGACAAGGCCGAGATCAACCACAATGTCATGGATGACCCCGAAGGTTTTGTCCCCTGCCCCATTGCCACCGACGGCGGCGCCATGAAGTCGCTACGTGCCTTGCTGGCCGACAGCCGTATCGACCTGCCCGAGGGGTTGCCACCGATGGCGGCTGGCCTGGTCGGTTACATGGGCTACGACATGGTGCGGCTGATCGAACGCCTGCCCGACGACAACCCCGACGTCATCGGCGCGCCCGACAGCATGTTTTTGCGGCCGACCGTGATGGCGATTTTCGATTCGCTCGAAGACACCGTTACCGTTGTGACGCCGGTATGGTCCAATGGCAACGATGATGCCGAGGCCGTATTTGCGGATGCGGAAATGCGCCTGACTTCTGTCGTCCGTGATTTGGAAGCGCCGCTTCGGACATCGCATCCGCAGCAAAGCACCGTGCGCCTCAGTGAAGACGACGTGACGTCGAACATGAGCGAGAGTTACTTCCACGACATCGTCCGCCGTGCCAAGGAGTACATCCTCGCCGGTGATGCCTTCCAGATTGTGCCCTCGCAGCGCTTCCGCATGCCGTTCGATCTGCCGCCGTTTTCGTTTTATCGCTCGCTCAGGCGCCTGAACCCCTCGCCGTTTTTGTTTTTCCTCGATTTCGGTGGCTTTCAGGTGGTCGGCTCCAGTCCGGAAATTTTGGTCCGGGTGCGCGATGGCCGCGTGACGTTGCGGCCGCTTGCCGGTACCCGGCCACGCGGTGCGACGCCGGCGGAAGATGCGGCGCTGGCGGAGGATTTGCTGAGCGACCCGAAAGAGCGCGCCGAGCATCTGATGCTGCTCGATCTCGGTCGCAACGACGTCGGGCGCGTTGCCAAGCCGGGCACTGTCACGCCGACCGAGCAGTTCACCATCGAATATTATTCGCACGTCATGCATATCGCCTCGAACGTCGAGGGCGATCTCGACCGTGAGCGCTTTGATGAGATTGATGCCCTGATGGGCGGCTTTCCCGCCGGTACGGTTTCCGGCGCGCCGAAAGTCCGGGCCATGGAGATTATCGACGAGTTGGAGCCCGAGCGGCGCGGCATTTATTCGGGCTGTATCGGCTACTTTGGCGCTGATGGCGACATGGATACCTGCATTGCGCTCCGCACCGCCGTGATCAAGGACAAGGCTATCTATATCCAAGCGGGTGCCGGCATTGTTGCCGATAGTGAGCCGCAGGCCGAGTACGATGAAACCGTCAACAAGGCCAAGGCTCTGGTGCGTGCCGTCGAGGAGGCCTCACACTTTGCTGGCGCCAATCAGCCGCCTGGGGGCGGCGGGGTTTCTGGGGGTTCCGGAGCTTGAAGCAAGCTTGACGCCGGCACCAGTTGGAAGCCCTTATTTTCAAGGGTTTGTAGCCAAGGTGTCAGGGCTTTCAAGGTGGTTTCGCGGGGGTGGCCGATGGCAATGGCATGGCCCTGGCGCTTCGCCAGCCGTTCGACCTTCGACAGTTGAACGTTGATCGCGTCGATGTTGTCTTCATGGTCGATGAAGACATTGCGCAGCGCAAACGGCACGCCGGCCTTCCGCGCCGCTTTTTGGCCGACCGATTTGGCCGAGGTGACCGAATCCAAGAATGCCAAACCGCGATTCTTGAGCTCAGCCATAACGGCTTGCATGCCGTCGGCGTCCGAGGTGAAGCGGCTGCCCATGTGGTTGTTGATGCCGACGTAGCCTCGCAACTGGTCAAGGTTCCAGCTCAGGCTGCGTTTCAGGTCTTGTCCCGCGACGCCGGTGAGAAGCACATTGGGGCCGGGATCGACGCTTTTGGAGCCGGGCTCCATGGGTACGTGCAGCCAGATTTCATGCCCGCCGCCACGCCCTGTCTCGGCTTGAGCATTGAGGTCTTTGGCATAGGCCAAAAACGATAGACTCAACGGGCCCGGGAGTTCCAGCGTGCGGCGTGTCCGCGCTCGATCGATGCCCAAGTCATCCATGACGATGGCAATGACGGGCCGCCCATCTCGGTTTGTTTCGATGGCGAACTTACGCCATGTGACGGGTTCACTAGCCGGGGCGTGAGCAGTCTCAGTTGGCGGTGATAATGGCTCGGTCGCAGGAATTGGATCCACTGGCGCGATTTGCATAATTTCCGGTGTAATGGGCTTCGGCGTAGCGGGAGTTACCGGCTCCATAACAACGATGATCTCTTTGGGTAGCGCTTCTTCGTAAGCACGGACTTGGTCTTGCTCGAGCGATGCGGCCGGTTCTGGCAACACAGGTTGTGGTCCGGTTTGATGTGTCGGTTTGTGGATAACCTTTCCTGGAACCTGAGCGTTGTTGGCATGCATTGGCTGCTTAGGCTCGGGAGCTGGAGGTGGTGTGCGCTTGAACACAAACCCTAGGCCATACCCCAAACCAAGCCCAAACAGCGCCAAGAGCACCAAAATAACTTGGCGCTTGGGATTGGGGCGAAATCTAGACGCGTTGGAATCTTTCTTACTCACCCAGCCCTTATTCCCGCAATTGCGCCAACGGTCAACCGTTGGTTGGGCAGGCGGGAATGAGATTGGACCTTGAGAAACTCGCGGAAATTCACGTTTCGCACCTATATCGTATTGTATGTGCCGTAATGCCGGTAGGAAATGCAATCCGTACCATGATATACAAAATCAGAATACACACTCAGGGGTGTATAGGCGGGCCTGTCGAGAACCGGTCATGCTGTGGAGCGCGACAAAGTTCGGCAGGCCATTGGCCTGAACAGGGGATTGCATGCAGGAATACGACATCACAAAGCTGAATGTGCTGGTGCTGGAAAAGCATCTGCTAATTCGCAATATTTTTACGGAAGTTTTTCGTACCTTTGGTGTACCCACCGTACAAAGCACGCCGGATATGGAAAAAGCATGGCAGATGTATCTCCATTTCTCGGTGGATGTGATCTTCTGCGATTGGTGCAATCAACTGGACGGTATGGAGTTTTTGCGTCGTATCCGCCACGATGGCGATTCGCCGAACCCTTTTGTTCCGGTCGTAATCATCACCGCCAATACTGAAATGCACCACGTAGTCGAGGCTCGTGACAACGGTATGACAGAGTTTTTGGCAAAGCCTGTATCCGCGAAACAAGTTTACACCCGGATTTGCAACGTCATCGAAAACAACCGTCCCTTTATCCGCGCGGGCGGGTTCTTCGGTCCGGATCGTCGTCGTCAGCAAACCGCAAATGGAGATGGCCCCGACCGCCGTCGTTTGATAGCGCATTGATGAAGGGCTAAATACCCTTCAATTCTTCTTCTTTCCTGGCTTTTCGCGCCGTAGGCAGTAAAACTGCGGCATGGAAAATGGCGTCGGGCACACCCCGAACTATCTAACGGGTGCAGGTGAAATATCGCAAGATTGGGATCGCCTGCGTACTCATTTGGCTGCGCACGGTTTGGGGCTGGATCGAAAACCCGCGCCACGCCAGTTCGCAGCCGGTTTCGGCAATCTAAACTACCGATTATTGATCGACGGGCGTGATGCTGTTTTGCGTCGTCCGCCCTTGGGGCCAATTCCGCCGGGCGGCAATGATATGGGGCGCGAGAGCCGCATTATCACAGGACTTTCGAAAGAGTTGCCGCTGGTGCCGAAGTGCCTGCACTTTTGCGATGATACTGACGTATTGGGCGCGCAGTTTTTCATCATGGAGTTCCGCCCCGGAATCGTCATTGGTGGAGATTTGCCTCCAGCTCTGGAAGGTTGGCGCAGCGCGAATGGCAAACGGCCTGGGGAACATATGGGCCATGTTGTCATGCGGACCCTCGCTGATCTGCATCGCGTCGACCCGGTGGCCGTTGGGTTGGACACCTTGGGCCGCCCTGAGGGGTTCCTTGAACGGACCCAAAAAGGCTGGAGCCACCGCGCTGAACTGGCTTGGGAGGGCGAGACACCGGCTGCTTTGCCCGAACTGCTAACGTGGCTGGATGCGGAGCCCGTACCCGATGCAGATACCGTTTTCATGCACAATGATTTCAAACTCGACAACCTGATTCTTAATGAGACGACGCTGGAGCCCGTGGCGATGATCGATTGGGACATGGGGACCCGCGGCGACCCGCTGTACGATTTGGCGGTCGTGCTCTGCTATTGGACCGAAGCCGGCGACCCGCAGGCTGTCATCGACATGAACCAGATGCCGACCACCGGGCATGGTTTTCCGACGCGCGAGCAAGCGGCGGCGATCTACGCAGAGCTTACCGGGCGCGATCTTTCTGGATTTCGCTACCGCCGAGTTCTGGCCATGGTTCGCACCGCTTGCGTATTTCGGCAACTGTATCGGCGTTTCACTTCGGGTGGCACCGATGATCCGCGTTATGAGCCGTTTGGACACGTGGCCAACGGCATTTTGGAATTCGGCGTCGATGTGGCGCACGGCCGTTGTTTTTAAAGAGGATTGACGATGATTGATTTCACTTTGACCGATGCCCAAACCGAACTTTCTGAGCGCACGCGCTCGTTTGTGAGCGAACAGATTATCCCGTTCGAAAAAGACCCGCGCGTCACTCCCCATGGCCCGACCGACGAATTGCGCCTGGAACTCAATCAGCTTGCCCGCGACGCCGGTTTGTTCGCGCCGCACGTGGCCGCGAAATGGGGTGGTATGGGACTTGATCATACTGACATGGCGATCGTCTTCGAAGCCGCCGGCTACTCGCCGCTTGGGCCCGTGGCGCTCCACTGCGCGGCGCCCGACGAAGGCAACATGAACTTGTTGGCTAAGGTGGCGACACCGGAGCAGCAGGAAACTTACCTCAGGCCCTTGGCCGCCGGCGAGACGCGATCTTGCTTCAACATGACGGAGCCCTCTGGCGGTGCGGGCTCCGACCCGACCATGCTGGAGACGACGGCGGTGCCGGACGGCAACCATTTCGTCATCAACGGGCGCAAGTGGCTGATCACCGGCGCCAATGGAGCTGCCTTCACGATCATCATGGCGCATGTGCCCGAAGGGCATGGCATGGAGTCAGGCCCGACGATGTTTTTGGCGCCGATGGATTCTGACGGCATCATCCTTGACCGCGATATTGACACTATGGATTCGAGTTTCACCGGTGGCCATTGCGAAGTGCTGTTCGACAACCTGCGCGTCCCCGCCGACAGTGTGCTGGGCGAGGTCGGCCAAGCGTTTCGTTACGTCCAAGTGCGCTTGGCGCCGGCGCGCCTGACACACTGTATGCGCTGGCTCGGCGGTGCGACCCGCGCGCACGACATCGCCACTCAATATGCCCGCGATCGCCATGCTTTCGGCAAACCCTTGGGTGAGCACGAGGGCGTCGGGTTCATGCTTGCCGACAATGAGATCGACCTGCAGCAAAGCCGCCTGATGATCTGGTGGACAGCGCGCGAATTGGATGCCGGCGGCAAGGCGCGGCACGAATCGTCGATGACAAAAGTGGCCGTCTCGGAGGCGCTGTTCCGGGTTGCCGACCGCTGCGTACAGATTTTGGGCGGCATGGGCATGACCGAAGACACGGTGGTCAACCAAATGTTCCGCGAAATTCGAGGTTTTCGCATTTACGACGGGCCCTCCGAAGTGCACCGCTGGGCGATCGCGCGGCGCATCCTCAAAAACAAGTAGGCCGTCGCCATCATGCATCGCCCTCCCATGCACAACTACGCCACGGCGCATCGGGATTTCCGCTGGGACATTCCCGATACCTTTAACTTCGCCGTCGATGTCGTCGACCGTTGGGCCGAAGACCCCGATAAACTGGCGCTGATCTGGTGCAACGAAGCCGGTGACGAGCGCCGCCTCACCTACGCCGAAATCTCGCAACAAAGCCAACAATTCGCCAATCTCCTGGCTTCACAAGGCATCACCAAAGGCGACACCGTGATCGTCATGCTGCCGCGCATCCCAGCCTGGCAGGTCG
>JABIPG010000096.1 GCA_018698795.1 Rhodospirillaceae bacterium
ATGCCGCTGCCGCCCTACATTAAACGCGAAGCCGGCGGTGATGACAGTGACCGCGAAACCTACCAGACGCTGTTCGCCGCCGAGCCCGGCGCCGCCGCCGCACCGACCGCCGGTCTGCATTTTACCCCTGCACTGATGGATGCACTGGCGGCGCGTGGCGTGATTGTCAGCAAAGTGACGTTGCATGTCGGCGCCGGCACTTTTCTGCCGGTTAAGGTCGACAACACCAATGATCACCCCATGCATGGTGAGTGGGGTGAGCTTTCACAGGCCACGGCTGATACGGTCAACGCCGCCCATGCCCAAGGCAAGCGCGTGATCGCCGTCGGGTCGACATCGCTCAGGCTATTGGAGAGTGCCGCGCGCGATGATGGAACTGTTGAGGTATTCCAAGGTGAGACAGCGCTGTTCATCACGCCAGGCTACCGCTTCAAGGCTGTTGATTTGATGCTGACCAATTTCCATTTGCCGCGTTCGACACTGTTCATGCTGGTCGGCGCCTTCGCCGGATTGCAGCGCATGCAGGCGGCTTATGTGCATGCCATCGAAAATCATTACCGGTTCTATTCATACGGCGATGCCTGTCTGCTTGAACCAAACCGCGAAACGTGGGGAAATTGAAAACATGAATATCAAACCTCCCGCCGAACCCGGCATGGCCTTCTCTGATATCGACACACCATCACTGGTGGTCGATCTGGATGCGTTCGAGCGCAATCTGGAAATCATGGCCGCACGCGTCACCGAGGCCGGCGTGCGCTTACGCCCGCACGCCAAGACCCACAAAAGCCCGTGGGTGGCGCTGCAACAAATCGCCCGTGGCGCCGTCGGCATCTGCTGCCAGAAGGTCTCGGAAGCCGAGATCATGGTCGATGGCGGCGTGCATGACGTTCTGGTTTCCAACCAGGTGGTCGGCGCGGCCAAGCTCGACCGCCTCGCGGCACTTAATCAACAGGCTCAAGTTGCGGTCTGTATCGATCACATTGATGCCGTGGCGGAAATAGCCGCTGCCGCCGCCAACCAAAATGTGATCATCAACACGCTGGTTGAGATCGAGGTCGGTGGCGGGCGTTGCGGTGTCGCACCCGGAGTTGCAGCGCTTAACCTGGCCCGCGCCATTGCCGACGACAAGCACCTGCACTTCGCCGGTTTGCAGGGCTATCACGGCAAGGCACAGCATTTCCGTGGCCTGAATGAGCGCCGGGATGCCATTGCCGAGGCCACCCGGCTGACTGCTGAAACCGTTGAATTGCTGGCGCAAGATGGATTGGCTTGCGAGATCATCGGTGGCGCCGGCACCGGCACTTTCGAATTTGAGGCGGCAAGCGGTGTCTATAATGAATTGCAGGCCGGTTCCTACGCCTTCATGGATGCCGATTACGCCCGCAATCGCGACGCCGATATATTTGAGCACGCGCTGTTCGTCTGCGCTGCGGTGATGAGCCGCCCGAACCAGCAGACCGCTGTCGTCGATGCCGGCCACAAGGCGGCGAGCATCGATAGTGGCTTGCCCGTACCTTGGGGCTTGGCCGGCAGTGAAATGTCCGGCATGTCCGATGAACATGGTGTCATCGACATTACCACGGTGAATGAGAAGCCGGCGCGTGGCGACAAAATCCTGCTTATCCCCGGCCACTGCGACCCGACAGTTAACTTGCACGATTGGTATGTCGGCGTGCGCGGCCTGCACGGCGCCGACGCCTGCGTCGAAACCGTCTGGCCCGTCGCCGCCAGGGGGGCACTGTTTTGAGCGGACTTACTTTCGACCTGATCAAAACCGATGGCCGCGCGCGCTTAGGCACGTTGATGACGGCGCACGGGCCCATCGACACCCCGGCCTTCATGCCCGTCGGCACTGCCGCCACGGTTAAGGCAATGACCCCAGAAGCGGTGCGCGATACCGGCGCGCAGATCATCCTCGGCAACACTTACCACCTGATGTTGCGGCCAACGGCGGAACGCATTGAGCGTTTCGGCGGCTTGCACAAGTTCATGAACTGGCCGGGACCAATCTTGACCGATTCCGGCGGCTATCAGGTGATGTCGCTGGCGGGTTTGCGAAAAATTGAAGAAGAAGGCGTCACTTTCCGCTCCCACATTGACGGCTCATATCACAAGCTGACACCGGAGCGCGCCATCCAAATCCAGCATCTGCTGGACGCCGACATCACCATGGTGCTGGATGAATGCATCCCGTTCCCGGCTGAGGAAGATGAGGCGGTGCGCGCCATGGAACTCTCCATGCGTTGGGCCGAACGCTCCAAATTGGCTTTCCAGCAACGTCCTGGCTACGGACTGTTTGGCATCGTCCAAGGCGGCATCTATGGGGACTTGCG
>JABIPG010000041.1 GCA_018698795.1 Rhodospirillaceae bacterium
CATCGGTTTGTCGTAACCGGCGGCACGCAAGCGGTCCATCTTCGCCTCGGTGAAATACTGGTATTTGTCGCGGATTTGCACCGGCGTATCGACATACTCAATCAACGGCTCCGTCCCCTTGGCGGCGTAGACCGCGCGGGCAAGATCCGCAAAAGAACGCGCATGACCGGTGCCGCAATTAAACAATCCGCTGACGCCCTCGTTCTCCATAAGCCACAGGATAATATCCACACAATCGCCGACCCAGATGAAATCGCGCAGTTGCCCACCGTCCTCGTAATCGGGATGGTGGGATCGGAACAGCACCGCCGCCTCTTCGTTCGCCGCATGCGGATAGGTTTGCGCGACGACGCTTTGCTGACCGCCTTTGTGGTATTCGTTAGGGCCGTAAACATTGAAGAACTTCAGCCCGACCCATTGCGGCGGCAACCGATCACCTTCGGCGATCATCGCGGCCACGCGCCGGTCAAACAGGTGTTTGGACCAGCCGTAAGGGTTCATGGGGTGCAGGTTTGCCAGAGCCGCGCCATCGGCGTCATCGTCAAAACCTTGGGTGCCGTCGCCGTATGTCGCGGCCGATGATGCATAAATAAACCGCACGCGGTTGGATGCGCACCAATGCCAGAGCTGCATGGTAAAGCGGAAATTGTTATCCATGATCTTGTCGGCGTCGGTTTCCGTCGTCGACGAAATCGCACCCATGTGGATAATCGCTGTCACGGCACCGGCGTGGGAATCGAGAAATGTCATGGCGTTATCCGGATGGACGATGTCGAATAAGTCGCGTTTGGCCACGTTGCGCCACTTGACGCCGTCGCGCAGCCGGTCGATCACGGCTACGGGGCCAAGCCCTGCCGCTTCCAGCCCGTGAGCGATATTCGATCCGATAAATCCGGCGCCGCCGGTAACCACATACATACCGGGTTTATAAGCTCAGGCGGCGGTCCTCGCAAGAGATCGGATGTGCGTGGTTGCATGCCCGGAAACCGGCGACCATAATTAACTGTATGCGCTGCAAACAAGGTGAACCGCCATGCAAACCTCAAACCGCATTCTTGATGACCTCGCCCGTGTCGCCAATGGCGCCGTTTCGACCCTGACCGGCGTCAAGGGTGAGATCGACGCTTTGGTGCGCCAACGCATTGAACGCCTGCTGGTCGACGCCGATTTGGTGCCACGCGACGAGTTCGAAGCCGTGAAAGCCATGGCCGCCGAAGCCCGCGCCGAACAGGAACGATTGGCGAAACGCGTGGCCGAACTGGAAGCACAAATTTCAAAGCCCGCCGCAAAACGAAAGCCCGCCGCAAAACGCCCAGCTGCAGCATCGAAGACCAGCCGCGCCAAATCTGCGAAGTAAGGCGCCCCCAAGGCCCCGATTGGTTCGCTTTCGACCCGCTTCGCGGGTTGTCCACAAAAAATTAACCTTTTCTTTGCAATTCCCCTTGCGCCGCAGTCCCGGTTTAGGGCAGGCTATGTGTAGTGCCGGTTTTGAATGTGATCGCTATATTTAGGGGTTGGCACTAAATGTAGTGATACTCAGACCGGTCGCGCTTCGAGCGCCGACATCGGCAACAGGAGGAGCGGGCATGGCCACTCTTGACGTCTCAATTGAAAACACCTCCGGGCATCCCATGGATACCGTCGAACAATTGGTCGAGTTCAACGAATGGACCTTCGACCGGCGCAGCCACGAAGAAATGGCCGTGCAGGTACCAGGTTCGTGGTGCGACTACAGTCTCTATTTCGCCTGGAACCCCGACATGGAGGCGATGCACTTCACCTGCGCGTTCGACATGCGGGTCTCGCCTGAGCAATACGAACAAATGCATGAGCTACTCGCTTTGATCAACGAAAAACTTTGGCTCGGCCATTTCGGCATGTGGACGGATGAAGGTCTGCCCATGTTCCGAACCACCCTGCCGATGCGCGGGCATCCGGGCGTCACGGTAGAACAAGCCGAAGACCTGGTAGAAACAGCTATCCTCGAGTGCGAGCGCTTCTACCCCGCCTTTCAGTACGTCGTTTGGGGCGGCAAAACAGCCGTCGAGGCCGTGCAATCGGCGATGATCGATACCATGGGCGAAGCTTGAACCATGGACCAACCCTTGCTTCTTGTGGGCGGCGGCAAAATGGGCGGCGCTATGCTAGAAGGCTGGCTCGACCAAGGGCTCGCGGCTAAAAACGTCTACGTCGTCGAACCTTTTGCGGCGGCTGCCGAGGTTTTTGCAACGCGCGGCGTGCACACGGCGGAAAATCATGCGGCATTGCCTGCAAGCCTGCACCCAGGTGTGGTGATATTTGCCGTCAAACCGCAAGTTATGGACGACGTGGTGCCGCCTTATGCATCATTCGCTGGGCCCGACACCGTATTCATGTCGATCGCTGCGGGCAAAACAATCGGCTATTTCCAAGAGCGGCTCGGCGAGGACGCTGTTATTGTGCGTGCGATGCCCAATACGCCCGCCGCCGTCGGTCGCGGAATCACTGTGGCATGCGGCAATGCCGGCGTTAACGAAACGCAGCAGACGCAATGCCTGGACTTGCTGCGCGCGGTTGGCGCGGCAGAATGGGTCGACGATGAAGGGCTGATCGATGCCGTAACGGCGCTTTCGGGCGGCGGTCCGGCTTACGTGTTTTTGCTGGCCGAATGCATGGCGAAGGCCGGCGCGGCATCCGGACTGCCGGTGGACCTCGCCCAACGGTTGGCCCGCGCCACAGTGGCCGGCGCCGGTGAACTGTTGCGCCAATCTGACGAGCCGGCTGCGACGCTGCGCGAGAACGTCACCAGCCCCGGCGGCACCACAGCCGAAGCCCTTCGGGTGTTGATGGGCGAAGAGGCATGGCAACCGTTGATGGATCGCGCCATCGCCGCGGCCACCGCGCGGTCGCGCGAATTGGCCGGCTAGAGCGCACATTCTAAAACTGTTATACTTCTCAACGTCGATAAAGGCTTCGGCGGGAGAACAAGTGCGTGGCACGCAAGGCAAAACAAGAAACTCACCCTGAGGACCTGCTGATTGATGCGGGCATGGCTTTGGCTGCGGAAGGGGGATGGCGAGGCCTAAGCATAGCGACCGTTGCAGCTAAGGCTGAAGTTGCGCTGCCGCAAGCCCTACGGATCTATCCAAGTAAAATTCGCATTCTTACAGGCTTGGCCAGACGCATTGATACGGTCGTCCTGGAAGACACTTCCGCCCGCCTGGACGATGCCGAAACGCCGCGTGATCGATTGTTCGATGTTTTGATGCGCCGCTTCGATGCCTTGCAACCCTACAAACCCGGCCTTCGAAACATCATCCGCGATCTTCCCGGAGAGCTCCCACGTGACCCATTGGCTACAGCTTGTCAGCTTGGAAACATCTTGGGGAGCATGCACCTTACCCTGGAGATCGCAGGCATTCCCACCGCCGGTATCGTTGGTGGAATCAAGGCCAAAGTGCTGGCGGCAATTTACGCCAATGCACTACGTGTTTGGCTGGATGACGATAGCCCCGATCTTGCTCCGACCATGGCTGTGTTGGACCGGGGCTTGATGCAGGCGGAAAAACTGGCAACCGTCTTTTCGACGGCGACCGACGAAGCCATGCCATTCGCAGACAAGTAGCGGTAGAACATTTCGCTAGCGCAGCATTTTTGTGCACTGCACAATTATTGTTGACAGAGGCCCAGGCATCTCCCATATTAGGGCTATGTTGCATTGCACAATATCGAATTGCGCAGCGGCAATTAACTGATTTTATAGGTGGCGGGATGCCACCGCATTGACTGGAGATACCTGATGAACGCCAATATGAACCCCTTTATGAACCTCGACATGACCAAGATGATGGCCGACTTCGATCCCACCAAACTCGCCGACAACTTCGCCAAACTGGCCGGCTCCTACAGCCTGCCCGACTTCAACGTCGACGGTCTCGTCCAGGCCCAACAGAAAAACATCGAAGCTTTGAACGCGGCCAACAAGGCCGCCGTTGAAGGTATCCAGGCCGTGGCCCAGCGCCAGACGGAATTGGTGCAGGAACTGGTCAAAGAAGCCACCGACGCCGTGGCCGAACTGAGCAAGCTGGAAGCACCAGAAGAGGCTGCCGCCAAGCAGGCCGAACTGCTGAAGACTGCGTTCGAAAAAGCGGTCGCCAATTCCACGGAACTGGCTGAAATGGTTGCGACCTCCAACGCCCAGACCTCCAAGCTCATCAGCGCGCGCATCACTGAGAGCCTCGACGACATCCGCAAACAGGCCGTTACCCTGAAAAAGAAAAAGTAAGCTTCTTTTTCAGCATTGATAAGAATCTTGGCCGCCTGCCAACGGGTTTTCCCAACAGGAAACCCAATGGGCAGGCGGCCTTTTCTTGTTGGGTGCGATCTTGTCTGAATAGGGGGTCCATGTCAGCATTGCCGAAACAACGGAGCGGCTGAATGGAAATCAATTTCGACGACTTTGCGAAAGTTGACATCCGAGTGGGAACCGTGATCCGCGCAGAACCCTTCCCCGAAGCTCGCAAACCGGCCCTTAAGGTCTGGGTGGATTTCGGCCCCCATATCGGCGAGCGTAAAACGTCAGCGCAAATCACCGCTTATTACACACCGGAATCGATTGTCGGCCAACAAGTGGCCTGCGTGGTCAATTTCCCGGCCAAGCAGATCGGCAAATTTATGTCGGAAGTCTTGATACTTGGACTTCCCGACGCCGACGGCGAGGTAGTGTTAATCCAACCCACGCACGCCGTCCCAAATGGCGGAAAACTCTTTTAGCTAATTCACGTAGATGTCGTGGTCAGGCCCATAGCCGTGGCTTTGATCACGGCTTGCGTGCGGTTTGAGACATCAAGCGCTTTCAACAACGCCGTCACATGCAACTTAACGGTGCCTTCGGCCAGATCCAACGTGCGGGCGATTTCCTTGTTCGAATACCCTTTGGCCATAAGATCCAGCACATCGCACTGTCGGGGTGTCAAAGGCCCTTTGCCGCCATTGCTGCCGCGACGTTCGGAGCCGCCTTCGCTTTCAGCCGTGCCCAAAAGATTAGTCGGCAGATAGACACCACCGGAAAACACCAGCTTCAACGCGCTCAAGACAACATTGCTGTCCAGGGTTTTGGGAACATAACCAGACGCGCCGCAATCCATGGCCTTGCGGATTTCATTGCCGCCCTCCATGGCTGACACCACAACCACCGGCACCTCGCCAATTTCCTCACACAGATTCCTCAGGCCGGTAAAGTCGTCCAAACCAGGCATGGCCAAATCCACCAGCGCCATATCGAACGCCTGCTCATTTGCAATACGCTCGCGCGCCTCGCCGTAACTTGCCGCTTCGACAACCTCAACTCCGTCGTCCAGACCCAGAAGAATATGCTTCATGCCTTCGCGGAACAGCGCGTGATCATCAGCAAGCAATACTCGTAACGATTTTGATTGCGGCAATTCAGCCTCCTTAAATGCATATCCCACTGCGGGAACTATGCTACGTCCAAAGCCATATGATGATAATAAGGGAATAATTCAAATGATGCCAGACCTTTGAAAAAGTAAACAGTTATTCTTAGTCCCTTATAAAGGAAGTCGAAGTCGTACGCGCACCCCCCCTAGGGCTGAATCATCCAGAGAAATTTCACCGCCCAGTCCGCGAACGACGTCTCGCGCGATGCTCAATCCCAACCCAACGCCGCCGGTTTCCGGATTACGCGAGCCATCGATTCTGAAAAACGGCTTGAAAACATCCTCACGCTGATCGGTCGGAATGCCCGGGCCATCATCATCGACAACCACATCTACCGACCCATCTCGCAAGCCGGCACGCACCGTAATATGTTCACCGTAGCGCATGGCGTTTTCCAAGATATTGGTAATACAACGTCGAAAGGCGGTCGGTCGCAACGGCACCATAAGCTCGCCTTCGGTATGCAAATCGATGCGCGCGCCCTTGCGCCGAGCTTGGCGGACAACGTGCTCCAGCAGGGCACTCATATCCGTCGGCACCGGCGCTTCAGCTCCCTCGCCGCGCGCGAATGCCAGGTATCCCTCAAGCATATGTTCCATTTCCACCACATCGGCTTTCAGCTCCTCAGCCAAAGCCGGATCGAGCATAGCCAATTGCAGGCGCATTCGAGTCAGCGGTGTACGCAAATCGTGAGACACGCCAGCCAGCATGTCCGTCCGTTGCCGGATTTGGCGAACGATCCGCTCGCGCATGGCCATAAACGCCGCCGCCGCTTGGCGGACTTCGGTGGCGCCTTCGGGTTTGAAACTTCCAACCTCACGGCCCTTGCCGAAATCGTCGGCGGCCTGCGCCAGGCGCCTGATCGGCTTGACCTGATTTCGCATGAAGATCGTCGCAACGCCGAACAACACCAAGGACGTTCCCACCATCCATGCCACAAACATATAAGCAGTGCTGGAAAACAGCCGCTTGCGGGTGGCCACTACATGCAGGACGGC
>JABIPG010000026.1 GCA_018698795.1 Rhodospirillaceae bacterium
CCTCTCAACCCTGATCGACCCCGCCGGTCGCAAGGCCAAACTGGCAGATGCACAGACCAGCCGCCGGCAAGTCTATTTCGATGGCAACTGGCACGACACCCCGGTCTATTGGCGCGACCACCTGCCCGCCGATTTGCACTTGGTTGGCCCCGCCATTGTCGAGCAGATGGATTGCACCACCGTGATCGAACCCGCAGACCTGGCCGAAAGCGACGCCGAGGGTAACATCATCATCACCATCGGAGGCGCCCAATGAGCATCGACGCCATTACGCTCAGCGTCATTCAGGCCGGCCTCCAGCAGGTCTGTGACGAGATGGACCTGAGCTTCTCGCGCGCCGCCTTTTCACCGGTGATCGCCGAAGCCAATGACCGCTCCGACGGTATCTATGCCGCCGAAGACGGCTCGCTGATTGCGCAAGGCGCCGCCGGCCTGCCGGTATTTGTCGGCACCATGCAGTATTCGACGCGCACCCTTATCGAGATGATTGCGGGCGGCACGGCACAGGCGCCGAAACCCGGGGACGTCTATATCGTCAACGACCCGTATCTTGGCGGCACGCATTTGATGGACGTGCGCTTCGCTCGGCCTTTTTATCGAAACGGCGAAATATTCTGTTGGCTGTCGAACACCGGCCACTGGCCAGACACCGGTGGTGCCGTGCCCGGCGGATTTTCGGCTTCCGCCACTGAAGTGGAGCAAGAAGGCCTGCGCTTACCCCCGGTGCGATTGTTCAAGGAAGGCGAACTGGACCCGGAAATCTACGCCATTATTTGTTCAAACATCCGTGTAGCGGACCAGCGCATCGGCGACGTCAAAGCGCAATACGCAGCCTTGATGGTTGGAGAGACCCAGCTGCACGCTCTACTTGATCGCTATGGCGACGACACCGTCACCGAGGCCATCGCCGAACTGCGCCGCCGCGCCGCGCAACAGATGCGTGCCCACATTGCAGCGATTCCCGATGGCGTCTACACCAGCACCGCCTACGTGGATAGCGACGGCATCGTCAATGAGCCACTGGAAATCCGCCTTGCCATCTCCAAACAAGACGATGAATTGACGTTCGATTTTGCCGGCTCTAGCCCTCCTTGTTTGGGGCCGATGAACTCCGTCTTGGCGACCACCATGAGTTCCGTTTATTTGGCCGTGCGCCACATTTTCCCTGAAATCCCGATCAGTGCCGGGGCGTTCGAGCCGCTGAACGTTATCCGGCCCGAGGGCACCTTTCTTGATGCCAGCTATCCGCGCCCTGTTTCGGGTTGCGCGGCGGAAGTCTCTCAGCGGATTGCGGAAGCGGTATTCGCCGCTCTGGCCGAAGTGTTGCCCGACCGGGTCACGGCGGCGCCCGCCGGCACCAGTGGCAATTTCGCCCTCGGCGGCAGCGACCCGGCTCGTGGTCGCGACTATGTCATGTACCAGATTTCCGGCGGTGGTTACGGCGGCAACGCAGATCACGACGGGCTCTCCAACGGCTGCTCAACGATTGGCATTTCGAAAGCGCCACCGGTGGAAATCATGGAGCAGGCCTTTCCCGTCCTCTACGAGCGTTACGCTTTGCGCGAAGGATCGGGCGGTGCCGGCCGCCACCGAGGCGGGTTTGGACTTGAGTACGAAGTGACGCTCAGACGCGGGAACGCGCGCGCCAGCTTCGTCATGGACCATGGCCGCTTTGGGCCACAAGGTGCGCTGGGTGGCAATGACGGCGCGCCGAACGAAGTCACAGTCTGGCGCGATGGCGCTTCGTATACGCCCGAGCATCTTTCGAAAGAACAAGGCATTCCGCTGCAGGCCGGTGACCGGGTGCATGTATGCACGCCCGGTGGCGGGGGATATGGCCATCCGCACGAGCGCGCAGCCGAGGCGGTCTTGGAAGATGTCCGGCTCGGGCGTTACAGCGCCGCCCAGGCACGCGAGATGTTTGGCGTGGAAATCGCGGACCAGCCGCTGGCCGTCGACAAGGTAGAAACCAAGCGCCTACGTGGCAGCCCGCACAAACAGGATTAGATCAGCCCTTTGTAATCCATATCGGTTTTCAGGATATGATTGATCAGCCACTTCCGAAGGTACTCGTCGACTGAATCAAGCAACAAACTGCGCGATTCCTGTGACACCGTGAACGCATAACGGACAGAGTGCAGCCATTCCTCAAAGGAACGATGGGATTTTAAATGGGCAGCAAGGTCGGGGATGTCGGCACCGTCCATCAAACCTTCTTCGCGCGCGAAATGATACTTCGTATAATCCTCTAGCTCGGCGAACAGTTGCGTCAAATCGGCTGATTCGGGCCGGTAATCACTGATCATCTGAATAATCGCGAGAAGCTTCTTGTGGTCGTCATCCAATACCGGATTGCCGACACTCCAGGATTCCTGCCACTCCAATTCACTCACCACGACCTCCAAACAACTGTTGTATCCAAGTTTTACCGCAGCGCTCAAATCAAGCCGCGAACCTTCGGATTATCAACCAAATGGTAGTGCATTACCATTTCAAGCTGATGCCACGTTATTTGGTTTAGCTATACCTATTTTAACGCCCGATATCGCGGCAGCAGCAACCTGTCACAAGATCAACGTTGGTGTATTCAAAAATTGAATGGCTAACGCGCAAATCAGATTATTAAACGAGAAAATTTTCTGACATGTTATGGTCAGCATGGATGCCAGACTAGTTTAATCAGGAACTAATCCATTCAAGACAACAGGGAGGATAAATGATGTCTGTAACGAGAATTTCCAAAATCGCCATCGCCGGGGCTATTGCTATTGGAGCTTTGGCCGGTGCCACCACGGCAACGGCAACGGAGCTTCGGCTGGCCTATTTCATGGGTCCGAAGCACCCGATGAACAAATTCGTGTTCACGCCATTTGCCAAAAAGCTCGCCGAAGTCTCCGGCGGCAAGCTAACCGTAAAGCAATTCGCCGGTGGCGCACTGAACTCCGCCCCGCCGAAACAGTATTCCATCTTGTTGAAGGGCGTCGCCGACATAGCCTTTGCACTTCCGGGTTACACGGCACAGTTATTTCCCATCACCAACGTCATCACGGTGCCGGGCTTGTCGACGAGCGCCCTTGACGGCACCAAGAAGATGCTGAACGCCCGGAAGCTGATCGAGAAAGAATACAAGGCAAAGGTATTGGCCGTATGGGCTAACCAGCCGCCGGTGCTGCTGACCAAAGACAAGCCGGTCCGCACGTTGGAAGACATGAAGGGCCTTAAGGTCCGGGTCACATCGCGCCAAAACGTGCCGTTTATTGAGGCCTTGGGCGCCAGCGCCGTGTCGCAGCCGGTGACGGTCATCAACCAGAACCTGCAAAACGGCACCATCGACGCCATCTTAATCGGCGCCAGCGCTATTCGCTCGTTCAAGCTCTACGAGCCGGCGAAATACATCACCACGGGCATTCCCGGGTCCGGATCGGCTTTTGTGCTGCTGATGAACAACAAGGTCTACAACTCCATGAGCGCCCAGGAGAAAAAGTGGGTCGATGCAGCCAGCGACAATTCACTGAGCCTAAGCGGTGGGTCGGGCTTCGACAAAGCAGCCGCCGGCGGCATGAAGATATCGAAAGACAAAGGTCTCACGTTCATCGACCTGTCCTCCGCCGAACGTGCCAAGTTCACGAAAGCCATGGCGCCCGCCATGGAGAAATTCGGCGCCAAGAAAATCAGCGGCGACATGACCGGTTGGGACGTCATCAAGGCCATGAAGGGCCAGTAAACCCCACTCGGAAGCCGATATCTGAAATGAAGGGTCACCCAGGATGAACAACGCACTTAAAACCGCCTTTAAGGCCTTGGACCATCTCTCCAATGCACTGATTATTGTGGGCGGTCTCGCCTCAGCCTTGCTGGTGGTGGTAACCGTTGTGGCGGTGTTTTCCCGCTACGTCCTGGGAGACCCGATTTTCGGCATCGATGACGTTTCCAAAATGCTGCTATCGGCGGTTGTCGCCGGCTCCATTCTCTACGGGGCGAAAATCGGCGCCCACGTACAAGTTGATATCATCAGCATGGCGGTGGGCCGAAAAGTTACTCGTATCTTTGATGTGATTATCCGGCTCTTCAGCGCCGGGGTCGCTCTTCTGGTGGCGGTTGCGCTATGGGATGAGATCC
This sequence comes from Rhodospirillaceae bacterium, assembly GCA_018698795.1. GTDB lineage: Bacteria > Pseudomonadota > Alphaproteobacteria > Rhodospirillales > Casp-alpha2 > TMED8. The sequence continues at coordinate 4,120 of JABIPG010000026.1, forward strand.
AATGCGGTCACGATTGCGGGTATTTCACACCTAACCTCGAAATTTCTCACGCGCCATTTCACTGGCTGCTGGCCATCTCCATGGTTGGTTATGCCCTGTTGCAACTCCTCGATCTCGTCGAAGGCCTGGTGCATTTCCGCGACCAGCGCGACGTCAAGGAACTGAGATAGTATCATGTCAGATATGGCAATCGGTTTGGGCGGCTTTGCCCTGTTATTCGTGCTGCTCGGCATGCGTATGTCGGTGGGCCCAGCAATGATGTTCGTCGGCGCGTTGGGCATTTATTTGATCAATCCACGTGGCGCTATGCCGACGCTGGGCGGCGAAACGTTCTCGATCACGACGCTCTATTCCCTCACTATTCTGCCACTATTCGTCTTGATGGGAAATCTGGCCGGCATATCCGGCATGAGCCGGGATCTTTATTCCGCAGCGCACGCCTGGTTCGGTCATATGCGAGGCGGTTTGGCATCTTCGACCATCGTCGGTTGCGCGGGATTTTCTGCACTTTCAGGTTCTTCGCTGGCTTCGGCGGTGACCATGGGCCGGGTCGCACTGCCCGAAATGCAGCGCTACAAATATGACAATTCCCTCGCCACCGGCTCGATTGCCGCGGGCGGCACGCTGGGCATTCTCATTCCACCATCCGCCGGATTTGTTATCTATGCGATCTTGACCGAAGAATCTATCGGCAGGCTGTTCTTGGCCGGCGTGTTGCCAGGATTGTTGCTGACGGGCCTGTTTATCGTCACCATCTGGTTTACGGTCAAAATGAAACCGGAACTGGCGCCCACAACCATGGACGCCCCGCCTATGTCGGAACGTTTTGCGGCGCTGGGTCGGGCATTTTGGATTCTGAGCATCATCACCGTCACCATCGGCGGCATTTATCTTGGCGTATTCTCTGCCGTCGAAGCCGCCGGCATCGGCGCTTTCCTGGCATTCCTGGTCGCGCTCATGCGCAGAACCGTCAATGTCGCCTCCATGAAAGACGTCATCATGGGCACGTTGCGCTCAACCGCGACGTCGTTCTTCATTCTCATGGGCGCATTTGTGTTTACCCCCTTCGTCGCGCTTTCCGGCATTCCCGCCAGCCTTACCGAAACGCTGTCGGGCTTTGCCGGTGGGCAATACAGTGTTTTGCTGATTATCCTCGGCATCTATGTGGTGCTCGGCACCTTCCTAGAAGGCTTTGCCATTCTGGTGCTGACGCTGCCGCTGGTGCAGCCGATCTTAGAAAGCTACGGCGTCGATCTGGTGTGGTTCGGCGTGATGATGGTCATCGTGCTTGAAATGGGCCTGATTTCACCACCGGTGGGCGTCAATGTGTTCGTCGTCAAAGGCATCGCGCCTGACGTCGACCTCAACGACATCTTCAAGGGCATCTGGCCGTTCTGGTTTGCAATGATTGTCTGTGTGGCGATCTTGCTTTTGGTGCCTGATATTGCATTGTTGTTGCCCAATACGATGTTCGGCACTGGCTAGACAAGGACAACACATGCCTACCGACCCGATCCCCCATTGGATAGGCGGTGAATGGCGGGCCGAAGGCGACCCGGCACCACTGATCGACCCGGCCTCCGGCGCTGAGACCGGCACCTATCGGCAAGGAAATTCCAGCCTGACCAGCGAGGCCATCGGCCACGCTCGACGCACTTTCGATGCACCGGGATGGGCGGCCAAACCTCGCCTCCGCAGCGAGGTCCTGCTCGCCTTCGCCGACGAACTGGCGAAGCGCAAAGATCAACTCATCGATCGCATCGTGCTCGAGAGCGGCAAGCTCAGGAGCGAAGCCACCCACGAGGTCATGGCCGGCATATCCGAGAGCCGCTATTACGCCGGCCTGGCGCGCGCCATCTTCGGACGTGTGCAGGAAATCGACGAGGGGTGGACCTCCGTCTACGCCCGCGAGGCC
>JABIPG010000181.1 GCA_018698795.1 Rhodospirillaceae bacterium
GTAACGGCGGCGGTGGCCCATTTGGCGGCGGCGGCCGAGGCCCTCAGCCCCCCGATATCGAAGAAATGCTCAAGCGTAGCCAGGACAAGGTAAAAAATTTGCTCCCCGGCGCCGGCGGCGCCAAAGGGTTGATCTTACTGTTGATCGCAGCCATCGGCTTTTGGTCCTTGAGCGGCATCTACCGGGTCGAGCCTGGCCAGCAAGGCGTTGAACTGCTGTTCGGAAAATACGTGAAACGCACCGCGCCCGGCCTGCACATCTGGTTTCCGACACCCATCGGCGACGTCATCAAGCCGGACGTGGAGCGCACCAATACGCTCAACATCGGTTTCCGCGGCACCAACGACGTGGCACGCGGAACGGGCCGTGACGTACCGCTGGAAAGCCTGATGCTGACCGCCGACCAGAACATCATCGATATCGATTTCGTGGTACAGTGGCGCATCAAGAATGCGTCGGAATTCCTGTTCAACATCCGCGACCCCGAAACCACCATCAAACTGGCGGCGGAAAGCTCGATGCGTGAAGTGATCGGGCAGACCTCGCTTGAGGACGCGCTGACGGTCAAACGACAGACCGTCCAGCAGGACGCAAAAGTGCTGCTGCAGCAAATCCTCGATGACTACGGAACCGGCGTCGCGGTGGCGGAAATCCAGCTGTTGAAAGTGGATCCGCCGAAAGAGGTTATCGATGCCTTCAACGACGTGCAGCGCGCCAAACAAGATCAGGAACGTTCCGTCAACGAAGCCACGGCCTACAAGAACGACATCGTTCCCCGGGCCAAGGGTCAAGCGCAGAAGATGATCCAAGGCGCAACGGCCTACAAAGAGCAGGTGGTTAAGGAAGCCGAGGGTGAAGCCAAACGCTTCCTGTCGGTGTACGAGACCTACGCGTTGGCCAAGGACGTGACGACGCGTCGGCTGTATCTGGAACGCATGCAGGATGTTTTCTCCAAGTCGGAGAAGGTTATCATCGATAAAGGAGGCAGCGACGCGGGCGGCCAAGGCGTAATCCCGTACCTGCCATTGCCTGAACTCAAGAAACGCTCGGGAGGGCAGTAACAATGAAAAAAGCATCTCTCGCAGTCGTTGGCGTAATCATTATCGTCGCCGGTATCATCATCACCAGCGCGTTGTTTACCGTGCATCAAACCCAGCAAGCGCTGATCTTGCAGTTCGGTAATCCGATCCGCGTGGTCAAGGACCCGGGCCTGCACTTCAAAATGCCGTTCGTGCAAAACGCCGAATTCTATGATTCCCGCATCCTGGATCTCGATCCTCCGGCGCAGGAAGTCATCTTGGCTGACCAAAAACGCGTCAACGTCGATGCCTTTGCGCGCTACAAAATCCTCGATCCGTTGGAGTACCGCAAACGCGCCCAAACCGACGCCAACTTCCGCGATGTCTTTGGCTCGCGCCTGAACGCCGCCATTCGTGCCGGCATCGGTAAAATTCTGCTCGGCGACATGCTGACCCAGAAACGCGCCCAGGTGATGGATGTCATTGCTCAGCAAATGAAAGCTTTTGCGCCGGAGTTTGGTGTTGAAGTGGTGGACGTGCGCATCGGTCGTACCGACCTGCCCGATGCGACGGCCGCATCGGTGTACAACAGAATGAAATCCGACCGTATCGCCCACGCCGCGCGACTACGCGCTGAGGGTGAGGAGCAGAAGCTCCGCATTCAGGCCGAGGCAGACCGCGACCGTACGGTGATCATCGCTGAAGCCCAACGGACATCTGAAATTCTGCAAGGTCAAGGCGAAGGTGCGCGCAACCAAATCCTCGGCGAGGCCTTCGGCAAAGATCCGGAGTTCTTCGATTTCTACCGCTCCATGGAAGCCTACGGCAAAGCTTTCGGCGACGGCACAACCATGGTGCTGAGCCCGGATTCGGAATTTTTCCGGCACTTCGGCACAGCCAAGCCGCAGTAGTGGTCGCGCCAGTGATGTGACGTGCAGTGACGGAACTTTTCACAGCGCTTGCGTTGGCGGTGGCCATTGAGGGCATCGCCTACGCACTGTTTCCAGACGCTATGAAGCGCATGATGGTGAGCGTCCTTGAACAACCCTCCACCAATCTGCGGGCCGCCGGGCTTTTGGCGGCATCCGCAGCGGTGGTGGTAATTTGGATGATCCGCGGGTGATGGCCCCTGGGAGGAAGCCCGAGGGAGCCTCCCAAGGAGAAAGCCTCGAAAGCCTTGCCAAAAAAACACCCCGCAGGCGCCACGCTTCAGCCATAATCGATGTCCATATAAAGAGCTGTAATACAAATTCCACCTGAGAAGGTTTCGATAAGGAAGAGCATGATGAGAACGCAGACCCTGGTTACAGTTTTCACCCGCCACGCCCTGATGGGCATCACGGCGACGATGTTTTTGGTTTGGTCGGTGGCGGCGCACGCCAAATCCGCACCGGAGAGTTTCGCCGACCTGGCAGCCGAATTGCTGCCATCGGTGGTGAACATCTCGACCACCCAGACGATCGAGGGCCGCGAAGGCCCGACTATGCCGCAATTGCCGCCGGGCTCGCCGTTCGAAGAGTTTTTCAAAGAATTCTTCGACCGCAACCAGCCTCAGCAGCGTTCACGCCGGGCCACTTCGCTGGGGTCGGGGTTCATCATTTCCGAGGACGGCTACGTGGTGACCAACAATCACGTCATTGCCGACGCCGACGAGATTTCCGTGATTTTGCAAGACGACACTCGCTTGAAAGCTGAACTGGTTGGTCGTGATCCAAAAACCGATCTGGCAGTGTTGAAGGTTAAGAACGGCAAAAAATTACCGGCGGTGAGGTTCGGCAACTCCCACAAGTCCCGCGTTGGCGACTGGGTTGTGGCGATCGGCAACCCGTTCGGCCTCGGCGGCACCGTGACGGCTGGCATCATTTCGGCGCGCGGCCGCGACATCAACGCCGGCCCCTACGACGACTTCTTCCAGACCGACGCATCGATCAACCGCGGCAACTCGGGCGGCCCAATGTTCAACATCGATGGCGAAGTCATCGGCATCAACACAGCCATTTTCTCGCCCAGCGGCGGCAGTGTCGGCATTGGCTTCGCCATTCCGTCGTCCACCGCAGAGCCGGTGATCCGCCAGTTGATCAAGAACGGCAGCGTCAAACGCGGCTGGTTAGGCGTGCACATTCAAGCCGTGACCGAAGAAATTGCTGAGACGTTAGGCCTCAAAAAAGCCGAAGGCGCGCTCGTCGCCAATATCATTGAAAACAGTCCCGCAGCCCAAGGCGGCATCAAGTCCGGTGACGTGATCTTGGAATTCGACGGCAAGGCCGTAAAGGATATGCGTTCGCTACCACGCATTGTTGCGGAAACCGAAGTCGGCAAACCGGTCGATGTGGAAGTGTGGCGCGATGGCGACGAGAAGACGCTGTCGGTATCCGTCGGTGAATTGAAAGACGAAGACAAAGCCGCCTCGAAGAAGTCGGGCCCCAGCGGTGAGTTGAGCATCAGTGAACTAGGGCTGAGCCTCGCCGCAATCAACGACAAGACGCGCGAGCGTTTCAAATTGAAAGATGGCGCCAAAGGTGTGGTCGTGACCAAGGTCGTCGCCGACGGCCCGGCCTCGGCCAAGGAAATCCGCCCCGGCGATGTGATCATCGAAGTCAGCCAAGAAGAGATCAACTCGCCCGCCGAAGTGCAGCGTAAAATCAAAGAGGCCGTAAAAGCCAAACGCAAATCCGTGTTGCTGCACCTGGAAGGACAGAATGGGCTGCGATTTGTCGCCATCAGGCTGAAGAAAAAATAACGCCAATTATCAGCGTTTAAAAATTAACGGCGTCCGCTTTTTCAAGCGGGCGCCGTTTTTCGTTTCCGAGCTTGATTTTGTGCGGCTTACTTGCCGCCGAACATTTTTTGCAGATTGTCGAACCCGGCCTGATAAATGCCACGCACCGCTTCCATGGCATCGCCCTCAGGCGCGCCGGCGGCCGTGAACTCGCCCGACCAATCGACCGTACAGTTGTCGCCCTCGCCACTCACGGTGATGGTCGCGATGTAATTGGCCAACGGCAACGGGCTGTCGGCGATGGTGTAGGTATAGGTGCGGCTAGCGTCATCGACCTTTTCAAGGCGCTCAACAATCGTGCCGCCGCCGGCAAGGCTCAGGCGGCGTTGCTGGCCTTCCTCTTCCAATTCGCTTTTTTCGACCGCCGGGTGCCAGTCGGGCAAGGTGTTAAAACCGCCAATCAACTTCCACACCTCATCGGCGGATACGTTGAGATCGGTGGACATTGATACTTTCGTCATGATGCTCTCCCTGGGTAATGCGTTGAGACTGATTATCAGTCTAACATACAATCGGCCTCATCCAGGCAGTCTAACTCAGAAAATCTATCTCAGGCGGCTTACCCCAGGCGGTCGAGAATCGTAAAACTGAAGGACGGTCCGTCTTCA
>JABIPG010000025.1 GCA_018698795.1 Rhodospirillaceae bacterium
CGGCGGCGGCAAGAAGCAGCCGCCCCAAGGCCTCTATTTCTGGGGCGGCGTGGGGCGCGGCAAAACCATGCTCATGGATCTTTTTTTTGCCCATTGCCCGATCGCCGACGAGGCCAAAAAGCACGTACACTTTCACGCCTTTATGCAGGAAGTGCACAAACGTCTGCACACCTTCCGCGAGGCGCAAAAAGCCGGCAAGGTGCCTGAAAGCCGCGATCCGGTGGAGGCGTTGTCGAAGGTCATTGTCGACCGCGCCTGGCTGTTGTGTTTCGACGAGTTCCACGTCACCGACATCGCCGATGCCATGATCTTAGGCCGCTTGTTCGAGGCGCTGTTCGAGCGCGGTATCGTCGTCGTCGCCACCTCCAACCGCCATCCCAACGATCTCTATAAGGACGGCCTGCAACGCGAACGTTTTTTGCCGTTCATCGATGTCTTTATCGACAAAATGCAGGTGATGGAACTGGATAACGGCACCGATTACCGTCTCGAACGCCTGCAAGCCATGGATATCTATGTGACGCCGAACAGCGCCGAAGCCAAATCGAAACTGGACCGCGCATTTTCTGAACTATCCGTGGGCATGCCGGTTCAGGCGCGCGCGCTCAGCGTCAATGGCCGTGACGTGCATCTGCCGAAAACCGCCGAGGGCGTCGCCTATGCCGATTTCCTGGATCTCTGCGGCCAACCCCTAGGCGCGGGCGATTACCTGGCATTGGCGGAATATTTCCATACCCTGGTACTGGCCGATATCCCACGCCTGGGTCCGGCAAAGCGCGATCAGGCGAAACGCTTCGTCACCCTTATTGACGCGCTCTATGACGCCAAGGTGAAGCTGGTCTGCTCGGCGGAAACAGGCCCGACCGAACTTTATACGGAAGGCGACGGCGCTTTCGAGTTCGAACGCACCACCTCGCGTCTGATCGAGATGCAGTCGCCCGACTATCTCGCACTCAATCACAGAGGGTAGTCTGGAGGGTAGTCGGGGGGATGGTCGAGGGGAAGGTCGTCGGGAGATTAGCGCCTCGCGCAAATGTTATGGAACATGTGGTCCGAAAGACACTGATTTTGCTGTGAATTCCTTGCCCTTACCGGACAAAACCGTTACCACAAGGTGTCATACGTATTCGCTGGCGTTTGAGGCGCCGCGCAGGATTTTATTTCGATAGCAGGGAGCTTTCTTTTCATGGCACGCAACAAAATTGCGCTGATCGGCGCCGGCAACATCGGCGGCACACTGGCCCACATGGCCGGCCTCAAAGAACTGGGCGATATCGTCCTTTTCGACATCGTCGACGGCGTTCCCGCCGGTAAGGCGCTGGACATCGCCGAATCAAGCCCAGTCGACGGGTTTGACGCCAAACTGAGCGGCGCCAAAACCTACGCCGCCATCAAAGGTGCCGACGTCATCATCGTTACCGCCGGTGTCGCCCGTAAACCGGGCATGAGCCGCGACGACCTGCTTGGCATCAACACGTCTGTCATGGAACAGGTGGGGGCCGGCATCAAGAAGTACGCGCCCAATGCTTTCGTCATCTGCATCACCAACCCCTTGGATGTCATGGTCGGTGTCCTGCGCGACGCCTGCGGGCTGCCCCACAACAGGGTCGTCGGCATGGCCGGCGTACTTGATTCAGCGCGCTTCCAGTATTTCCTGGCTGAAGAGTTCAATGTTTCCGTCGAAGACGTGACGGCATTCGTGTTGGGTGGCCACGGCGACACCATGGTGCCGTCGATCCGCTATTCCACTGTGGCCGGCATTCCGCTGCCGGACCTGGTGAAGATGAAGTGGACCACGGAAAAACGCATCGAAGAGATCGTGCAACGCACCCGCATGGGCGGCGGCGAAATCGTCGGCCTGTTGAAAACCGGCTCCGCTTTCTACGCACCAGCGGCATCCGCCATCGCCATGGCGGACAGCTACCTGAAAGACAAAAAGCGCGTGCTGCCTTGCGCCGCCTACCTGAAGGGCGAATATGGCGTTAAAGGCATCTACGTGGGTGTGCCGGTTGTTATCGGCGCAAAAGGCGTGGAGCGCATTGTCGAAATCAAACTCGACGCCACAGAGCGCGCTATGATCCGCAAATCGGTCAATGCCGTGAAAGGCCTCGTCGCCGCGGTCAAGAAGATCAAGGCCGGTGCTGCCAAGGCAAAAGCTGCACCAGCGAAAAAGACCCCCGCCGCCAAGGCGCCTGCTAAAAAGGCACCCGTGAAGAAGGCCCCTGCTAAAAAGGCAGCGACAAAGAAAGCGCCGGCCCGTAAACCCGCTGCCAAAAAAGCCCCCGCGGCCAAACCGACAGCGAAACCTGCAGTGAAAAAAGCCGCCGCAGCCAAGCCCGCCGCAAAATCGGCCTAAGTCTCTCCCCGTCTCCGAACTGATGAGGTCAGTATGAATATTCACGAGTATCAGGGAAAGCAGCTGCTTGCCAAATACGGCGTCAGCATTCCCCAGGGCAAGGTCGCCTTTACAGTTGATGAAGCCGTTGCGGCGGCGGAAGAACTGGGCGGCCCGGTCTATGTGGTTAAATCACAAATCCATGCTGGTGGCCGCGGCGCCGGACGCTTCCAGGGCAACCCCGACGGCAAGGGCGGCGTACGCGTCGTCAAATCCGTTGCTGACGTCAAGGAAAGCGCCGCCGAAATGCTGGGCCATGTGCTGGTCACCAAGCAAACCGGTGACGCGGGCAAGGAAGTGAAGCGGCTCTATATCGAGGAAGGCTGCGACATTGCGCGTGAGCTTTATCTCGGCATGCTGCTCGACCGCGAAACCTCGCGCCTGACAATGATGGCATCAACCGAAGGCGGCATGGAGATCGAGGAAGTGGCGGAAGCAACGCCTGAAAAAATCCTCAAGGTCGCCATTGACCCGGCCGTCGGTTTCAAGGGCTTCCATGCCCGCGAGCTGGCTTTCGGCTTGGGGCTTGAAGGCGGCCAGATCAAATCAGCCGTCAAGCTGATGATGGCGCTGTATCAGGCCTTCGTTGATCTCGATTTGTCGCTGGTGGAAATCAATCCGTTGGTGGTGACCGGTGCGGGCGACGTTATGGCGCTCGATGCCAAGGTTAACTTCGACGACAATGCGCTCTACCGTCACGCCGATGTGGAAGAGATGCGCGATGAGGACGAAGAAGACGAGAGAGAGCTTGAGGCCGGCAAGTACGACCTCAACTACATCTCCCTCGATGGCTCCATCGGCTGCATGGTCAACGGCGCAGGCCTCGCCATGGCGACCATGGATATCATCAAACTGGTCGGTGGTGATCCTGCCAACTTCCTCGATGTTGGCGGCGGCGCCACGGCGGAGAAAGTAACGGCGGCGTTCAAGATCATTCTGTCCGACCCCAAGGTCGAAGGCATTTTGGTCAACATCTTCGGCGGCATCATGCGCTGCGACATCATCGCCGAAGGCGTGGTAACGGCAGCCAAGGAAGTCGACCTCCACGTGCCGTTGGTGGTGCGCCTAGAGGGCACCAACGTCGAACAAGGAAATCAAATCTTGGCGGACTCGGGCCTTCCAATCCTTTCCGCCGATGATCTCGGCGATGCGGCCGAGAAAATCGTCAAAGCCGTGAAGGAGGCCGCATAATGTCCGTTCTGGTCAATAAAGATACAAAAGTGATCTGCCAGGGTTTCACCGGCTCGCAAGGCACCTTCCATTCCGAACAGGCCATCGCTTACGGCACCAAAATGGTTGGCGGCGTCACGCCCGGCAAAGGTGGCTCCGAGCACTTGGGCCTGCCGGTGTTCGACACCGTTGCCGACGCGGTCAACAAGACCGGTGCGGACGCCTCCGTGATTTACGTTCCGCCACCCTTCGCCGCGGAAGCCATCTTAGAGGCCATTGCGGCGGAAATTCCGTTAGTGGTTTGCATCACCGAAGGTATTCCGGTGATGGACATGGTCACCGTCAAACGCGCGCTTCAAGGGTCGAGCACGCGTCTCGTCGGCCCTAACTGTCCGGGTGTCATCACGCCTGATGAATGCAAAATCGGCATCATGCCGGGGCACATCCACCGGCGCGGCTCGGTCGGCATCGTATCGCGTTCCGGCACGCTGACCTACGAAGCCGTCGGTCAGACCACGGCGGCGGGCTTGGGCCAGTCCAGCTGCATCGGCATCGGCGGTGATCCGATCAACGGCACTAATTTCATCGATTGCCTGGAAATGTTTATCGCCGACGACGAAACAGAATCGATTATCATGATTGGTGAGATCGGCGGATCAGCAGAGGAAGACGGCGCCCAATTGATCAAGGATTCCGGCACGAAAAAGCCGGTCGTTGGTTTCATTGCCGGCGTTACCGCACCTCCGGGGCGACGCATGGGCCATGCCGGTGCCATTATCGCCGGCGGCAAAGGCGGCGCGGGCGACAAAATCGAAGCCATGAAATCAGTGGGTGTGCATGTGTCTGACAGCCCGGCGGGCCTCGGCAGCACCATGGTGAAAGCCCTAGGTGGTTAACTGGAAGTTGTTGATAGGACGCTTTGGCTAAACAGGTGATTGAACGGATGATCTGACTTAAGGATCAGACTCAATAGGGAGAGCGCGTCGAACAGCGCGTTGAGTTGTTATGGTCGAACTCGATCCAAATGCTTTTCTGTTTTCAGGAAACCAAGTGTACATCGCTGAGATGTACGAGCGCTTTCTCGACGATCCGCATTCCGTCGATCATCGCTGGCAGGAATTCTTTGCCGAGCTTTCCGACGATCAATCTGAACTGAGCTCTGAGCGTCGCGGCGCCTCTTGGGCGCCGAGCAATGCTGGCGTCGTCGGGCGCGGTGATCTTGAAACGCTGTCGGAACAGATGTCGCGCGATCCAGGGCAGGTATCGCATCAACAGGTTGTCGCCGCAGAACGCATGTCGGCGACGAAGGTCAAAGAGGCGACACTCGATTCACTTCGCGCCTTGATGTTGATCCGGGCGTACCGCGTGCGCGGCCATCTTTTAGCCGATCTCGATCCGCTGAAAATCGACCCTCTTAAAGAGCACCCCGAACTTGACCCGTCGACCTATGGCTTTCAGGCAAAAGACATGGACCGGCAAGTGTTCATCAATTATGTGCTTGGCCTGGAATCCGCGACTATGCGCGAGATTATGGCGATCTTGCACGAGACCTATTGCGGGTCCATCGGTGTCGAGTTCATGCACATCCAGGACCCCGACGAGAAGGCATGGATTCAGGAGCGTATCGAACGCATCCACAATCAGCCCGAGTTCACCGTCATGGGCAAACGGGCCATTCTCAACCGGTTGATCGAAACCGAAGGGTTTGAGAAGTATTTGGACAAAAAGTTCACCGGCACCAAACGCTTTGGGCTCGACGGCGGCGAAAGCCTCGTGCCGGCCATGGAACAGATTTTCAAGCGCGGCAGCCAGCTGGGCATTGAGGAGATCATTCTCGGCATGCCGCATCGCGGCCGCCTGAACGTTTTGGCCAATGTCATGAGCAAGCCGTTCCAGGCGATTTTCCATGAGTTCCAGGGCGGGTCGTCAAAACCCGATGATGTTGGCGGGTCTGGCGACGTGAAATACCATCTGGGTTCGTCGTCTGACCGCGTCTTTGACGGACGCACGGTGCATTTGTCGCTGACTGCCAATCCGTCACACCTGGAATGCGTCAATACGGTGTGCTTGGGTAAGGTTCGTGCCAAGCAGAAACAAAAAAACGATACCGAGCGCGAAAAAGTCATGGCGCTATTGCTGCATGGTGATGCGGCATTCGTCGGCCAGGGTCTTGTCCCTGAGGCTTTCGATTTGTCCAACCTGATCGGCTACAAGACCGGCGGCACTATTCATATTGTCGTCAACAACCAGATCGGGTTCACGACATCACCGCGGTTCTCACGCACATCCCATTACTGCTCCGACGTTGCGAAAATCGTTGCGGCGCCGATTTTTCACGTCAATGCGGACGACGTAGAGGCGGTCACCCACTGTGCTCGAGTAGCCATGGAATACCGCCAACGGTTCAAGAAAGACGTCGTCATCGACATGATCTGCTATCGCAGACACGGCCATAACGAAGGCGATGAGCCGATGTTCACGCAACCGTTGATGTACAAAAAGATTGGTGCGCACCCGACCACCTTACAGATCTACGCCCAAAAGCTGGTCAATGAGAACGTTCTGACACAGCAAGACGTGGACGGGCAGATTGCCGGCTTCTCAAGCCAATTGGATGAAGCCTTCGAGGCCTCGCCCAATTACAAGGCCAATAAAGCGGATTGGTTCGATGGTGTGTGGTCCGGGCTTTCTGTTGCGTCAGGCGATGCTCGGCGCGGCCAAACGGGCGTGCCTGTCGATCGCTTGAAGGAAATCGGTGACGGGCTCACCCGCGTGCCCGACAATTTCAATGCCCATAAGCGCATCTTGCGCCAACTCGAACAGAAAAAGAAAATGTTCGACGATGGCGAGGGTTTCGACTGGGCGACGGCTGAAGCGATGGCATTTGGCTCGCTGTTGCTGGAAGGCAATGCGGTTCGGCTTTCTGGCCAGGATTCAGGTCGTGGTACGTTTTCGCAACGCCATTCCGTGCTGACCGATCAAGAAACCGAAGAACGCTATATCCCGCTCAACAACCTGCGTTTCGGCCAAGCTCCATATGAGGTCATCGACAGTCCGTTGTCGGAAGCCGGCGTGCTCGGCTTCGAGTACGGCTACAGTGCCGCCGAGCCGAATATGCTGGTGCTTTGGGAAGCGCAGTTCGGCGATTTCGCCAACGGCGCACAAGTGATCATCGATCAGTTCATCTCATCGGGTGAGTTGAAATGGTTGCGCATGTCGGGTTTGGTGATGCTGTTGCCACATGGTTTCGAAGGCCAAGGGCCGGAGCATTCCTCCGCCCGGCTGGAACGTTACCTGCAGCTCTGTGCTGACGACAACATGCAAGTCGTCAACTGTACGACGCCATCCAATTACTATCATGTCCTCCGCCGGCAGCTTCATCGCGATTTCCGAAAACCGCTGATCGTGATGACGCCGAAATCCCTGCTGCGCCATAAACTGTGCGTTTCCAAAATCGAAAAATTTGATGAAAACTCGACCTTCCACAGAGTGTTGTGGGACGACCAGGATCTAACTGATGATCCCAAACGTTCCTTGGCGCCCGATGACAAGATCAAGCGCGTCGTGTTGTGCACTGGCAAGGTTTACTACGACCTTTACGAGGAACGTCAGAAGCGCAAGATCAACGACGTCTACCTGATGCGGATCGAGCAGCTCTATCCGTTCCCGCACAAAGTGCTGGCCTCTGATCTACACCGCTTCCGCAACGCCGAAATCGTCTGGTGCCAAGAAGAGCCCAAGAATATGGGGTCTTGGACCTTCATTCGCGACCGCCTGGAAGCCGTGCTGACCCAGATCGACCATTCGCAACACTTGGCGCGCTACGTTGGCCGCGC
>JABIPG010000024.1 GCA_018698795.1 Rhodospirillaceae bacterium
GGTCATGGCCACATAGAGCAATCGGCGATACTCGCGTTCCGTGGCGGCGCGGGCCGCCTCAGAAATGCTGGCTGTAAGCTGTTCTTCGTTATCCTTGAAGGCCGGCCACAACACGAAGCGGTCCCCGGCCGATGCATCGGGATTGCCCCAATGCACCCGGTCGGCGAGTTGCCGCGCCGGTGTCGAGCACGTATCGGCCAGGAAGACAATGCGTGCCTGCAAGCCCTTGGCGCCATGCGTGGTCATTACCCGGACCTCGCCGCCACTTTGCTCCAGGTCGCGCTTAACTTCAGTTTCGCCGTGTTCAATCCAGTGCAGAAAGCTTTCCAGCGACGGGGTATGGTCACGCTCGAAATCCAGCGTCAGCGCCATGAATTCATCGATCGGGTCGGCGGCTTCCGGGCCAAGATGGGCAAGCAACGATTCCCTGCCGCCGCCGCTTAAAATCGCTGTGAAGAATTCATAAGGCGGCATTTTGTCGGCGCGGGACAGCAGTTGATTGAGGCGTCTATGCGCAACCTCGAAGGTTGGGCTGTCCTTTCGCCGATTGGCAAGTTCCGACCACAAGCCGCCGCCTCGACCATGCGCCAGGTCAAACAAGGTATCCTCGTCAATTTCGATGAACGGGCCTTTCAGGACGGTGGCGGTGTTGAGGTCGTCATTTGGCAGTAGCGCGAAGCGTCCGGCGGCGATCAAATCCATCACCGCCAAATGGTCAGTGAGCACCATGCGGTCACGTCCGGCGACGGGGATGTCACGGTCTTTCAAGGCCCGGACAATCTCCTCGGCGAAGGCGCCACGGGTGCGGACCAGCACCATGATGTCGCCGGGTTCAATCGCCCGACCCTGGGAGATCAATTGCTCGCCGCTCTTCAGCCAACCTGTGATGGTATCGGAAATTTGCGCAGCCAGTTGTGCGTCGGGACTTTCCGCCGAAACCTGGTCGAGCGGCGCGTCCCAGGGGTCGTCGTCAGGGCTGCTCGGTAAAGGCTTCGCGGTCGGCCATAGTTCCACCAGACCGGCATCGCCACTCCTCGATGGCAGGTGCCGCACCGGGCGCTCGCCCCAGGTTAAGCCGTCAGCGGCGTCAGGGCGCGCGAAGACCGCATCGACGGCACGCAGCACGGCAGGTGCTGAGCGCCACGACAACGCCATCTCGACTTGGTTCCAAGGCTGTTCGGCGTTCCGGGCAGCCGTGCCGATGCGCGTGCCGGTAACACCAAACTGCGCTGGATCGGCGCCTTGGAAGGAATAGATCGATTGCTTCTCGTCGCCGACAGCGAAGAGCGTGCGGTTTGAATCTGGTGGCCGGCCATCACCACTGAAGAAGTCACCTGCCAAACCTTCGATCACCGCCCATTGCACCGGGCTGGTGTCCTGGGCTTCGTCAACCAAGATGTGATCGATGCCGCCGTCCAATTTGTAGTGCACCCAGGTGACGCTGCCCGGTGCGCCGAGCAGTTGGTGAGCCTTTTCGATCAGGTCGTCGTAGTCAACCAAGGCGCGCGCGCGTTTCAATGCTTCGTAGGCCTCAAGCAATGCCGCGCCGACGCTCAGCAAGGCTTGCGTGTTGTCGGCGATGGCCACGGCTTTGAGTTTCTCCGTGACCATGAACACGCGGTCTTGTTCGGTGATCATCGCCGCCTGCGCTTCGGGGTGCGCCTCAGCTGGCTTCTTGGTCATCAGCCCGCTGGTGGCGCGCGGCTGATTCTTTTGTGTCAGGAAGACCGGCGCGTATTCATCAATGAACGCCGCGGCACGGGCCTCGGGTTGGCCGGCCAGCCATGGGATCAATTTGGCGGCGCGGTCCTGGTCGGTTTTGGTGCCTTCAGCCAGGGCTTCAGCTGCACCGGCCAGACCGGGATGGTCGAAGGCGTTATCGATACAAGCGTCGGTAATGACTGAAATGGCAGTATCGGTATCCGTTAGTCCGAGTTGCGCTCGACCCGCCTCGAGCAGTGGCTCAAGGCCACCGTGGGCGTTGATCATGGCGTGCAGTTTGTGCCGACCGGCATCCAGTTCCGCCATGACATCGGCAAAACCATTTTCATCAACCAACCCGGCTAAGTGGTTGAGAGCTTGGTTGAGGCGGGTGTCGCGGTCGGCGGCGGCACGGTGCAACACTTGGTCGCGGGCATCTTCGCGCAGCTCGGCAGCGCGGCGCTCGTCAATCACGGTGAAGTGCGGCGGCAGCCCTGATTCCAAAGGAAAGCGCCCAAGCAATGATTCGCAAAAAGAATGAATGGTGCGAATCCGCAGCCCTTCAGGGGTTTCGATGGTTTCAGCGAACAGCTTTTGCGCGCGCGCCGCCTCAATGTCCGTCGGTGGGCGGCCAAACAGCGCGGCCAGTTCGTCAACCCGTTCAGGCTCGTTGATGGCGGCCCATTGGCTGAGACGGTCATTCAGCCGGTTAGCCATTTCTGCCGCCGCCGCCTTGGTGAAGGTCAGACACAGGATGCGATGCGCCGGCGTGCCGGCCAGCAACAGCCTGGAGATGCGATCCACCAGGACGCGCGTCTTGCCGGTGCCGGCGTTGGCCGAAACCCAGACCGAACCGCTTGGATCACCGGCCGTGACCTGCGCGCCGATGCCCTGAGCAAGCGTGTGGGCCAAAGATTGTTTCAACGTATCCTCGGTCATGGCTTGCGCCTGCCGCGCCATTCCTTGACGCGGGCGAGATGATCAAAGTCGGCAAAGCGATTGAGAAACTGTGGGCGCGGTTGCGATGGGTAGGGCGTTGCCGGGTCTTCGAACTTATGCACCAGTTTGGTGACGCCGACGACGGCTTTACTGATGGTCTCGCCGGCATCCAGTTTCAGCACCCGTTCTTCGCCCGGCTGGCGTCCACCGGAAAGCCGCATGTAGACCAGTTGCGCGGTGGGTTTCGCATCAAGCCCGGTAAATTGACCGGCTTCGGCCATGGCAGCTTCCAGTGGCAGTTGCGGGTTCCAGCCGGTCTCAACTTGTTTGGCGGTGGGCGGCGCGCCGGTTTTGTAATCGATGATGGCGTAGCCCACGTCGGCTCGGTAATCGATACGGTCGGCCCGCGCGGTCACGGTGAACGGGGCCTGAAAGCCATCGATCTCAAGTTTGCCGCTGACCTCGGTGGCTTGGGTGTGAAAGCCTTGGTCGCGGCGGCGGCGTTCATTGGCAATGAACCAGCCGGCGATGCGTTGAAAACGCGGCCACCAGAGTGCGCGAACACCTGGCCGAGTCAGATGCGAATCGAAGTGGCGTCGGCCGATTTCCAGAAGGTGGCGTTCCGCATCATCAGGCAAGGTGTCAGGGAAGGTCTTGATGAATTCGTCCAAGGCATCGTGAACGATCATCCCGCGGGCGGCGGCGCCGGGATCGGCCTGCAGCGGATCAAGCGGGCGAAGTTTGAGAATTTGACCGGCGTAAATGGCGTAAGGATCACGGATTAAGGTCTCAATCCGGGTGACAGAAAGTTGCGTCGGGCGGGCTTCGACGGGGGGTGTGGGACGCGGAGCTTTGACCGGGCGAGGGCGTGCGGGATGATCCATGGCATTGGTCCATTGCAACCAATGTTCATCTGATGCCAGAGCGAGGGTGCTTGGTATGCCCAATCGCTGCAACAGATTGTCGAGCCGCCTGAGCCAGCGGCAAGGCACGGTCGGTGTGCCGGCAACCCGCTCGGCTCGGGTCATGACCACACGCGGCGCACCCAGGCCCTGCACGAAATCATGCGCCGTCAAGCCAACCCTGCGTTCCGGTAAGGGCAGGCCGAAATCCTCCATCATCGGGCGGCTCATCCATGGGCTGGCTATGGATTCGGGTGGCCATGAGCCTTCATTGAGACTGCCCAGGATCACCAGATCAGCGCGTTGCAGGCGGGCTTCCATTAATCCCCAGATAAACAATCGGGGATGCGTGCCGTAACGCGGCCGCACGACGCGCCCGATCATGGCGGCTTCGAAAAGTGCGGGATAATCGCGTGGTGATAATACCGCAAAGGCATCCGCTGCTTGCTCAAGATCGGTTAACAAAGCGGCAGCCATTTCACCGGCTTCACCGGCCCACAGAACCTCATCACCATTTTCTGCATCTGTCGCTGCCAGCGCCTCAGCGGTTTCCATGTGGGCGCGAACCAGGTCGGCTAACGATGGTGCAGCGGAATCAAAGATTTCTTGTAGTGGGGCCAGGGCGGCTTGAAGGCGATCGAGGAACGGAGAGATTGCCGGGTCAAGCTTGTCATTGCCCTCCGTGAGGGCGTTGCGAAGCCCATCCATATTGGGGGCTGGGCGTGGCCCTCGTAGGGCAGCAATTTCCAGTAGGCGCGCTTGATGGCGGCATAAACCGGGTTTTAAGCCGAGTGCGGTGAGGGGATGTTTCAACAACGACAATAATGCAACGGGGGGTAGGCCGCCAGCCACGACATCGAGGCATAATCGAAGGAAGGCGCCAGGCGGTGTTTGCGCCAGGGGAAGCCCGGCGGAATCATCAATCTCAATATCCCAACGCCGGAGTTCAGCGGCGACGCGTCGCGCCAACCCTCGGTCGGGCGTTATCAGCGCCGTGGTTTGCCCGGGTGCCTCGAGATTGCGGCGCATCATCAAGGCAATGGCGACGGCTTCTTGAGCCGGGCCGGGGCAGTCGAGACGCGTCATGCCGGCGAGTGCGTCTGATAATTCAGATGTTGAAATTTGTGGGAGGTCCGTAGCGGCGGCCGGCGCCAGCGCTGCGTTGATCAATTTGGCGCGGGTCGGCGTCGTGATATTGCCGCCGGTGGCCGGCCAGTCTTCAACATCGGTGCGATCAACACCAATATGTGCGATCAACTGCGCCATGCCGTATTGCGGATGCGAGGGCACAAGGTTATTCCAAACTTCGTCCGACGCCGCGCAGTCCAGCCCCGGCAGAACCACGGCGCCACCAGGCAGAACAGCAATCGCTGCTAGCAGATCAGCGGTGGCCGGAATAGAGCCTGTCGATCCGGCAGCGATAATCTGGCCATCGGGGGGTTGGTTGAGCCATTGCCGGGTTCGGGCTTCGAGCAGGCGATTGCGACGGTCGGCGGGGTCGAGTGCCGCTTCGGCGGCAAGCAGGCCGGGCCATAATTCTGTCAGCAGTTTCAGGAAATCAAGTGTCACCTGCCAATGTGCGGCAAAAGCCTCCGGCACCAAATCGGCGAGCGATGTGAAATCCAGGCGTTCCGTATGGACTTGATCGAGCAGGCGCGCCAATTCCACGGCCAAGAACATGGCCTGTTCCGGTGTCGCCGGGTTATCCGGTCGGGCGATGATCAATCGGGCCAGCAACAGCTGTCGGCGCAGGCCTGAAACCGGTGGTGGCAGGGCGAGGGTATCATCACCGGACATGCCGGCCATTTCCCACCCGCCGATTAATAATTCGTCGTCTTCCATGTCGCCCAGCGGCATCATGCGTGGCAGCAGCAAAGGGCGACCACCACTGATCCTAAGGAAGGCTTCGCGGAGTGACCGGCCGGCGCGACGGGTCGGCAGCAAAACGGTGATGTTGGCCAGGGCCTCCGGCGCATCGCCGGCGCGGCTCATCAATCCCTCAGCCAGGGCATCGACGAAACACCACCCCGCTGGGATTGTGAATACGTTTGGCCGGATGGGTGCGGGCTCGGCCATCACATGTTCATCGGTGTCTGATGCCGGCGTAGCGGACATTCAAATAGGCCTCCGCTTCAGCCAGGCCGTCGGGCGTGCCGATATGAAACCACTCGCCATCATGGACGACGCCGTAGAGCCGTTCCGCGTCGAGCAGTTGATCATAAACATGGTTGAGGGAGAACGCACCGTCAGGTGTATCGGCGAATACTTCGGGTTTGAGAATCTGGATGCCGGTGAACAACCAGGGCACCACTTCCATTTCCTGGCGCCGGCTGAGCAGGCCGCTGGCCGTGCAATTGAAATCTCCCCGGCCGGTATAGCCATAGGCCTCAACGGTGGAATGCAACAGCAACAGCGCGTCCATTTGCTCTGCGTCCCAGGCCGCCGCCATCCGCGCCAGCGCATCGGTCGGACCGTTCAGCCAGAAGGCATCTGAATTGGCGACGATAAACGGCTCGCGGCCAAGTAATGGCAAGGCTTTCTTGACGCCGCCGCCAGTCTCCAGAAGATCTTGTTCGGGCGAAAAGCTGATGGTCGGTGTTGTGCGGGATGCCAGGTGACGTTCGATTTGTTCGCCCAAGTAATGGGTGTTGACCACGGCTTTCTCGACACCGGCATCAGTTAAGCGGTCGAGGGCATGATCGACCAATGGCCGACCGTTGATGGGGATCATGGGTTTTGGTGTCTTGTCGGTGATCGGGCGCATGCGCAGCCCCTTGCCCGCCGCCAGCACCATGGCCTGATTTGGCATTGGCGCCATACCTAATCCTCTACTTTCGGTCCGATAGCAGGGATGCCTCTGAGCGATGCTGGCAAGTAAGTCTCCATCCATGCCGCGACCGGCGCCAGGGCGGGATCGGTCAAGGCGCGTTCCAACAGTTTCCACACCCTTGGAATATGCACCAGATAATCAGCTTTTGCATCCCGCACACAAAGCCTTGTGAAGATGCCGATCACCTTGGCGTGGCGTTGTGCGGCGAGGATGGCGAAGGCTTGGTGAAAGTTGTCTTGGATCTCTCCGGTTTTGGCCAAATTCGGGAAGGCGTGCAGATATCGGTTGAGCA
>JABIPG010000111.1 GCA_018698795.1 Rhodospirillaceae bacterium
GGCGCAATGGCTGTGGCTGCATAACCGTTGGCCGGATGAGCAATAAACACCGTACCTAAAAATCAATGCCGTATGTCAACAACGGCAGAGAAGATGCAAAAATTGTAAGTTGAATAAAAGTATATATGGCTTTAGGAATAACTTGCCGTAACTTTAGAATATTTTAGTCAATAATTTGCGGCACTGTGTTCTATCGGATCAATTATTCAATTCTACTGTGCATTGGAGGAATAGAAATATGGGCCCACAAATGCTCCGCCGTTTGAGCGATAAAATCGTTGCCGCCCACAAGCAAGCCTGTGAAGAAAACTGCATGGATGTCGCGAATTTATTAATGCAAGCGCTTGAGCTTCATGTATCAACAATTGGCGGTGAAAGTGCGGAAAACCGGACGTCTATGCCTGAAATTGAAGAAGCTTTTGAACTTCACGAATCGTCCAAATAGCCCAAGCCGAAATTTGCGCGCTGATGTTGCTGATTGAAAATTCCGTTAATTATCCGCCGCAATGGCGCCGAGCGCTTCATCAAAAGCGGCCAGGGCTTGGGTAACATCGGCATCGGTGTGCGCCAATGAGACATAGAATTTGTTGTCGCCCTTGAGGATGCCGCGGCTTAGCAATTCTGCGGTGAAGCGTTTGTTCATGGACATGTCGGCGCCCATCGTTGCGCGGTAGTCTGTCAATTCCCCGGCCTTGAACACCACATCGAACATCGGCGGCACGCCCATCACCTGGCCTTCAATGCCGTGCTTGGCCAAGCTGGCGGTGAGCCCCTCCATCAATGCGCGACCGGTGGCGAAGATGGTTTCATAAGCGCCCGGTTGTCTGAGCACCTCCAGCGTCGCCAAGCCGGCAGCGGCGGCGACCGGGTTGCCGCTCAGCGTGCCGATTTGTTTGACGGTGCGTTCAGGGCCTGCGACGGCGCCGTCGAACACCGCCATGAACTTATCCCTGCCGGCAATCGCCGCCAGCGGGTAGCCGCCGCCGATGACCTTGCCGAGCGCACAGAGGTCAGGCTCAACGCCGTAAAACTCCTGCGCGCCGCCGTATGCGAAGCGAAAGCCGGTGACCACTTCGTCGAAGATCAACGGCACACCATGTTCACGGGTGGCATCTCGTAAAGCTTGCAGGAAGCCTGCTTTCGGCGGGATCATCCGTTGCAACGGCTCGACAATCACACCGGCCAACTCATCCTTGTGTTCACGGATCAGGCTGACGGCGGTTTCCGCGTCGTTAAAGGGCGCGATCAGAATTTCGTCGGAAACCTTGGCCGGAATACCGGCCGTATCGGGTGTTGCCTGCGGGAAATTACCGGGTCGGGCCGGGGCCATGCTCATCAAGGCATAGTCGCTCATGCCATGGAAGCCACCCTCGAATTTGATGATTTTATCGCGCCCCGTATGCGCACGAGCGACGCGCATGGCGTAAAATGTTGCCTCTGAGCCGGTCGAGACAAAGCGCACTTTCTCAGCACAGGGCACGGCCTCAACAATCGCTTCAGCGAGGTCGATGCCATGCGCGTTATTGACAAAAAACGTGCTGCCCTTGGCGACTTGATCTTGCACGGCTTGTGTGACGTCCGGGTGGCAATGGCCGACCAGCATCGGTCCGGAGCCGAGCAGGAAATCGATGTATTCGTTGCCGCTTTCATCCCAGACATGGCCGCCGCGGCCCTCGCTGAGCACCACGTCGAAAGTGACATTGCCGAAACCGCCGGCCGGCAGCACTTGGCGTGCTCGCTCGATGATTGCCGTCTCGTCAACGCTGACTTGGCGTTTGCTCATGATTTTATCCCCCGCATTTTGCCCAACAATATGTCTACTTCGCCATCTTGCCTGCCAGCAGCGCCGGGTCAAGATGCGTGCGAAACAGCGACACACCCCAATGCAAATGCGGCCCGGTGGCGCGACCGGTCATGCCGACCTTGCCGATGGCATCGCCCTTGGCCACGCGCTGGCCAGCTTTGACGGAGATGACGCTCATGTGCACGTAGACCGTGCTCAGGCCGTGACCGTGATCCAGCATCACCGATTTGCCGGTATAAAACATATCCGGGTGCACCAGGGCGACGACGCCCGGCGCCGGGGCGCGGATGATGGTGCCGGTTGGTGCGGCAATATCAACGCCGTTATGTGGGCTGCGGGGTTTGCCGTTGAGAATGCGCTGGCTGCCGAAGATGCCTGAAATCCGTCCCTTCAACGGCCAGATGAAACCGGCGGCGAAATCCGTCGCTTGCGTATCCAACCGGCGTACTTTGCCGATGGCGGCGTTGTCGGCCTTGATGCGCGCAACATCGACGGCCTTCGGTGTCACTTTGCGCTTCGGTAATCCATCAATGCGCTGCACCTGATAGTCACGACCGGCGACGCTGATCGGGCACTCAAGCGTCAGGCCAGCCGGCGTCTCAGCTACGACTTTTGTTTTCGCCGCCGCATCCCGGCCAAAGCCGACCAGAAAGCGTCCGTCCGGGGCAACGCGCACAGCGCGGCCATCAACAGTGACTTTCGATCCAACCGGCGCGGTACCGATCAACAAACCGCCCTGCTTCGCCGGGCCGTCGAGTGTCAGCGTGCAAGCCAGAGCTGGTGCGGCCATCATCAACCAGGCGAAAACGGACATTGCCAAATTGCTCACAACAAACTCCCTTGGCGATTGTCTTTATTACCGGGTTTCGGTTTGGGTTTCTGTTTTGATTTACCGCCGCCGGTGATGCGCGCACCGACGCCGCCATCGGCCAAACGCAGGTTGACATCATCACCCACCGTGACGGCTTGCGTAGAGGCCACTGTCTTGCCGTCCGCGTCGGTGACCAGAGCAAAACCGCGCTCCAGCACGCGCTGGTAGGAATAGCTCTCCAGCAACGCCGAAATATTATCCAGCCGGCTGCGGCCGTCTTTCAGCCGCGCCGCCATCGCCTGACCCAAGGCGCGCTGTTCTGACTCCAGCCGATCGCGAGATTGAGCAATTTGATGCGTTGGCTTACGTAGGCCCGCAACAGCGGTGGCCAATTCGCGGCGCTTGGCGCTGAGCCCCAGATCCAACGCATTACCCAGCCGCTCGCTCCAGTCATCAAGACGCTGGGTGTTTTCACCAACCAACCGGCCCAAATCCGGTAGCCCGCGCGCCAAACCTTCAAGCCGCAACCGCCCATCATCAAGCTTGCGATGCATGGCGTTGGTCAGTCGTGCGCCGTCGTCCATCACTTGCGCCAGCAACTCATGGCGTACCGGCACCGCCATCTCGGCAGCTGCTGTCGGTGTCGGCGCGCGCACGTCGGCGGCAAAATCGATCAACGTCGTATCGGTCTCATGGCCGACGGCGGAGATCAGCGGAATTTCACTGGCCGCGGCGGCACGCACGACGGCCTCTTCATTAAACGCCCAGAGATCTTCCAGGCTGCCGCCGCCGCGCGCCACAATCAAAAGCTCCGGGCGTGGCGTTGGCCCAGTGGGATCATGGGTGGGATCATGGGCTGGATGAAGCGCGTTGAAACCGGCGATGGCGTCGGCTATCTGCTCCGCCGCACCGTCGCCTTGCACCAGCACCGGCCAAACCAATACGTGGCTCGGGAAGCGGTCGGCCAGGCGGTGCAGGATGTCACGTATAACCGAACCGGTCGGTGAGGTAACCACACCAATAACACGCGGCAAGAACGGCAGCTGTTGTTTTCGCTCTGCATCGAACAGACCTTCAGCGGCCAATTGTCGGCGGCGGTCCTCAAGCAGTTTGAGCAATGCACCTTGGCCCGCCAATTCAAATGCCTCGACGACAATCTGATAGCGCGAACGCGCTGGATAGGTGGTCAACCGACCGGTGACGATGACTTCCATGCCGTCTTCGGGCTGCAGCCGAATGCGCCCCGCCGTACCGCGCCAGCAAACGCCATCGATGACCGCACTTTCATCTTTGAGAGTGAAATACAAATGACCGGACGCGGCGCGCTTCAACCCCGACACCTCACCCCGCACGCGAACCCTCTGAAATGTCTGCTCAACGGTCATCTTAAGCGCCTGGGAAATCTCCCCGACGCCAAGCACCGGCAAATTGTGTTCTGCGTTAGATATGGACGTATCGTCAATCATCATTACAGTAGGCATGATTACGGCAGGAGCGTACAACAAAAACTTGGAGAAGAATGCGCCATGAAGGTTCTGGTGATTGGTTCGGGCGGACGCGAACATGCACTGGCATGGGCCATTGCGAAATCGCCGAAATGCAAGACGCTGTACTGTGCGCCGGGCAACGGCGGTATCGCGCAGGTGGCCGAATGTGTAGATATCGCAGCCGATGACATCGACGCGATTCTCGAATTCTGCGAAGATGAAAGCATCGACTTCGTCGTCATCGGACCGGAAGGCCCATTGGTAATGGGTCTTGCCGACCGATTGGCGGATGCCGGCGTCAAGGCGTTCGGCCCATCATCCGGTGCAGCGATGATCGAAGGCTCAAAAGGCATGATGAAGGACCTTTGCACCAAATATGACATCCCCACCGCAGAATATGCGCGATTCGACGAATGCGACGCGGCCAAGGAATACATCCGTGCCCACGGTGCCCCGATTGTCGTTAAGGCCGATGGCCTGGCCGCCGGTAAAGGCGTGATCCTTTGTCGCAACGAAAACGAGGCTTACGCCGCCATCGACCACATGATGATTGAAGATATTTTTGGTGACGCCGGCGCGGAAGTGGTGATCGAGGAAATGATGGATGGCGAAGAAGCCAGCTTCTTCGCCCTGGTTGATGGTGAACACGCCCTCGCCCTAGTCGGCGCCCAAGACCACAAAGCGGTGTTTGACGGCGATGAAGGTCCCAATACCGGCGGCATGGGCGCCTATACGCCGGCACGCGTGCTCGATGCGGCGATGACCAAATTGGTGATGGAGACCATCATCGAGCCGACCATCAAGGGCCTGGCCGCCGAAGGCACGCCGTTTCAGGGTGTGCTGTTCGCCGGGCTGATGATCACCGAGAGCGGGCCGAAACTGATCGAGTACAACTGCCGCTTCGGCGACCCGGAATGCCAAACGCTGATGATGCGGCTCAAGTCCGACGCCTTGGAATTGCTGCTCGCCGCCGCCGATGGCACCTTGGACAAGATCAAACCGCAATGGCACAAAGACGCCGTGCTGAGCGTGGTGATGGCGACGGAAGGCTATCCCGGGGCTTACGAAAAAGGCTCGAAAATCAACGGCATCGACGCGGCCGAAGCGATCAAGGGCGTCACCGTATTCCACGCCGGCACCCAACGCGACGGCGATCATTTGCTCGCCGTCGGCGGCCGCGTGCTCAACATCACCGCCATGGCGCCAAGTGTCGCCGAAGCGCAGAAGAAAGCCTACGAAGCCGTTGATAAGATTGACTGGCCGGAAGGGTTTTGTCGGCGCGATATCGGTTGGCGCGCTATCGAGCGCTAACGCCGCAAGCCACCAATCAAAACATTCCCGTTTAAAAATGGAGACGACAATGAGCAATGCGCTATACGATGCCGGCA
>JABIPG010000023.1 GCA_018698795.1 Rhodospirillaceae bacterium
AACACGGTGCAAATTGCCGAGGAACTGATCCGGCTACACCTGCGGAAAGCCGCCTGATCGGGATCTGCCTTCCTTGACTATTCTTTCGGCACGCTGTCGGGGTTGAGGAAGGCATCGACCTCGTCTTGGGACATTTCCTGGGTCATGTCCAAGGGCGCTTTCTCGGGTTCCGGTTTCGCGCCTTGGCCGCGGCGCTCGTCATCGACCTCTTGCTTCTTGCGGCGCCGGTCGGGGCCGAAGAATTGTTCCGTGCGCACAAACTGCCGTGGGTGCTCAATGACGTTCATAATGCGGCCGAACAAAGCTTTCGCCGACAGCGGCTTGACGACAAACTCATTGATACCGGAATCACGCGCCCCGAAAATCCGCGCACGCTCCGAAAATCCAGACATCATAATGATCGGCATATAAGGGTTTGGGCTTTGAGGATCGTTGCGAATCCGATGAGTTAACGCCACCCCGTCGACTGGCTTCATGTACCAATCGGTCAAGACCATGTCGATCTGGCGCGTGTTGACTTGATCCCAAGCATCCTCGCCTTCGAGGGCATCGTAAATATGCTCAGCACCAAGCACCCTGAGCATCTCGCGCACAAGGTTCCGGATGAATTCCTGGTCATCAACGACCAGAATCGAAACGTCCTTCAAATAGTCGTTTTCCATATCCCAACTTCAGGTCACCGACCGTCAAACGTTGTCCCGTTTTCCCTGCCATTATGGGCAGTGCCGACTTTGGGTTATCGCCATTAATACATATTTATCGTCAATACCCAAGCCATTGTGACTAAGCATCAATCTATCTTTTGTAGACCAACATCACTTGAACCGTCATGCCATTGGTCACTCGCTGCGGTGACCGCCAGTTCGCGCATCGGGTGCACGGCAGATAGTTCGACGGCGGACTTCACTGCACCTGCAGCAAACCTTAGAGCCGACACGCTATCTCTTTCGTTGAGATACTTCGCCAACCATACAGACGTCATGAAATCGCCTGCTCCTTTTGCAGGCCCTGAGAAAAGAGGCGCATAAGTCAGCCAAACGCCTCCGGCCTCATTGAGGAGATTTCCAACATGTGTGGTGCCGTTTAAAGCATACGGAACTGACGAGATGATGACGGTTTGGGGGCCTTGGTCGGCAATCGCTGCGGCTGCAAGCCTTGCCGTCTCAAGGTCAACCACCTCCATGCCAGACAATATGCCAGCCTCGAACGCGTTGGCGACAATCACATCCGCCATCGGCAAGGCGGCGTCACGGAAGAAAGCCGGCAAGGCCGGATCCACGTAAATCCCCTCCTCTCTGTCACCCAAGACCGCGGCGCAACAAAAAATTGCATCGGGCGCCGCCGCCTTGATTGTCTGCCAAGCCTCGATCAAGACTGTGCCTGTCTCCACCGAACCGAGATATCCGCTCAACAACGCTGAACATTGTTCAAACGCACCAAGCCTGCGCAACCCGTCAAAGATTGTGCGAAGTGTTTGCGGCGATGTCATGGCGCCGTTGAATCCGCCGTGACCCGGGTGATGGGCCAAAAGCGCCGTATGGACCGGCCACACATCGACGCCTAAGCGCTGCATCGGGTAGACGGCGGCACTGTTGCCAACGTGCCCGAACGAGACATGAGACTGCACACTGATCACTTCCATGGGCGCAACCTTGCCACACCGAAGCCAGCGATTATAGTGCCTGCCGCTTTTGTATCGCTTTTCAAACGTCTTCGGAGTTTCCACATGTCGACTTCCGCCCGCCCCCGCCGTTCACATCTCTATATGCCGGGATCGAACGCCCGCGCCATGGAAAAAGGCCGCAACTTGGGCGCCGATGGCTTGATCATGGATTTGGAAGATGCCGTCGCGCCCGACAGCAAAGCCTTGGCCCGCGAGCAAATCCATGCTGCGTTGGAACTGGGCGGCTACGGCATGCGGGAACTTCTGGTCCGTACCAACGGGTTGGACTCGCAATGGGGCGAGGATGATCTGAAGGCCGTTGCCGCCATGAAGTGTCACGGCGTTTTGTTGCCGAAGGTGGAAAGCCGCCAAATGGTTCTCGATGCCATTGCCGTTCTCGATAGCGCCGGTGGCGCGGCCGATTTGCCCATCTGGTGTATGATGGAAACCCCGCTCGGCATCTTGCATGCCGAAGAAATTGCCTTTTCCCACGACCGCATCGGCGGCTTCGTGCTTGGCACGTCAGACTTGGCCAAAGACCTGGGCGCCGCCCATACGCCGGATCGGATTCCGTTTATGGCGTCACTGGAGTTTTGCATCCTTGCTGCCCGCGCCGCCGGTATCGCCGTGCTCGACGGGGTGCATCTGGACCTAGAAGACGATGACGGGTTCCGCCAATCGTGCGTTCAAGGCAAGCAGTTGGGTATGGACGGTAAGACATTGATCCATCCCAAAACCATCTCCATCGCCAATGATGTCTTCTCGCCCGGCGCCGACGACATTGCCTGGTCGAAGCGGATCATCGACGCCCACGCGGAGGCCGAGAAAGCCGGTAAAGGTGTCCTGTTGGTGGATGGTAAGCTTGTCGAAAACCTGCACGTGGAATCAGCCAAACGTCTGGTCGCCATGGCCGACGCCATCACCGCCATGGAAAGCAACGCGGCTTAGGAGCACGCAATGTCGAATAAAACCAACACCGGCAATTTTTTCGAAGACTTCGAGATTGGCCAGGAACTCATCCACGCCACGCCACGCACCGTGGCCGAAGGCGACGTGGCGCTCTATACCGGTCTTTACGGCACGCGCTTCGCCATCAACTCATCAGATCGCTTCGCCCAGGACCTAGGTTTGCCCGGCGCACCCATCGATGATTTTTTGGTGTTCCACATCGTGTTCGGCAAAACAGTTCCCGACATCTCGCTTAATGCTGTTGCCAATCTGGGTTATGCAGGCGGCGTATTCGGCGAGCTGGTTTATCCCGGCGATACGCTGTCAG
>JABIPG010000056.1 GCA_018698795.1 Rhodospirillaceae bacterium
CATCCGCAGTTCAGGCCTCATAATCCAGAGTGCGCTTGGCGATGTGCAAATTACCAATCCAAACGCCACCGACGCACCATCTGATATCGGCCCCGTCGACGTTGTCATCTTCGCGACCAAATTAGGAGACATGGAAGCGGCGGCAGAAGCCTGCAGAGCGATGATTGGTCCCGAAACGGCGGTGATTCCGTTTCTCAATGGCGTTGATGC
This sequence comes from Rhodospirillaceae bacterium, assembly GCA_018698795.1. Classification (GTDB taxonomy): domain Bacteria; phylum Pseudomonadota; class Alphaproteobacteria; order Rhodospirillales; family Casp-alpha2; genus TMED8. The sequence continues at coordinate 211 of JABIPG010000056.1, forward strand.
CCCGGGAGTGATTGCACGGGTGCTTGGCGATGAGCATGCCTGCGGCGGCGTCGCCTATATTTCGGCACACATCGAGCGGCCGGGATGTATCCGCCACGTGGGTGAATTCGCGCGGCTGGTGTTTGGCGAACGCGACGGATCACAGAGCCATCGCCTGGCGGCTTTTCACGCACTTTGCACCGATTCGGGCATCGATGCGACCCTAAGCCCCCATATCGAGGTTGCGCTCTGGGAAAAGTTCGCGCTGATTGTCGCCATGAGCGGCACCACCGCAGCGACACGCGGACCGCTCGGGCCGATCCGCGACGACCCGATCAGCCGCGACGTGTTTGAGGCCGCTATGCGCGAGACGGTCACAGTCGGGAACGCTAAAGGGGTGTTGTTGGCCGGTGATCTTGTTGAAAAACAAATGAGCTTTCTCAACACCTTACCGGCGGAAATGAAGGCCTCCATGCTGGTCGACCTGGAGGCAGGCAAGCCTTTGGAAGCGCCTTGGTTTTCTGGCGCCGTGGCCCGCATGGGGCGTGAACTCGGCGTGGCGACGCCGGTCAACGACACACTATTCGCCGCTATGCAGCCGTTTTTGAACGGTCAGCCCGAAAGCTAAGCCAGCTCTATCTCCGATGTCGCTTGGATTCCGGTTCGGCATATGTATGATGGGGCGCCAACCCGATAAGCCCTTTCCCCGGAGGTTGGCATGGCAAATATCCCCGAAGCTTTGACATTCGACGACGTTCTGCTGGTGCCGGCTCGTTCCGACGTTTTGCCGTCCAACGCAGAGACTCGCACGCGCCTGACACGCACCGTGGAACTTGGCATTCCACTGGTCTCGGCGGCCATGGATACGGTCACCGAAAGCCGCCTCGCCATCGCGCTGGCACAGGCCGGCGGCGTCGGCGTCATTCATAAAAATCTGGAACCCGCCGAACAGGCCGAGGAAGTTCGCAGGGTGAAGAAGTTCGAAAGCGGCATGGTCATCAATCCGCTGACGCTACCGCCGAACGCAACCCTGGCCGATGCCGTCGCCTTGCAGGAACGGCACGGGTTCTCCGGTTTTCCGGTGGTTGAACCCGGCACGGGAAAGCTCGTCGGCATTCTGACCAACCGCGATGTGCGTTTTGCCAACCAAATGGACCAACCGGTCAGCGAGTTGATGACCCCTCATTCCGATGATCGACCGCTGATCACCGTGCCTGAAGGCATTGCCCGCGAGGACGCCAAAAAATTATTGCACCACAATCGCATCGAACGCCTGCTGGTGGTCGACGACGAGTTCCGCAATGTTGGTCTGATCACGGTGACCGATATCGAGAAAGAGCAACAACACCCCAACGCCTGCAAGGATGAAAACGGCCAGCTACGCGTTGCCGCCGCCACCGGCGTCGGTGAGGCCGGCATCGAACGGGCCGAGCATTTGCTTGATGCCGGGGTTGACGTGATCGTGGTCGATACGGCGCACGGCCATTCGACCGGCGTGCTTGATGCCGTCACCCAAATCAAGAAACTTTCCAACCGTGCCCAGGTTGTCGGCGGCAACATCGCCACTGGCGACGCGGCCCGTGCGTTGATCGATGCGGGCGCCGATTGCGTCAAGGTCGGCATCGGCCCAGGTACCATCTGCACCACCCGCATGGTCGCCGGCGTCGGCATGCCGCAGCTCTCCGCGATCATGGATGTGGCTGAAGTTTGCAACAAAGCCGATATCCCGTTCATCGCCGACGGCGGCATCAAGTATTCCGGCGACATCGCCAAAGCCATTGCGGCCGGGGCGGAATGCGTGATGATCGGCTCGCTGTTCGCCGGCACCGACGAAAGCCCGGGCGAAGTGTTCCTGTATCAAGGGCGATCATACAAGTCTTACCGCGGCATGGGCTCTATCGGCGCCATGGCGCGAGGCTCCGCCGACCGCTATTTCCAAGAGGAAGTCTCCGATAACTTGAAGCTCGTACCCGAAGGCATCGAGGGTCGGGTGCCCTACAAGGGACCGATCTCCACCATCATCCACCAGTTGGTGGGCGGGCTGAAGGCCTCCATGGGCTATACCGGATCCAAGGATATCCCAGCACTACGCAACAACACGGAATTCCGCCGCATCACCAACGCAGGCCTGCGTGAAAGCCACGTGCACGACGTCACCATCACCCGCGAGGCCCCCAACTACGGCAGCCGCAATTAACGCCCACAATGGTTGAAGGTGCGATCCAAAACCCGGGCAACCCTGATCACTTCATGGTGGCGCAACCCGTTGGCCGACGTGTTCAGCTCTACATTGGCGAGACCTTGATTGCGGATACCATGGCCGCGCTCCGGGTCATTGAGGTCGGGAAAAGCGTTTATGCGCCATGTCTTTATATCCCACATGCCGATGTCACGGTTGATATGGTCAAAACAGAAAAGATCACCCATTGCCCGCTCAAGGGCGATGCGGCGTACTACACGATAGGCGACAAGGAAATGGCCTGGGGATACGAGACGTTCGATTTCGCCAAGGTCCTGGAGGGACACGTGTCATTTTGGACACAAGAACTGCGTATCGTTGAGGGTGACGGCTGAGTGGCTAATACCAAGTTGCAATAATAATGACCCATTGAGATCGCTTATGCAGCCCGTCGGATAGGAGAGAAGCCACAGGCGATGCAGGGCATCGTCAAGGCTTTTCGACACCCTCCGACGGGTTGCATAAGCGACCGAACGGCGGCTTTCCAAGGCTGTCGGTCCGTGTCGTGCACGGCTCGCGATGCCCCGCATCGCCACGCAGCACACTCCTCGCCGAAAATCTTGGAAAGCCGTCTCAATGAGTCATTATTATCGCAATTTGGTATAAGACCTACTCCGCGAGCGCTTCGCGGATCCGCGCCGCCATGGCTTCGGGGTCGATGTTGTACATGAACTTGACCCGAAACTCCCCGTGCGGCCCCATCAAATACACCGACGCCGTGTGATCGACCGTATAGCCGTCGGGATCGCCGTCTTTATCCGCCACCATGGCGTATTTGACTTTGTAACGCTCAGCGGTTTTGTCGATCATAGGCTTCGGTCCCGTAAGCCCTACCAGACGCGGATGGAAATGCTCCACGTAGGCATCTAGGCGGCTCACCGTATCGCGCTTGGGATCAACGGAAACAAATACCGGCACGACCTTTTCGGCGTCCTTGCCCAGCTCTTCCAGGGCTTCGCTCATGGTCGAGAGCGCCATTGGGCAAACATCGGGGCACCACGTGTAGCCGAACGTGATCAACATGAACCGGCCACGGAAATCCTGGTCGGTCATGACCTTGCCATCGTGCGCTTGCAACATGAAACGCCCACCAACGGGCGCACGCGCCGTTTGGGTCGATTGTGCATGAGAAAACGTCGGTAGCACGGCGACCCCTGCCCCCACAACAATGATCAGGAGGAGGAGGAATGCTGCGGAGGCGAAGGCTCGACCGTGTCTACCTAAAGACGTCATGGCAGCACCATAATGTCCATAATCGGATTGTACTTTGACCAATGTTAAGGCAGCGTGCTGCACCGCACCCTAAAACGGACAAATCACCGGTTTTCACTCGCCGTCGGGGGAGAGGGCCGACCGGTTTATATCCAGCCCAGTCCAGCTCCAACGAGGAGGCAGAAATCCATGAAGTTTATAGGCAAGAAGACAGGACTCGCCGCACTAGCGTTCGGCATAGGTCTGTCAGCCGCGGCCACGGCGTGGTCCGCGGAAAACCTCGACACTGTTATGAAACGTCGAGGTTTGACCCAGAAAGACGTCCTGGCCGCCGCCAAGACATATGTCCCCACCGGAGGGCGCGATGAATTCATCGCCTTTAGTTCCGGTGGTCAGAGCGGCCACCTTATCGTTTACGGCATTCCGTCGATGCGGATTCTTAAATACGTTGCCGTGTTTACGCCAGAGCCCTGGCAAGGTTATGGTTTCGATGATGAATCGAAGGCCGTCCTTGCCCAAGGCAAGATAGACGGCAAAGACATCGTGTTCGGTGATACCCACCATCCCGCCATCTC
>JABIPG010000173.1 GCA_018698795.1 Rhodospirillaceae bacterium
AATCGCTTATTCATTAAAATTCACGGAAATAAAGCACGCGGCAAGAGTTTCTATAGCCAGTGTTTAAGCGCCGCTCCCATAGTCTGCCTATCATTACTCACGCTTTCAATGGTTCTAAGGAACGGGAGATCATCATGTTTATCACGGCAAACATTTTCAACCACATCGAAACGACCACCGTCAAAATCGTTTCTTCGCTGCAAGAATGGTTCGAGGAAAAACGTGATCAACGCCACGCGCTTGCTAAATCGATTATCGAATCAAGTGGCGAGACCCAATCCAAACCGTTCGAAGGATTGTTGTAGAGGTCGCTTGGACCGAGAGGGCCGGGTATACGTCCGCTTCTGGCTAGTTGCTGCCCATCCTACGAAAGCTAAGATTCTTCCGGTCTCAATGCCGATGCAGCGGTCATGCGTGGGCATGATGAAATTGGGCCGGTTGTCTGAAACACGCACTCTGATAACCCTCAAATATCTTTAGTGATGGACGCCATGATGCATCGGCTTCATGATGCGCGGCCAATGGGGAAAAGGACTTAAAGATGATCTGCGGCTGCACGATATTTCGGGTGAAGCAAAGATGATTGGTGGTGATAGCTCACTCGACGAAAACACAGGTCTTTTGACGGATAAGTACGGCATTGAGCTGATCCTCGATCTGCACGGCTGCGACGCGTCTAAATTCACCCGCGAGAGCTTTACGGCGTATTTTGAGCAACTTTGTGTGCTGATCGACATGCAACGCGAGGATTTGCATTTCTGGGACGATGTCGGTGTCTCGGAGGAAGACAAGCAAACGTCGCCCCATGCACAGGGAACATCAGCTGTTCAATTCATCTTGACCAGTTCCATCGTCATCCATGCGCTGGATCAGTTGAGAGCGGTTTATATCAACATTTTCTCGTGTAAGGCATACGATGCCGAAGTGGCGGAGAAATTCTCAACCGAATGGTTTTCCGCTACCGACTGTTCTGCCAGATTGATCGATCGAGTTTGAGATGACACGTATGCAACTGAGAGAGCGGCAAGTCTCGATACCGGTATCTCCTGGTCACCGAAACATGATCGCCCAAATCCAGAAAGCGATAGAATTTGGGCTGGAAGATGGCGTGTATCCGGTGCGCTTTGCCATCACGCGCATGAGTGAATCCCATTACCAGTGTGAGTTCGGCACGATTGATGGACTTGATGCCCACATTTCTGAGGACGTTGATTCGATCTTTCGCTTTGTACCACGCAAAATCGAACGCACGGAAGCCTTCAATACGGTCTTCCTTGTGCCGACGGGTATCGGTGCTGAGATCGGTGGGCATGCCGGCGATTCAACCCCGGCCGCGCGAGTGCTGGCGGAAGCGTGCGACAAGCTGATCACGCACCCGAACGTCGTCAATGCCTCTGATCTGAACGAGATGCCGGAGAACGCCCTCTATGTAGAGGGCAGCGCGATCACGCGACTCATGATGGGGACGGCTGCCTTGCAGCCCATAAGGTCAAACCGCGTGCTGGTCATCATGGATGCACACGAGATCGAGATGTTTGCCAACGATACCGTCAATGCCGTAAGTGCTGCGCGCGCGACCTATGGTCTCGACTGCGCGCGCGTGGTTAAGCTCGCCCCCCCACTTCGCATGGCCGCGGAATTTATGGATTCAGGTAGAGCCGCAGGCGAAATCGAGGGGTTGGAGCGCATCTGCGCGGTGCTGGACGAAAACCAGGGCTCGTTCGACGCGGTGGCGATTGCGTCTGTTATCGATGTCGACGATGCGATCCACGAAGGGTATTTCCATTGCGATGGTAAGATGACCAATCCCTGGGGCGGCGTCGAAGCCATGCTGACCCACACGCTGTCAATGCTCTACGAAATCCCCGCAGCCCACTCGCCAATGCTTGAAAGCCACAAGGTCGCAAATTTCGACCTCGGATTGGTTGAGCCCCGGCTCGCAGCTGAAGCCGTATCACTGACATTTGTTCAGTGTATGCTGAAGGGGTTGCACCGCAGCCCGCGCATCATCACGGACCCCGGTACCATGCGCGAGGCCGGCTTGCTGACAGCCGCCGATGTGTCGTGTCTCGTCATTCCTGATAAGTGCGTTGGTTTGCCGACGCTGGCGGCGTTGCAACAAGGAATTCCCGTCATCGCCGTGCGCGAAAATGACAACCTGATGCAAAATGACCTATCTGCGCTTCCCTGGGTGCCGGGCCAGTTGCATGTGGTGGACAATTACTGGGAAGCGGTTGGCGTGATGACGGCACTCAAAGCGGGCATCACACCGAATTCACTGCGCCGACCGCTGGCCGCCACGCGGGTGGAAGAGCGAACGATGGAGACCCAGATGGCAACGTCGGATGAGACAAAGCGCTTCATCAATTCCTGAATTCGAACTCCAGGCGATTTATGGTTTCCGTTCTTGGCTATTGCCGACCTATGACTGACTTCAATCGGGTGTCACGGGAGAGTGTCGGATGTGCTGTTCCCGCGTGAGACGGCTTTGCGCACCCGTCTGACACCATACCAAATGCCGGCGACGACGAAGGGGAAACTGATCATGCCGACGAGGTAGGGTTCGAACGGCGAGCCCAGTTTTTGCGCACCGCGCGCCATATAGATGACCAAGCTGACTACATAGTAGCTGATCGCAGCTACTGATAGGCCTTCGACGGTTTCCTGCAAACGCAGCTGCAGTCTGGCGCGGCGGTCCATGGAACGCAGCAGATCGCGGTTTTGTTCTTCCAAGGCGACATCGACGCGAGTGCGCAGCAGGTTTGACGCCCTGGCCACGCGTCCGCCCAGGGCTTCCAGGCGTTTGGACAGATTGTCGCAGGTCTCCATCGCGGGCTCAAAGCGCGTTAGCAGGAAATCTCCCGCCGGCTGAATGCCGGGGACGCGGATTTCGCGCAACGCCCGCACCCGCTGGCGGACGATCTCCGCATAGGCGCGCGCGGCGCTGAAGCGGTAGGTGAGTTCACCTGATACCTTCTCCGTTTCAGCCGCCATATCGGTTAGGTCCTTCAACAATTCGCGTTCACCGCGCTCGTTGTTCGGGTCAGCCAGGGCTTGCAGGATTGCCGACAGCCGTGTTTCCGCATCCGCGACAAGCGGGCGCGCCGCGCGCGCATGCGGCAGCGCCAACATGGCCATCATACGGTAGGTCTCCATCTGGGCGATGCGCTGCGTAATGCGCCCAGCCGTGGTGGCGCGCAGGTTTGATCCGCGCATCAAGAACCGGCTGAAGCCGTCCCCATGCACAACGAAATCGGTCCACCATCCGGCCTGGCCGTCGTTCAACAACCCGCCAACCAAGGTATTGTTATCGAAGTAACCGCGTACGCCTGCGATGTTCTGTTCCGGGTTATCTGTTTCTTCCACTGCGATATGCAGCGCGGCAATGACCTCGCCGGGCACGGCGGCCAGCCAATCGGCAGGCACAGCCGCAATTGCCGGTTCTTTGAACGGCGTCTCGAACTGGCCTTCGGCAATGAAGGTATAGGCGGAGAATTCGGTGTGACGTTCCCATTTCAGACGGAAGGGACCCAACTCGGCGGTGAACAGCGTCGCGTCTTCCGGCGGCGGGGCGACTTGGTAGTGGCTGCAAAGCGTCTTCAGGTGCGTGATTTCATTCGCGGCTGTGCCCTCGCCCGATGCCAGGGCCAAATGGGATATTTGCGCCGGCACCGAGACCCGACCGTAGGGCCGCGCATGCAGTTCGTTGGCAAGCATTTGTCGGAACGGGTGGTCTTGGAACATCATACCCTCGTCATCGCCGGTTTGACGGCCTATATAGATAGCATATGAGCAAATAGAGAATTTTCGAGGAAAAGCCCATGTCCGATTTGGTGACCACCGACGATTTGTTCTTTGCCCGCGCCGGGCTGGAGCGTTCGCGCGTTGAAGGAATCGTCGATGATGCGCTGAACGGCGCCGATGACGGTGAGTTGTTCCTTGAGTACCGGCAATCGGAAAGTGTCGTCATTGACGATGGGAAGATCAAAAGCGCTGCTTTCGATACAGCCCAAGGTTTCGGCCTTCGCGCCGTTGCCGATGAGGCGACGGGATATGCGCATGCGTCGGAGTTGAGCGAGGCGGCTTTGCGCCGGGCCTCGGATACGGTGAAGGCCGTACACGCCGGCGGCACGGGCGCGATGGCGGTTGATCCGAGCGGAACCAATGTCTCGCTTTACGCCGATGACAATCCGTTGGGGTTGGTGCCGTTCGAGGACAAGGTCGATCTGCTAACGGAAATGGACACCTATGCACGCAGCCGTGACGAACGGGTCAAGCAGGTGTCGGCATCGCTGAGTGGCGAATGGCAGGCGGTGCAGATCCTTCGTGCCGGCGGACACCGAGTGGCCGATATCCGCCCCTTGGTGAGGCTCAGCATCTCGGTTGTGGTCGAGCGCGATGGCCGAATGGAGACCGGCAGTTTCGGAACCGGCGGACGCACGGTCTACGATACCTATCTTGAACCCGAAACCTGGAAAACCGGTGTTGATGAGGCACTTCGTCAGGCGTTGGTGAATCTGGAGTCCGTGCCCGCCCCGGCGGGCGAGATGCCCGTGGTGTTGGGCCCCGGCTGGCCCGGCATCTTGCTGCATGAAGCTATCGGACACGGCCTGGAAGGTGACTTCAACCGCAAGAAGACTTCGGCTTTTGCCGGATTGTTGGGTGAGCGCGTGGCTTCAAAGGGTGTCACGGTTGTTGATGATGGCACGCTGGGCGAGCGCCGCGGTTCGCTGAGTGTCGATGATGAGGGCACACCGACACAAAACACGGTGCTGATCGAAGACGGTATCCTCAAGGGCTACATGCAAGACCGGATGAATGCGCGCCTGATGGGTGTTGCCGGCACCGGTAATGGTCGGCGCCAAAGCTATGCGCACGCGCCGATCCCACGCATGACCAACACCTATATGCTGGCTGGCGACCATGATCCGGACGAGGTGTTGGCTTCAGTGGACAACGGTATTTACGCCGTGTCTTTTGGCGGCGGCCAAGTGGATATTACGTCTGGGAAATTTGTGTTCTCATGTACGGAAGCCTACCGCATCGAAAACGGCAAGGTCGCCGCGCCGGTGAAAGGCGCCATGCTGATCGGCAACGGTCCCGACGTGCTGACGCGGGTATCGATGATCGGCAACGATATGCAACTCGATCCCGGCATTGGCACTTGTGGCAAGGATGGCCAAGGGGTGCCGGTAGGTGTTGGCCAACCGACCCTGAAAATCGACGAACTGACGGTCGGTGGTACGTCCGTATAAGGCTGATTTACGAATCTATCGCTTGTAGGATTTCGAAGATATCGGCGCAGGTGTCGGCACCGTGGCGTTTGGTGATATGCAGTTTGCCGGTATCGGTCGAAAGTTCCTTGCGCAAATCCTTGAACAAATGACCGAGGAAACGGTTGAAGGCGGCGGGTGTCATTTCCCAACCGGCCTCTTCCTTGGGCGCGCCTTCCAACGATCCTAAATGGCCGTTGATCAGCTCCATGAACCATTGTGAGCGACGGTCGTAATCTTTAAAGAACGTAGCGATGATGACCGCAGCATCAAGCATCAACGCTTTGGCTTCGGGCTCGACATAAACAGTGTCCCATTCGAAATTATCACCTTGCGCGTCGCGTAAGCGTGCCACGATCAAACGGCTGTGTTCTTGGTATTCCTCGACCTGTTCCTCGCCAAGCATCATGTTCAGTGCCATGAAGAAGCCCGGTAGCATGCGCCGTGATACCCGGTCGAAGCGGGAGTAATCCTCGTCCAGGAAAAGCTCGGAGAACGATTTGACGATAACGCGATCGAACGGCAAATCGCGTTTCATGCCCCATTCGGTCCGTTCTTTGGCCTCAACGAAATTGTCGAAGGATTTCTCCAGCGCTTGGCCGAGCTGTTCGGCCTGCTTGTCGAAATCGGCTTGCATGGCGTCCAGGTCCGCGACGCTGAGCGAGCCTTTGCGTTGCGCCTCCGCGCGCATGCGATCGACCATGGAGCCGACCATGGTTTTGGCGACGACCTTGCTGGCGTGTTTCGGCGAGGGCGGTTTTTTCTTTTGCGTCTTTGCGTGCGCAGGTTTGGCTTTTGGTTTGGGCGCTGGTTTCGGAGTGGGCATTGCAGCGGGTTTTGGCGCCGGTGCCGCCACTTCGGCTTTGGGCGCTGTTTGTGGCGTTTCTTCGGATGGCTTGTGCGTCGATGCTTCGGGCAAATGTTCGGCACCTGGGCGAGCGGCGCCGGGTTCGGGCTCTTTCCATTCCGATCCACCACGGGTTTCGCCTTCGCCGTCTTTCCACTCGGCGCCCTTTTCTCCTGAACCGCCGGGGATGTCGTCGGGAGTCCAAACTTTTGTGGCGGGATCTTTATGGCGGGCGTCAATGACTTTCGGTTGGCGCCTTAAGCGCTTGCCTGCGGAGTTGGCGTCCTCTTCGTTTTTGGCATGGATCTGGCTCTCGGCGGCGGGCTTGTGAAGCTCCGCTATGCCGTCTTCGCGCTGTCCCTTCAGGCGAGTTTGGAATCGTTGACGCTCGTCAACTTCGCCCCCCGCCATGATGACTTCTGATTTCTTAGAACGTCTTGCCATGGTGACGACAGCATAAGTCGTTCGAGGGTGAATTTCCAATCGAAAAACGGAAGGGTTTTGGGCGGCGTTGACAGTGCCGACAGGGCTCTCTAAACCCGACCCATGAGCGAGCAGATCAATATTGCGATTGCACAGGTCAACCCCACGGTGGGCGCCATTGGCGCAAATGCTGAGCGCGTTCGCGCGGCCCGTGCGCAGGCCGCCGCTGCCGGTGCTGATCTCGTAGTATTTGGTGAACTCGTCTTGTGCGGTTACCCACCCGAAGATCTCGTGCTTAAGCAGGCGTTCCAGCGTTCTATCGAAGAGACCGTGGCGAAATTGGCGGCCCAAACCGCCGATGGTGGGCCTGGACTGCTGATTGGTGCACCGTGGCGGGTCGAGGACGCGCTATACAATGCCGCGTTATTGCTGGACGGCGGCGAAGTCGTTGCCGTGCGTTTGAAGCATCAACTGCCAAATTATGGCGTATTCGATGAAAAACGCGTTTTCGCCGCCGGACCGCTGCCGGGACCCATGTCGTTTCGAGGCATTCGACTTGGCGTCATGGTATGCGAGGACATGTGGTACGGCGATGTGGCCGAGTGTTTGGATGAATCGGGCGCCGAGATGTTTGTGGTTCTCAATGGTTCACCATTTGAGACGGACAAGCGTGATGACCGGCTCAATTACGCCGTGGCGCGGGTTACGGAATCCAACCTGCCGCTGATTTACGTCAATCTTGTCGGTGGCCAGGACGAGCTTGTATTTGACGGCGGCTCATTTGTCATTGGCGCCGATCATAGTCTGCGCGCCCGCGCGCCCGAGTTCGAAGAGGAACTTCTGATTACGGAATGGCGCCGCGCCGGCGATCAATGGGTTTGCGAGGCCGGTCCCATCGTTCGTAGTCTGGAGGCGGACGATGCGGTGTATCACTCGTTGGTGTTGGGCCTGCGCGATTATGTCGGTAAAAACGGGTTTCCTGGTGTATTGATCGGATTGTCCGGCGGCATCGACAGTGCGCTTTCGGCGGCTGTGGCGGTGGATGCGCTGGGGCCTGAGCACGTGCATTGCGTAATGATGCCGTCACCCTATACGTCACAAGAAAGCCTGGATGACGCCGCCGAGTGCGCACGTCTATTGGGTATTCGGCTCGATAGCGTCAACATCGGACCGGCCATGACGGCGTTTGACGAGATGCTGGCGCCGCAATTCGCAGAGACGGCGGCAGACACGACTGAAGAAAACATCCAAGCTCGATCGCGTGGCATGACCTTGATGGCACTGTCCAATAAGCTCGGTTACATGGTGTTGTCGACCGGCAACAAGTCGGAGATGTCTGTTGGTTACGCTACGCTCTATGGCGATATGTGCGGTGGCTATTCGGTCCTGAAGGACGTCTATAAGACATCGGTGTTCGAAGTATCTCGCTTGCGCAATGCCCACCGGCCTAGTGATTGCCTGGGGCCGGACGGTCCGGTGATGCGCGAAAACATCATCACCAAACCGCCGACGGCGGAGTTGAAGCACGACCAAAAGGACGAAGACTCGTTACCGCCCTATGATGTGCTGGACGCAATCTTGCGCCATATGATCGAGGAAGACATGGGTAAGGACGATATCGTTGCCGAAGGTTTCGATGCCGATACCGTGCACCGGGTATGGCACATGCTGCATATGGCTGAATACAAGCGCCGTCAGGCACCTCCAGGCGTCAAAACCACCCGCCGTGCATTTGGCCGAGATCGTCGCTATCCCATCACCAACGGTTTTAAGGGTGACGTATGACCCTGCGTATCCACGACACACTGAGCCGCGCCAAGGTGGATTTCGAACCCATTGATGCGAGCCATGTGCGGCTCTATGTCTGCGGCCCGACGGTCTACGACTACGCCCACATTGGTAACGCGCGCCCTGTCGTGGTGTTCGACGTGTTGGTGCGGTTGCTCCGGCGGCTGTATCCGAAAGTTACATACGTGCGTAACATCACCGATGTGGATGATAAAATTAACGCCCGCGCGCAAGAATCTGGTGAAGATATCCGCGAAATCACAAAGCGCACGGCGGATGCGTTCCATGCTGATATGGAAGCGCTTGGGGCATATCAGCCGGACGTGGAACCGCGCGCCACCGATCACATCAGTCAAATGGTGGCGATGATCGAAACCCTGATCGACAAGGGGCACGCCTATGCCGCCGATGGGCACGTATTGTTCAGCGTGCCCAGCATGCCAGATTACGGACGCCTCTCAAAACTGGACAAGCGCGAGATTGTCGCTGGTGCGCGCGTCGACGTTGCTCCTTATAAACGCGATGCATCGGACTACGTACTGTGGAAACCTTCCGACCCCGAACTGCCCGGTTGGGACAGCCCGTGGGGGCGTGGACGGCCTGGCTGGCACATTGAATGCTCGGCCATGAGCCTGGAGCATTTGGGCGAGGCTTTTGATATTCATGGCGGTGGGCAGGATTTGATTTTCCCGCACCATGAAAACGAAATTGCACAAAGCACTTGTGCGCTAGGCCAAGGCACGTTCGCCAAGTATTGGATGCACAACGGGTATCTCATGAGCGAAGGCGAGAAGATGTCGAAATCGCTCGGCAATTTCTACACCGTGCACGAACTGCTGGATGAATTCCCCGGCGAAGCAATCCGGTTGGTTTTATTGCAGACCCACTACCGCCAGCCGTTGGATTTCACCAAGGCCGGTATCGGCGAAGCGCGGCGCACCCTGGATCGCTGGTATCGAATTGCGGGCGAGGGCGCCGTGCCGGCGGCTGATGTTCCCGCCTCGTTGATCGCGGCGCTTTCCGACGATCTTAATACACCCAAAGCGGTGGCGGAGCTGCATAAATTGGCCGGTGAAGATCGATCAGCATTTATGGCCGGTGCGCATTTCTTGGGGCTACTTGGCCTAGACCCGGAGGATTGGTTTAAATGGCAACCGGCGGGCGCGGCCAATG
>JABIPG010000142.1 GCA_018698795.1 Rhodospirillaceae bacterium
CGGTCAGCAGACCGACGATGGGGTTTTGGCATTGGCCGAACTCGCTCGAGCCTGCACCTTGGATATTGGCGAGATTGCGCGCTGCCTCAACGACCGCCATCTGCATGCCCAAACAAATACCGAAGTACGGCACCTTGTGTTCGCGGGCAAAGGTGGCGGCGGCGATTTTACCCTCGACGCCACGCTCGCCAAAGCCGCCCGGCACCAGAATGCCGTGCACGCCTTCTAGGTGATGGACCGTATCCTCGCTTTCGAAGATTTCCGCATCGATCCAATCCAAATTGACCTTCACATTGTTGGCGATGCCGCCATGCGTCAGAGCTTCCGACAACGATTTATAGGCGTCCAACAGGCCGGTGTATTTGCCGACGACGGCAATCGAAACCTCGCCTTCCGGCTTGGTAACCCGCTCCATGATATTTTCCCAGCGGGTTAGGTCGGGTGCCGGCGCATCGATGTCGAAATAACGGCAAACCTCGCTGTCCAGGCCCTGCTCGTGATAGGCAATCGGCACCTGATAGATGGAGGGCACGTCGAGCGCCGGGATGACGGCTTCTTGGCGCACGTTGCAGAACTGCGCGATTTTACGCCGTTCACTTTCAGGGATGTTGCGCTCGGCGCGGCACAGCAGCATGTCAGGCTGAATACCAACCGATAACAGTTCCTTCACAGAGTGCTGTGTTGGCTTGGTCTTCAACTCACCTGCTGTCGGGATATAGGGCAATAACGTCAGGTGCAGATACATGCACTTCGCACGACCTAAATCGTTGCCCAATTGCCGAATGGCCTCAAGGAACGGCAAACCTTCGATATCGCCGACCGTGCCACCGATTTCGCACAACACGAAATCCTCGTCCGAAAGATCTGAGACGACGAAATTCTTAAGCGCATCGGTAACATGTGGGATGACCTGGATGGTGGCGCCCAGGTAATCGCCGCGCCGCTCCTTGGCGATGACGTCGGAATAAATACGGCCCGTGGTCACGTTGTCGGACTGGCGCGACGAGACGCCGGTGAAGCGCTCGTAATGGCCGAGATCGAGATCGGTCTCGGCGCCGTCGTCGGTGACGTAAACTTCGCCGTGCTGGTACGGGCTCATGGTGCCCGGATCAACGTTAAGATAGGGGTCGAGCTTTCTGAGCCGGACCTTAAAACCACGAGCCTGCAAGAGCGCGCCTAACGCCGCCGATGCCAAGCCTTTTCCGAGGGATGAAACCACGCCGCCGGTGATGAAAATGAACCGCGTCATGGAGTTGCACTGTATATCATTCGAGCGCCTTGCCAAAAGAAAAGAGGCCGGAAAATTCGCCGGCCTCTCGGGTATTCGTAAAACCCTTTGTTACCAGGGCGTTGCCTCATTTAGCCACCGGCGCCGCCGGTTCGGCTGGCACGGTCGGTGTGGTTATAGGCGCCGCACCTTGGTCGAGAATCGATGTCGATTCGCCGGACTGATTGGCCAAGATGGCCAAACTGATCGACGTGATGAAAAATCCGGTCGCCAGAATGCCTGTCGTGCGGGTCAACAGATCCGCTGCCGCGCGGCCGGTCATGAAACCGCCGCCACCGCCACCGCCGCCACCGCCCATGCCGAGCGCGCCGCCTTCGGAGCGTTGGATCAGGATGACGCCGACCAGCCCTATGGCGATCAGCAGGTGAATGACGAGAATAACCGTTATCATGACGGACGTTTCCAAAAATCTCTAGGTTGGCGGCGGTTTTAGTCCCTGCCAGCGCTGATGTAAATCGAATTCGCCTCTTGATTTGGCACGAAGGTGTCCTCAGTCAACGGGCTCAACCGGGTCGACCTCAACGGAGGCCCGCGTATGGCCTATTCTGACCTCGTCAAACCACGCTGTTTGTGTCGGCATGGGCGCGCCGTTTTGGCTGACGAAGGATCGGTAAATGCCATATTTGACGTAATATTTTCGCGGCCAAAAATTGACGAAGTTTTCCAATTTCCCCACGCGCCGGCCATTGATATGCATCTCAATCAAGCTTTTCTCGTTCCGGCTATCGAAATGCAAAAGCACGTCGGTCCAGCGTCCGCGCATATCTGAGAGCTTCGCAAGTTGAATATACCGACAGCGATCAGACACGTTGCCTGCCGAGCCCGTGAGGATATGAACGCAGGCCGTGTACGCCTCACCTCGCGCGTTCAGCTGCAATAACGGCGGAAACGAGGGCAGTCCCATCGCTTTTCCGGTCGGCCCGCCCTGTTGATGAATTTGGCCGAGCGTTGTGCTGACGGTCGGGCTCGATGGGAAGTTGGCGGGCAGAAACAGGCTGAAGCCGATCCAGCGATCATCACCCGGGGCAAAAAACTCGCTCACACTGAACTCCGAGCGTTCACGGTCATTGTCGCAATCGCTCCAGACCGCGTCGGCACCGCAGTCCCCTGCCCTGACCTCAAAGCGCTGCGCCTGTTTCCCGGCGCGCACCGTGTCGGTGACGATAGTATAACCATGCGCCGTGGTACTCAGGCTTCGGTGACCGGGCAAGCGTGGTGAGATGCACCCACTGAGGACGAGCACGGCACAGAACATCAATACTGCGGGCGTAAATCGTGAAGCCATGACGATCCCCAATCATCTGTTGTTGCGCATTTCCAACGAATGTAGCTTTCTACGAACAGGCTGAAAACCAGGAGGTCTCGATGGATTTTCAACTGACCAACAAAGTCGCCTTCGTCACCGGCGGCAGCCGGGGCATTGGGCGCGCGGTGGCGCTGATGCTGGCCGATCACGGCGCCAACGTGGCGATTTGCGGGCGCAGGCTCGATAGCCTGGAGCAAACCGTGGCTGATTTGAAGGCCAAGGGTGCCCAAGCCTGGGGCTTTCAAACCGACGTCAGCCGCACCGAAGAGATCGAGCGGTTTGTCGCCGACGCCGCCGAAGCGGCGGGACGTATCGATGTGTTGGTCAACAACGCGGTCACGTCGACCAGCGCACCGTTCGATGAACTCACCGACGACGAATTTCGTTATCACATCGACGTCAAGCTGATGGCCTATATCCGCATGGCGCGCCAAGTGTTGCCCCATATGGAAAAACTGGGCCGTGGGCGCATCGTCAATATCGGCGGCATGACGGCGCGCATCGTCGCCCCCTTACGCATGACCAACGGCGTCACCAACGCCGGCGTGGCCAATTTCACCAAGCAGTTTTCCAGCTACGCGGCGCGCCATAACGTGACGGTCAATTGCGTGCACCCGGGCTATACGGCGACGGAGCGCGTCATGCAAATCTTCGAGCGCGAAGCCGCTGACGCCGGTGCGGATATCGACACCATCGTCACTGAGCGCACCGCCGACATGCCGCTCGGCAAGCTGATCGCACCCGAAGACATCGCCCAAGCCGTGCTGTTCTTCTGCTCGCCCATGGCCGACATGGTGACGGGCCAATCCATCGCGGTCGACGGCGGTTTCGGCCAGGCAGTCGTCTACTAGCTCAGCCGAGTTTGTCGCCTAGGAACCCAAGCGCCTCACCCCACGCGGCCTCACTGGCCTCAGCGTGGAATCGCTCCGGGTTTTCGAACGATTGGAAGCCGTGTCCGGCGTCTGGGTAGCGGTGGAACGTGTAATCCACCCCGGCGGCTTTCAGGGCGGCTTCGTAGTCGTTGACGTCTTCCGGTGACGGGTTTTTGTCTTGGCCGCCGAAATAGCCGGCGACGGGGCAGTTGATGTTCGCCGCCAGTTCAATCGCCGGCGGCGTGCCCGGCCCCATGGGCAGTTTGATGCGGCCACCGTAAAAAATCGCGCAGGCTTTGTAGTCGGGGTTGTGGCATGCGCCCAACCACGCGACCCGTCCGCCCCAGCAGTGCCCGACGATACCGATGCGCGTCGCATCGACGCTATCTTCTGCGGCGAGGTGATCGTATGCGGCTTGCAGGTCGAGCACCGTCCAGTCGTCGCGGAAGGCATCGCGCTTCATTTCCTTAGTCTCTTCCTTCGGCCACCAGTGAAAAATGAACGGCACCGCCACCATGTAGCCGTTTTCGGCGTAGCGCTCGGCGGTTTTCAGGGTGAAGGTATCGTTCTCGATGCCGGTATGGCCGACGGGGATATGCTGCGCCAGGACAATGCCCGGATGCGGCCCCTCCCCTTCGGGCAGAAACATGAAGATTTCCATGGGGCTTTCATGGA
>JABIPG010000280.1 GCA_018698795.1 Rhodospirillaceae bacterium
AGTGGTTTTTTGAGCTTGCGAGATTTTACGCCGGAAGCGGTTCAGCGGCCACACATCCGCGAGTTGATGACGCTCACCATCATGAGCGCCACGCCGCCGGAATCAGAACTCGACCCAAACGCCGAATTTCCGCACGACCTGACGGTAAAACTGAAATCTGGAGACGTGCTGACAATTTCCAGGACTGCGCCGCGCGGAACGCTGGGCGACCCGTTCACGGATGAAGACCGCTGGCGCAAGTTCGAGGATTGCTGTGTGCCGGTGTTGGGTGATGACGCCACCCGCCGCCTGTACGACGGTTTCAATGATTTGGCTGCACGTGCCGATATTAACGACTTGATGAAAATGATGGCCCGTCCATCCGCCCACCTTGCCGCCTAAGAGCAATTCCCCCATCCTGAACCTCAACAAGATTTCGCAAGATTTCGCAAGATTTCAAAGGACACTGAAACCTGATGACCGACACGACCTATAGCGTAGACATCCATGCCGTCGATATTTCGCCCTATGCCGAGGGCAACACTGGCGTTCCTTATGTGACCACATTCGATAGCGGTGCGCCGGGCCCGCATGTCATGGTCATGGCCGTCACTCACGGGAACGAGTTGTGCGGCGCCATCGCCGTGGACTGGCTGTTCAAGCAAGGCGTGCGACCCAAGCAAGGCAAGCTTTCGCTGGGTTTCTCAAACTGGCGCGCCTATCAGTCGTTTGACGAGAACAATCCGTTGGCCTCCAGGTTCGTCGACGAAGACATCAACCGGGTGTGGGATGTCTCCACCCTGGAAGGTGATCGTGTCACCGCCGAGACGGAACGGGCACGCGAGTTGCGACCGATCATGGACGATGTGGATTTGCTGCTCGATATCCATTCCATGACTACTTTTTGTGAACCGCTGATGTTGTCCGGGGCGCTGGAAAAGGGCCGGGAACTGGCGAAAGCCGTGGCAATCCCGGAATACGTGGTCTGCGACGAAGGCCACGCAGCCGGTAAGCGCATGCGCGACTACGGTGGGTTTGGTGATCCCTCCTCACCCAAGAATGCCTTGTTGGTTGAATGCGGTCAGCATTGGGAGAAGCGCTCCGAGCAGGTTGCGCATGACGTCACGCTGCGGTTCTTGGAGGCGACGGGCGTCGTTGATGGCGATTTCGTCGCAGCGAACATTCGTGATGCCGCACGGCCTGAGCAAAAAATCATCGAGGTGTCCGGCCCCTATACCATCACCGCCGAGCAGCCCTTTACCTGGAAAGACGTCTACACCGGCTTTGAGGTGATTGAGAAAGCCGGTACTGTACTGGGATGGGATGGCGATAAGGAGATCGGCACGCCTTATGACAATTGTGTCCTGATCATGCCGAACCGCCTCAAGGCTCGTGGCCATTCCGCTGTTCGATTTGGGCGCTACGTGGACTGAGTATTCGGGAACTGACCGAAAATGGATATCCAGGTTATCTACGACACCATCTGCCCTTGGTGTTTTATCGGCAAGCGGCGTCTGGAAAAGGCGCTCGCGCTGCGCCCGGATATCTCTGTCAGTTATCAATGGCGTCCGTTCCTGCTCAATCGTGAAATGCCGCCGGAAGGCATTGATCGCACCGCCTATCTGATCCGCAAGTTTGGCTCCGAAGCGCGGGTGCGCCGCATCTACGGCACCATCGCCGAGACCGGCCAGTCGGTGGACATTGATTTCGCCTTTGATCGTATTCACCGCACCCCCAACTCGGTTGATTCGCATCGTCTGGTGATGTTAGCGGTGCGCGAGGGTTTGGCCGATGCGGTGGTTGAGCGCTTGTTTGTGGAGTATTTCCTGTTCGGCAGGGATATCGGTGCGCGTGATGTCTTGCTCGAAATTGCCGAAAGTGTCGGTCTGGATCGTGAAGGCATTGATGCGTATCTAGACGGCAACACCAACACAGAGGCCGTATACGACGAAAATACCCGTGCGCATCGTATGGGCGTCAATGGTGTGCCGGCATTTGTATTCAATGGCCGTATGGTGATTGCCGGCGCCCAGGAACCGCAGGTTTTAGCGCGCATGCTGGATGCCGCGTTGGTGACGGGTGACGCGGCTTAGCCTGGCCTTTTCTTCACTCTCTTTCTTTCCTTGGCGTTACGCGCGATCATGAACGTATGACCGGTCCGCTACACCAACTGACGCTTACCTTCGATCCCGTTCAGGACCGCATGCTGCTGCGCATCGGTACGGCGGACGACACCGAGTACCAGCTTTGGCTGACCCGGCGTTTCGTTAAGGTTTTGTGGGGAGCGTTGATGCAAACGCTCGACCGCAACCCGGAACTCGGCAAGGATTTACTGCCCGATGTGCGCGACGCCGTGAAGGCTATGGATCACCAGGAAGCCGTCCAATCGAGCGATTTTAGCCAATCCCACGCGGAGGGTAATGTCAATTTGACCTCCAATACCGGGCCGTTGCTGATTACCGGGGGGCAAGTCAAGCCCGTCGGTCCGGAAAACACGGTACTGGCCTTAAAAACGGTCGATAACATGTCTGTCCAGTTCGGACTCAACAAACAACTGCTGCACGCACTCTGCCACATGATGATCACCTCAGCGCACAAGGCGGAATGGGATTTGGATCTGCAGGTCGGTGACCCGCAGGTATTCGTACCCGACACGCCGGCGGGCGTTGTGCACTAGAAGGCCCGACACGCCGGCGGGCGTGGTGTACATAAAGGATAGAACACTATGGACTTCAGCTTACCTGAACGCGGCTTACATTATCTGGAGCAGTTGCAGGCATTTTTCGATGCTCACATCCTGCCCAGAAATCGTGAATGGCATTTGGCCGTCAAAGGCAACGGCGAACTCGATCCACCGTTTTTAGCTGAGTTGCAGGCCGAAGCGCGCCGCCAAGGGCTTTGGAATATGGCGGTGCCTGATTTACTGGATGATGACCCCGGCACCCGCCTGTCACACTTGGAATACGCCCCGCTGGCGGAGTTGATGGGGCGCGTTGTCTGGTCGTCAAGGGTTTTCAATTGTCAGCCGCCGGACGTTCCCAACGTATTCGCCCTGCAGGCCTACACCACGCCGGCACAGCGCGAGCAGTGGCTGCAGCCTTTGTTGGAGGCCGAATGCCGATCGGGCTTCGCCATGACCGAGCCCGATGTGGCATCATCCGACGCCACCAACATCGCGACCCGCATTCGGCGCGACGGCAACGATCTGATCATTAACGGCCACAAGTGGTACTGCACCGGTGCCGGGCATCCCGATTGCCGCTACGTAATTTTGTTGGGCATGAACGACGACGGAGAGCCCGACGAGGCGCCGTCTGACCGCACGGGACGCCATAGCGCGGTTATCGTGCCGATGGATGCAAGCGGGGTCACGGTGGTGCGAAATCTGGAGTTCATGGGCTTTTCCGAATTCGGCGCGCCGCCGGCCGAGATTTTGTTCGAAGACGTGCGGGTGCCGGCGGAAAATATTTTGGGTGCTTATGGGGAAGGCTTTCGGGTCGGCCAGGTGCGTTTAGCGCCGGCCAGGGTGCATCACTGCATGCGGGCCATCGGGCATTGCGAGACATTGCTCGACTTGATGAAGGCCCGCGCCGCTGAGCGTCAGACCTTTGGCAAGCGTGTCATCGAATACGATGCCATCCAGCAAGACATAGCACTTTCCCGGATCGAGATCGAAACCGCGCGCCTGATGGTGCTGAAAACGGCTTGGCTGCTCGATACCCAAGGGGAAGCCGGAGCAAGGCGGGAAATCTCGCTGATCAAGGTGTATGTGGCGCGCGTCTACCAACAAATCGCCGAACGCGCTATCCAGTTCTTCGGCGCCATGGGCGGCAGCCCCGATACCCCCATTGCCGATGCTTTCGCCTGGGCGCGGGCCTTTCGTATCGGAGATGGTCCCGACGAGGTGCATCTGCGCCAAATCTTCAGGATGGAGCCGCCGGGCCAGCCGTTGGCGGAATCGCCCTTTATTGTCAGGCCGCCGCTTCGTTAGCGACCTTCACCAGTTCTCCGACCAGATAACGCGCCCCTTCCAGGCGGTCATGCGGCGTGTCCCATTTGCGCATGAAGACCAGTTTGTGGTCGGGGCGCAGTTTGGCAGTGCCTTGGTGTGTCGTCAGCCAACCCACCAGCCCTGCCGGATTGGCGAAATAATCGTTGCGGAACCCAATGACAGCCCCCTTCGGCCCGGCATCGACTTTGTCGACGCCAGCCTGACGACAAAGCGCCTTTAAGGCGACCACCTGCAACAGGTTTTCCGCTGCGTCGGGTAGTGGGCCGAAACGGTCGATCAATTCGGCCGCGAAGGCGTCGATTTCTTCGCGGGTGGTCAGGCTGGCCAAACGGCGGTAGAGGTTCATGCGCACAGACAAATCGGCTACGTAGTGATCGGGAATCAAAACTTCCAGACCCAACGATATCTGCGGGCTCCACTCGGCGTCACCGGCGTGGCCGTCTTCCAGGCCGCGCGCTTCGGCCACGGCCTCTTCCAGCATCTGTTGGTACAACTCGACGCCGACCTCGCGGATATGGCCCGATTGTTCGTCGCCCAACAAGTTACCGGCGCCCCGGATATCCAAATCGTGGCTGGCCAACGAGAAGCCTGCACCCAAGCTATCGAGGGTTTGCATGACCTCGAGCCGGCGTTGGGCGGCGGCGGTGATCTTTTGCTTCGGCGGCAGTGTCAGATAGGCATAAGCACGAATTTTCGAGCGCCCCACCCTGCCCCGCAATTGATACAACTGCGCCAGCCCGAACATGTCGGCGCGATGAATAATGATGGTGTTGACGCTGGGAAGATCGAGACCGGATTCAACGATATTGGTGCTCAGCAATACATCGAACTTGCCCTCGTAAAAGGCCGAGATGGTGTCTTCGAGATCCTTGATTGGCATCTGGCCGTGCGCCACGCCCAATCGCAGGTCGGGCACGAGCTCGCGCAGCCGCTGCTCGACACGCGCGATATCGGCGATGCGTGGACAGACATAGAAGCTCTGCCCGCCCCGGAACTTCTCACGCATTAGGGCTTCGCGGATGACCACCGGGTCGAACGGCAAAACGAATGTGCGCACCGCCAGCCGGTCCACCGGCGGCGTGGCAATCAGGCTCATGTCGCGGATGCCGGTCAGGGCTTGTTGCAATGTGCGCGGGATCGGCGTCGCGGAAAGTGTCAGCACATGTACGCCGGAGCGGAATTTCTTCAATCGTTCCTTATGGGCGACACCGAAATGCTGTTCCTCATCAACCACCAGCATGCCGAGATCGCGGAACTTAACGTCTTTGGCCAACAGCGCATGCGTACCGATGACGATATCCACCTGGCCTTGTTCAAGTGCTTCCTTGGTTTCCTTCGATTGCTTCGCCGTCACCAGCCGCGACAGTTGCGCGACACGCATGGGAAAGCCCTTGAAACGCTCGGTGAAGACATTGAAATGCTGGCGGCAAAGCAGCGTCGTCGGCGCGACGATGGCAACTTGTTTGCCGCCGTAGGCAACCGCGAAAGCGGCGCGCAGCGCCACCTCGGTTTTGCCGAACCCGACGTCGCCACAAATCAGCCGGTCCGTCGGACGCCCGTTGGCCAAGTCTTCCAGCACGTCGGAGATGGCGCGTTGCTGGTCTTCGGTCTCGTTGAAGGGAAAACGCGCGCAAAACTCATCGAACACGCCGGGCGGTACTGGAATGGGCTCGGATTTCTTCAACGACCGCGCGGCGGCGATGCGGATTAGTTCGCCCGCCATTTCGCGCACGCGCTCTTTCAGTTTGGCGCGCCTCGCTTGC
This sequence comes from Rhodospirillaceae bacterium, assembly GCA_018698795.1. GTDB lineage: Bacteria > Pseudomonadota > Alphaproteobacteria > Rhodospirillales > Casp-alpha2 > TMED8. The sequence continues at coordinate 5,755 of JABIPG010000280.1, forward strand.
CATGCCGCGCCACCCAAGCGGTCCAACTGCACGCCGGCATCTTCCGAGCCATAGCGCGACAGCACTTCGATATTTTCCACCGGCACAAACAGCTTGTCGTCACCGGCGTAAATCAATCGCAGGCAGTCGTGCGGCGCACCTGTGACCTCGATGGTTTGCAAGCCGTCGAAACGTGCAATGCCGTGATCCATATGCACAACCAGGTCGCCGGCGTTGAGGCTGGAAACCTCGGCAATGAAGTTTTCCGCCTTGAGCCGGCGGCGACCGGGTCGCGTCAGGCGATCACCCAGGATGTCTTGCTCGGATATCACCGCTAAACCGGTGTCCGCGTATCCCGCTTCTAGCGGCAGCACGGCAATGCCAATGGCTTTCTCGGGCAAGCCGTCCAAGTGTTGGCCATCCTCGATCGTGGCCAGGCCTTCGACACCGTGTTCGACCAGCAGGCCGCTCAAACGGTCGCGGGATCCTTCGGTAAAGGCCGCGATCAACACCCGGCGACCGGCCTTGATCTCATCAGATGTGTGGGTGCGCACCGCGTCATAGACATTGGCGTCGGGCTGCACCCGCACGTCGGCGAAATCGCGGCCTTTATGACCGCCCAAGTCGATGGTGCCGGGTTGATCAGCAGGTGCGGCAAACGGCGACAACTGCACGACGGGCCGCTCGGCTAGGGTGGCGGTCCAATCGGCCTCGGCCATGAACAGCGTATCGGGCGGCACTGGACGGTAAATCGTGCTGTCATCACCCGCCCCTTCGGCGCCGGAGACATCCAGGCGAGCCTGGAAGTATTCGGCAATCAGATCGTGGCGAGCTTCTAAAGCCTGCTCGGTTTCGTGATCCAGAACAACGGTGGCGCCTGGCAGGTAATCGAACAGTGTGACCAGGTTTTCATGGAACAACGGCAGCCAGTGTTCCATGCCGATCAGGCGCTCTCCGGCGGAGACGGCCTCATATAGCGGGTCGTCAGCGCCGGAAACCCCGAACTGCGCCCGGTAGCCCGAACGAAACCGCGAAATCGCGTCATCGGTGAGCAGGATTTCACTGACCGGGCCTAGCGTGATCTCGTCCGGTGCTTTGTGCCCGTCGCTTAGGGTGCGTTGGGTTGTGGGGTCGAAGCGCCGGATGGTATCAAGCTCGTCGCCAAAAAAATCTAGTCTGAGCGGCGTCGGTGCCGCGGGCGGAAAGATATCAAAAATACCGCCGCGCACCGCGAACTCGCCTTGCTCCATCACTGTTTCGGCACGGCGATAACCGGCTTGTTCGAGGGTTCTGGAAAGTGCAGTCGGGTCTATGTGCGCGCCGATTTTTAATTGATGACGCGTTGATTCGACCAAGCTCTGCGGCGGGATTCTTTGCAAGACGCCGGACACAGTGGCCAGAACAATTCGCCCGCCTTTCGGTTCTCCGCCCAATTCACCCAGGCAATGCAACCGTTGGCCGACGATGGCGCCCAGTGGTGAGACCCGGTCATACGGCAGGCAGTCCCAAGCCGGAAATTCCAGACACGTGATGTCGGGCGAGAAAAACGCCAATGAAGATGCGGTGCGTGCCAATACCATGTCATCGCGTGCAATGAACAACACGTCGGCACTTTGCCCGGCCAATCGGGCCAGCGCCAAGGCTTCGCTACCAGATGGGATGCCGGCGAACAGCGCGGTGTCGCCCGCGCGTGGTGGCTCGATCGGTTTTACGGTCATGTGGGATTGTTAAAGGCAATCAGGGCGGCCAGCAGCGGCGTATCATGGCGGACCGGCGGCGCTTCTTTCACCGTGACCCAGTTGTAGATGTCATTGTCGGCCTCCAGCAACAGGGCCTCAAACGCGCTTAGATCGTCATCGCCGAGCGTGGCGGCGTGAACAGCTGCAAAGCGGCCAAGCAGGAAATCATTTTCCTTCATGCCGCAATGCTGGCTGCGGAACAGGAGTTTCTTGCGTCGTGCGTCCATGGTTTTTAAGGATTTCCGTTGCCAGCCGTTGCGGGGCGCTTACGATATACGCGCTCTTATCCGGTTTGTCAGCAAGTGAGCGCTATGCGGCCCGAAATTTTGTTTTCGTTGTTCAAGCCCGTCACGTCCCTCAAGGGCGTTGGGCCGCGCATTGGCAATTTGATCGAAAAGCTGGCCGGGCTGCATTTGGTCAATCTGTTGTGGCACCTACCGTCTGGGTTGATCGATCGCCGATATGCGCCGAAAATCGCGGACGCTGAAACGGGCGCCGTTGCGACCATCACGGTCCGGGTGTTGCAGCATCGCAAACCACCGAACAAACGCCTGCCCTACAAAATCATCTGCGCTGATGATACGGGTGAAATGTCGTTGGTGTTTTTCCACGCCCACGAAGACTACCTAACCAAATCCCTGCCCGAGGGTGAATTGCGCGTGGTCAGCGGTCAAATCGACCGTTTCGGTCAAGAAATCCAGATGAGCCACCCAGACCATATCGGTACCTTGGATGAATTGGAAAAGCTGAAAACCGTTGAGCCCGTCTATCCGTTGACCACCGGTCTCACGCTCAAAGTGCTGGGCCGTTCCATTGCCGGCGCATTGCAGGCGGTTCCCGAACTGCCGGAATGGGCTGATGCCAGCTATGTGACAAGCCAGAAATGGCTGCCTTGGAAGCAAGCCCTGCTGGCGGCACACGCACCCGACAGCGAGGCCGCGCTAGGGCCCGAAGCACCGGCGCGTGCGCGCCTGGCTTATGATGAATTGTTTGCCAATCAGGTTGCGTTGGCGCTGATCCGGCGCCACATGCGCGAGGCCCGGGGCCGACCGATCCAGGGCACGGGCGCGCTTCGGGCGCGCGTTGCTCATAGCTTGCCGTTTGAGCTGACCCAGGCGCAACAACAAGCCCTGAAAGAGATTACCGCAGACCTAACCAGTGACGCCCGTATGCTGCGCCTGTTGCAAGGTGACGTGGGCAGCGGCAAGACCATCGTCGCTCTGATGGCCATGCTGATTGCCGTAGAGGCCGGCGCACAAGCCGTTTTGATGGCGCCGACGGAAATTCTCGCCCGCCAGCACCTCGCCACCATTGAACCGCTGGCCAAAGCGGCGGGATTGCGCACTGTGGTGCTGACGGGACGAGAGCGCGGTAAATCTCGGGCAGCGATCCTGGACGCGCTGTCATCGGGTGCGGCGCAGTTGGCCATTGGCACGCACGCGTTGTTTCAAGACGATGTGGACTACAAACATTTGGCTGTAGCGGTGATCGATGAACAACACCGCTTTGGCGTGCACCAGCGTCTGACGCTGGCCTCCAAGGGCCACGCTGTAGACGTTCTGGTGATGACAGCGACACCTATTCCGCGCACCTTGATGCTGACGGCCTATGGCGACATGGATGTGTCGCGCCTGATGGAAAAACCGCCCGGCCGTCAGCCGATCGATACCCGCGCCGTGCCGCTCGAACGATTGAACGAGGTCACGGGAGCCATTGGCCGCGCCGTCGAGACAGGCAACAAAGTCTATTGGGTTTGCCCTTTGGTGGAGGAGTCCGACACCCTTGACGTGGCCGCAGTGGAACAGCGCCACGCGCATTTACAGCAGTTGTTCGGCGAGCGCGTTGGTGTCGTCCACGGCAAGATGTCAGGTGTTGCCAAGGACAAGGTGATGGCGGCGTTTTCCGGCAAGGCCCTGGATATTCTGGTGGCGACCACGGTTATTGAGGTCGGTGTCGATGTGCCGGACGCCACCGTGATGGTGGTCGAACACGCGGAGCGCTTCGGCTTGGCGCAACTCCACCAATTGCGTGGTCGTATCGGGCGTGGCGACAAGCCATCCACCTGTTTGTTGTTGTATGCTGCACCACTGACGGAAACGGCGCGTGCGCGGCTCAAGGTCATGCGCGAGACCGATGATGGATTCGTGATTGCCGAGGAAGACTTGAAACTGCGCGGTGCCGGTGAATTGTTGGGCACGCGCCAGAGCGGCATGCCCGATTTCTTGTTGGCGGACCTACAGGCCCACGCCGAGCTTTTTGTGGCCGCACGTGATGACGCGGCGCTGCTGCTCGACCGTGACCCGGAACTCGAGAGCGAACGTGGGCAGGCGGTACGCAATCTGCTGTATCTGTTCGAGCGTGATGCTGCCGTTCGCTATTTGCGCTCAGGCTAGAAGCAATCCCTATCCAACGTGGTTTGAGCCACGTCAAAATCTAACCGCGCTGCAACATTGTGAAACAGATGGACACACACGAGGCGGCTACGATGGGGCATAATTTCGACCCTGGTAAACCGTGTAGCCTGATGATGACTTCAAGCGATCACCCTTTTCACATCCGCTATAAATGCGCCGGTAGTTTGGATAGCCTGAACGATTGGCTGAAGAGCAATTGCAATGGTGGTTATGAGTACAAGGTCGATCCTGGCGGCACCTGTGCGGGCGATTTTACAGCGGACGACGTAGTCATACATTTCCAGCACAGCGACGATCTGAAACGGTTTCGGAAAATGGCCGGCGACTGATCACCTATTCCTCAGTTTTATTGAGTTTTCTCGTCGATCTCGGCGCGCACTTTGTCTTGAACTTCACCGGGGCGATTTCCTTTTGCCACCAGGATCGGAGCTCCGTCTTGCTCGCGAACGATATCGACCTCTTCATAGGCCGCCGCAGAGGTGTAGGTGTGTGCTTTTTCCGCCTCGGGGCGGTTGTCCGGCGGCGTTACGATGCCGCCGGAAATGACCATCTTGATGGCCTCTTCAACGCTCATGGACAGGTGGACGAGGTCCTTCCGCGGCACGAACAGCAAGAAGCCCGACGTCGGGTTTGGCGTTGTGGGAAGGAAAATGTTTATGCACTCTTCTTCCGTGACGGATTGCACCTCACCCTCGGTGCGTCCGGTGATGAATGCGATTGCCCATATGCCGCGGCGTGGATACTCCACCAATACAGCTTCACGGAATGCATTTGACTGCTGCGCCAGCACGGTTTCCAGGATTTGTTTTACGGCGCTGTAGACGTTGCGGATGATCGGCATGCCTGAAAGCACACGCTCGCTGATGCGTAACCAGATGCGGCCCAAAAAGCCGGCCGTCAAGGCACCGATCAGCATCAATCCCAATACCAGCATGATCAAGCCGAGCCCCGGCAAGGCAAATGGCAGGTAAGTTTCGGGATTGTATTGGGCCGGCAGCAGAGGCGTGACCCTGGCATCGACGAAGCCGATAAAAATCCACGCTAGATAAAGTGTGATTGAGATCGGCGCGGTGATCAAAATCCCGGCCAGCAGATACGCCCGCATGCGCTGCCCAAAGGTCAACGCACGGTGTTTTGTCGCGTGGGTTTTCGCGGTGGTTTGTTGCTCGTCCGCCATGCCGAATTGGCCGCCTGTTATTTGTTGCTTAGGGAGCGCACGTTATCAGCAAGAATATTTAGCAACCCCCGAATGAAAGGATCTGATTTTTTGAGTTTGTCGTCGAACATCTGCTGGCTGACGCAGATGATGGTGGTGCCGCGCGCTGCGCGTGCTGCAGCCATACGCGGTTTCGCGTCAATAAGCGCCATTTCGCCGAAAATGCCGCCCTGCCCGACGGTGCCCAACACCTGTTCAACGCCGTCGATGACCTTGACGATTTCGACTTCGCCTTCCTGGACGACGTAAGCCATGTTGCCCAGATCGCCTTCCTTGAAGATTTTTGCCCCGGGTTTGAAACTTTGCCTTTGCAATACTTGAGACGCCATAACGTTGCCCTACTTCCGCCCAGTCCGTGATTGCCCTGCCGAGAGGTTTCTGTGTGACTGCGCTATATTTGCGCGCCTTGCGACCATGGTACTTGGATTCCTGCGCCGCTTCCACAACAATGCAACCCCCGCATGACGATTGTTGAAGGACGCGCTGCCATGTCGCCGAGAGAATATCCTGATCGACCGTTTGTCGGCGTGGGCGTTGTTATCCTCGGGCCCGATGGCGTGGTCATGATCCAGCGCGGAAACCCACCGCGCAAGGGTAGCTGGAGTTTACCTGGCGGCGCGCAGGAATTGGGTGAAACTGTAAATCAGTCGGCAATCCGTGAAGCGCATGAGGAAACCGGGCTGGAGATCGAGGTTATTGGGCTGGTCGATGTCGTTGATTCAATCCGTACCGATGATGCTGGGGCCATCCAGTATCACTACACATTGGTCGATGTTGCGGCGCGAACGACAGGCGGCACGTTGTCTGCCGGCGGTGATGCTATGGACGCCAAGTGGATTGCGCTGAATGAAATATCCGCCATGGGGCTTTGGTCGGAAACCGTGCGTATTGTCGAAATGGCTGCAGAGATGGCTGCGGCGATGCCGGACTGAGTGGTTTAGCGCAGCCCGTTTTCCTGGAAATAACGTTTGGCCCCTTCGTGCAGCGGTGCGCTAAGTGAACCTTTTGTCATTTCGGCGGCGCCTAAGTACTTGAGTGCCGGATGCATGCTGCGGAATTTGCCCAAATTGCCGAAGATCGCGGCGACCAAGTCGTGCGCCGTTTCCGTATCAAGCTTGTCGGTGGTGACCAAGGTAGCGCTGAGTCCGAAGGTGCGTATGTCGGAGTTGTTGCCGCGGTACAAGCCTGCCGGAATTCGGGTTTTTCGGTAATAGGGCCATTTTTTCAGCAATTTGTTGACCCCAGGCCCATGAATATTCACCAGATTGGTTGCACAAGAGCGGGCTGCGCGGCGGACCAAATCTGCCGGGTGCCCAACCACGTACGTGATGACATCCGTGCGCCCATCGCACAGGGCTTTCACCTGTTCATCAGCCCCAAATTGGGTAAACCCTGCGACATCGGACGCTTTCCAGCCCAGCGTCGCCATGAGTTCCAGAAAAGTCTCGCGTGGCCCCGAACCCTTTATGCCTACGTTGATCCGCTTCCCTTTAAGGTGGGCTAGCTTGCGGACGCTGACGTCGGTGCGTGCGATGACGGTAAAAGCTTCAGCATGCAGCGAAAATAGAGAGCGCAAGCTGGTTATTGGTTTACCTTTGAATTTCCGAATGCCCTTAACGGCATGATAGTGGGCATCCGATTGAACGACGGCGAGTTTGATTTTACCATCGGCGAGCGCTTGCAAATTTGCAACGGAGCCCAATGATTCATGGGCAGCACATGTATATTTGCGACCCTTTTTCCGACTAAAATCGTTCAAGAGATGGCAAATCGCGCGACCGGTCGGAAAATAAACGCCAGACTTCGATCCGGTGCCGATACTCAGCGACTCCTTAGCCGTCGCCGTTGAAAACGGTTGCGTAGCTAAGGTAAGAAGAGAGAGTACTCCACAACCGCGACGTATTAAAGTTTTCACGCCAATTTCCCTCTGGTATGTCCCTTTGAAAATCCTCGGTAGAGTATAGGGCCAATCCGCTTCAGGCGGCAAATTGCTCGTGCGGGATCAACGTTCGCGGAATGCTGTTTTGACCGAGCTGACAACGGGCTTCATGAGGTATTCGAGCAGGGTTTTGCGGCCTGTTTTGATGTCCGCCTGTACGGTCATGCCTGGCATGACGCGGTTTTTTTCGGGATCGAAACCTACATAGCCCCGGTCCATGGCAACAATGCCTTTGTAGTACGGATCACCCGTGGCTTCGTCGATGAAGGTGGATGCGGAAACGTCCCGGAGTTCGCCGGAAATGCCGCCGTAGCGGGCGAAATCGAAAGTGGTGACCTTCAGCGTTACCGGCTGGCCGACTCGCACATGACCGACATCGCGCGTGGTGATGCGTGTTTCCACCACCAGTTCCTTGTCCAAAGGCACGACCTCCAAGATGACCGCACCCGGCGGCGCAACGCCGCCGACCGTGTGAATTTGCAGGCCTTTGACAATGCCGCGCACGGGCGAGACGATTTCCAACCTGCGCTCGCGGTCGAATAGCCGGCTCAACGTCTCATTGACCTGCGCCAGTTCATTGGTGACGGCGCCCATTTCCGCCAAGGCCTGTTCCCTGGCGTCCGTATCAATTTCCTCGAGGCGAGTTTCTTGCTCAATCAGGCTCTCACGTGTTTGTTGACGCTCAACAATCAGGTTGGCCAACTCGCCCCGCGTGTCATTGAGGGCGCGCTTGGCATCCAAATAGGAAATCCGGGTAGTCAAGCCGCGCCGGAACAAGTCCTCGCGCATCTCAAACTCTTCCAGACGCAAGTCCGAGGTGCGCGACAATGTATCTTCACGCTCATCCAGCAGCGCCATTTCTTGTTTGCGTTGCTCGATCTGCGCAACCACCACTTTGCGGCGGTTATCCGCAGCATCGACGGCGCTTTGATAAATACTCATCTGATCGTCGATCAACTGCCTATATTCGGGGCCGACGAGAGAAAAATCGGGCTCATCGGCCGTGCCCAACGCCCGCAACCGTTCGCGTTGCAACTCAAGCCCGGCACGGCGGGCTTTCATCTGGTTCAATTCGGCCGCGGCCGCTGAGGGATCAAGCCGGACCAGGACTTGCTCTTTCTCGACGATCTCGCCTTCGGAAATCAAAATTTCGGCAATTAATCCGCCTTCTAAGTGCTGGATCGACTGCACTTGACCCGTGGGTACGACCTCACCCGACGCGATGGCGACCTCGTCGACATTGGTGACCGCCGACCAGACCAAAAACGCGCAGATCACTACCACGATGGTCACCATGGCAATACGGATCAGTCCGGACGAACCGGCCTCCTCCAGGACAACCGATTGCGCAAGAAAGCGCGTTTGCCGATCGCCGCGGCGCACTTTGCGCGGCGGTTCGGTGGTATCCATGGTATCGACAGCTTGTTCACTCATGTTTCACCCTTTACAGGAAATCCTTTGGCATTTCCTTAAGGACATCTTGGGCTGGGCCATAGGCCCGTACATTTCCATATTCCAGCCACAGAATTTTGTCGGCGATACGAAGATGACTGGGACGGTGCGTCACAATTAACACCGTCTGCTCGCCACGCATCTCATCGACCATGCGCATAAAAGTCTGATCGCCTTCGAAATCGAGCCCGTTGCCGGGTTCGTCAAACAACATAACCGGCGCCTGCTTCAAATAACCGCGCGCCAAATTTAGTCGCTGCAGCATGCTGGTGGGCATGGATGAGACACCGGTATCGCCGATGCGGACCTCGAAGCCCGTGCGCTGCCACTTGCCGGACCCCTGCTCCAGGGCCAAGACATCTTCCAGCACGCCCGCTTTATGGCAGGCCCAACGCAAGTCATCGTCGGTGGCGGTCGGATGCGCCAAGCGCAGGTTCTGAGCAATGGTCCCGTAGAAAAACTCCAGCGATTGCGGCACATAGCCAACCGCGTGGCGCAGCTCCACAGTATCCATCTGGCGGATATCCATATTGTCGATACGTATCGAACCGGCCTGCGCCTGGTACATGCCGGCGAGCAGTTTCAGCACTGTTGATTTGCCCGAGCCATTGCCGCCAACGACGCAAATCACCTCGCCCGGTTCCACCTCGAAACTGACGCCCACCAGGGCCGGATCGGCTTCCGGGCTGTAGCGAATGGAAACCCGGGCAAAACTGACAAAACCGTCGAAACGTTTCAGCGGCGTCGTTTGTGTGTGCTGTTCGCGCTCGGCGCGGATATTCATCAGGTTGTTGATCTGGCCGATAGAGGCGCGCACCTGGGTGATCCGCGACATCGATATAAACCCGGTCTGCAAGGGGCCCAGCACCCGCCACACCAGCATCATGGTGGCGACCAGTGAGCCGACGGTCATTTCCCCTTCTAGCACTCGGAACACACCGAACACGATGGTGCCGACGCCGGATCCGACCATCAGCACGTGTGAGAGTGTCTGCACAATTGATGAGAGTTGCGAGGTGTAAAAGCTGTTAAGCGCGGATTTGGAGCTCAGGTCACGGTAGCGGTCGAGCCAAGTGGCTTCGGCGCCGCAATATTTGACGGCCCGCATGTTGTTGAGGGTTTCTACCACCAATTCCTGGCGGCGCGATGAAGCGCGCGCGGCACGCGACACCGTTGCCCGGATCAGCGGCGTGAACACCAAAGCCAGAATGCCATAGAGCGCCACCATGATCACCGGTATCCACACCAGCGGTCCGGCCAGACTGATGATCACGGCCAAGAAGATGAAGGCGAACGGGACTTCGAGGAGCGTCAATGCCATAGGGCCGGTGAAAAAATCGCGGATGGTTTCGAAATCCTTGATCCGCGCCACCTGGGCGCCGACCGTAGAGCGCTCCGTCAATGACGGCGGCAAAAACAAAATTTTGTGGAAAATCGCGAGTCCGACAATATTGTCGAGGCGTGCGCCGACGAACGCCATAATTTTAGAGCGGACGGAACGCAAAATCAGATCACAAGCAATGGCGATGCCGACGCCGACGGCGAAATAGGCCAGTGTCGGGATCGAACCGGTGGCCACCACCTTGTCATAGACCGCCATCACGAACAGCGGTGTTGCCAAGGCCAGCAAATTGAGAATCAGTGTAATGCCAAGTGTCTGATAGAACAGGCTGCGGAACCGTTCTGTAACAGCACGGAACCACCCCACTTTCTGCTGCGCCGAGATCATGTCTTCGGCTTCGACCGGGGTGAAAAAATACGCCATGCCTTGTCGCTTGGAAGCGGGGACCGAGACGAAGTCGTCGCGCTCGCCGTCGAAGGCCTGGATGTTTTGCTGTGAGCGGCTGAACAACACCAGCGCACCGCCGTCTTCGGGCAAGAACACACAAGGCATTAGTCGCGGATCGACTTCACCGACACGAATTTTTATCGGTCGGCTTTCGTAGTGCAGCGTTGCCAGGATATTGCGGAATGCCGTGATATCGATGTTGTTGATAAAATGCGGCAATGCCTCGGCTACATGGCGTGGGTCGCCGCGCCAATTCAATGCCTCCAACAGCGGCAATACGCAATTCGACAGGTCCGTCGCATCCTTGAGACCCGCCATGGCGCCGCGCCGGATGTCTTCGTCACTGGGAAGCGGCGGTCGCTCGGGTGCGATTGCAAGAATGTCAGGGCCGTCCGGTGCGTCTGGCGGGCCACCGCCACCACCGTCCGATGCCGGCGTCGGTGCCGCCA
>JABIPG010000140.1 GCA_018698795.1 Rhodospirillaceae bacterium
CATGATCAACTTCGGGCCAGCCATGAGGCCGCGGCCAATAACCAGCATTTGGACCTCGCCGCCGCTCAACGTCGCCGACAGTTGTTTGCGCCGCTCCTTGAGACGCGGGAAGTACGCGTAAACCCGCTCCAGATCTTGCGCGATGCCGGCCTTGTCGTTACGCGTAAAGGCACCAAGATAAAGATTTTCCTCGACCGTCATCCCCGGGTACGAATCCTTGCCCTGGGTCACCTGTGTCAGGCCGCTGCGGACGATCTCATGGGGTTTCTTATTGGCAATGACTTGGCCATCGAATTCGATGGTTCCGTTCCAAACAGGAAGTAGGCCGGAAATCGCCTTCAGCAAGGTCGATTTCCCGGTGCCGTTTCCACCAAGCAAGGCAACGATTTTGCCGGCCGGGACATGCATGTCGATCCCGCGCAAAATCTTTAGCTTGCCGTAGCCGGTTTCCACCCCGCTCAACTTAAGCACGCATCTCTCCCATCCGGTCGCTGTCTTCTTAAAACGGACAGCTTCGGCGCAACCATTATCGGGTGCGCTCTTGATCTCCCCAATTTTGGGTGTTGGCCTTGCATGGTGTCAATTCGCGCGCAGACAATTCGGGACCCAAGATCGCCGATAAGGCATAGAAACGACCATGAATTGCCAATTGATGCATCATTCAGGCGGCAAGGATGAATATTTGACGATTTTCTTGAGGTTTTCCAAATCATAGGTGGGTGGCCCGCCGATCGACAATCGTCCTAACTACTTCATCGGCCGGATGTTGCCACCAGTGGTCACGCGAGAAAATCTCCACCTCGACGGGTCCCGAAAATCCGGCTTTCTCCATCCAACCTCGAATCTGGCGATTGTCGATCATGCCATCGCCGGGCATGCCGCGATCAAACCGTACGTCCTTTGTGTCACGTAGCCAGTCAGAGGCATGGAAATGCAGCAGCCTGGCCCCGGCCCGGGCCAATTGATCCGAGAGCGCCAAGTCCCACCAGACGGCATAGCTGTCGACCGCAAGACCAAACACGTCGTCAGCACCGAGATCATCCAGCAAGTCCAGCGCGTTGGCTACAGTGGAAATAACGGAACGCCCGCCACACACCATCGGGTGTAAGGGCTCAACCGCCAGCCTGATACCCACAGCCCGCGCGGGATCAATCAAACGGAAGAAACCTTCCAATGCCCGGTCGCGGGCTGCCGCCAAATTTGTCTCACCATCGGCCAGACCGCCGGTGATAATGACCAGAGAGTCGGCACCCAACGCCGCAGACTGGTCGATCCAGCGGCGGTTCAGATCAAGGGCGGCATTGAAAGACTTATCATCAATCTCGGTCAACAATCCGCCGGGGCAGAGCGCGTTGACCGTCATGTCATTGTCTTGAAGGATTCGGACCGCCTCATCGAGCCCGATTTCATTGAGCTTGTCGCGCCAGATGGCCGTTTGATGAACACCGTGACGGGCGAAGCACTCGATGGACTCGCGAAAATCGCATTGCATCAAGGTCACTTGATGAATGGACAAACGTTCTATCGGGAGATCCGAGACGGTCATATCAGTATGTCGCGCGCCCACCAGTGACGTCGAACACCTGGCCGGTGGTAAAAGAACAACGCGGACTTGCCACCCAAGCCGTCATGTCGGCGATTTCTTCAAGGGAACAAAAGCGCTGCATGGGGATCAGGCCTTTTTTTTCGGCAATGTAATCTTCGCTCATTTCGTCAAATAGTTCGGTTTCGGTGATCGCCGGCGCGATGCAGTTGACCGTGATGTTGGACGGCTGCAGTTCGCGCGACAGGCTTTTGGCAAACCCGATGACGCCGGCCTTCGCCGCCCCATAAGCGCAGGCTCCGGCGTTGCCTTCCTTGCCAGCGACCGACGCCATAATGACAACGCGGCCATAATGGTTCTCACGCATGTGGGTGATCGCCGGTTTGACCGACAAGAAAACGCCCGTGAGATCGACGTCCAGCGTGCGGTTCCATTCGGCCAGCGAATACTCCCAAGTCGGTTTTGTCGGGCCGTTAATGCCGGCATTGGCGACCAATATGGAAACCTTGCCCAATGCCGCCGCGCTGGACTCGAAAGCTTCGTTGACGGCGGCCTCGTTGGTGATATCCACCTGGACCGTATGCGCCAGAGCGGCGTCGCTCTCGATGGGTGAGCAATCGAGGTCCCAGCCCGACACGTTTGCTCCCAACTGGGAAAACCGGTGGCATATCGCCAGCCCAATTCCGCGTGCGGCACCGGTAACAATCACGCCTTGATCTTGCAGGTCAAAACTCATGGCTTAGTCCTTATCCATTGGGCACCCATTTCAGGATGTGCTGGCCAACAGCAGCCAATTCACCATCCTGATTGGTGACCCTGATGTCGGCGACGGACCGCCTTGTTTCGGTGTCGATGCTGGTGATTTCGTAATCGACGGTGACCGTATCGCCCAGGAATACGGGCTTGAGAAATCGCAAGCGGTCATAGCCCAGCGATACGGGTGTCTCGTCGGCGTCGCGGCAATGCTCGATGGCTTTTGTGGACGCCGTCGACATGAAGCCCACCATCAGAGCACCGTGCGCCATCAGTTTGCCGTAACTGGATTTTTCCATGTAGGCCTTGTTCACGTGATTGGGGGAGAGGTCGCCGGTGATACCGGCAAATAAGTAGACATCGCTTTCCGATACTGTTTTGGTAAAGCTTGATGCGTCACCGATCTTGACGTGGAAGTCAGACACGCTCTTGTCTCCTTCTATCGATTTTTCCAAATGGGTTTGCGGTTTTCAAGAAACGCTGCCGATCCTTCAATGGCATCTTCGCTGCTCAGCATCGCCTCATATTCCGGGTACTCGGCACCGAAGGCCGCCGCCAGTGACGGCTTGCCCAAACCATCAAGCATCATCTGTTTTGTCGCGCGAAGTGCCATGGGCGCGCCAGCCAGCAAGACATTGGCCAATTCGATTGTCGTGGGCATGAGTGCATCGGTATCGACAACCCGGTTGACGAGGCCGTACTCGAGCGCCTTTTCCGCGCTGAACAGCTGGCCCGACAGAGCAATCTCCGTGGCATGTTTCATGGGCAATTGGCGGGCCAGCCGGTGCAGACCGCCTGAAGCCGCTAGGCCCACCCGCACTTCCGGCAGCCCGAATTTCGCATTCGGCACGGCGATCGCCAAATCACAGGCCAGAACCATTTCCAAACCACCGCCGATGGCATGGCCGTTGACGGCGGCGATCACCGGTTTCGTCAGATCGAACCGCTCGGCGATACCGCCAAAACCCGTTTCGGGCATATCATCGCCGCCCATGTCGGCCCGGACTTTCAAATCCGATCCAACACAAAAAGCCTTCTCACCCGCACCGGTGAGGATCGCGACCCGCAGATCATCATCTGCGCCGTAACGGTCAAAGGCTTCGGCAAGCTTGCGGTGTGCCGGCGGGTCGAGGGCATTCAACACATCCGGCCGGTCCATGGTGATGGTCATCACAGGTCCGTTGCATTCGACGCGGATGTCCTCTCCGTGGCTCATAGGGCGATCCGCTGGCCGGTGCTCGACGCGTCAAATACGGCCAATGTGGCGCGCAGCGTCGCGGTCGCGTCCTTGGCCGAGATCACCGGCTCTTCGGTGCCGTTGATGACCGCCGCAAAATGCTTGATCTGGCGGTAGTAGGCGTTCTCCAACTCCAGCTTGGTCTCGCGCGGCTCCATGACATGGTTCCAGTCGGGCGTTTGGTCTCCGTTGTGCCAGACCACAAGATTGGGGAAATCGAGCGACGCCTCGGTGCCGATAAAGCGCACCGCATTCTGGCCCGAACGCGGGAAGAACACCGTTTCACCAGTGGCAAATTCCCAGGCCCAGGGCGAGTTGGCCTGGTCGGAGACGATAAAGGTGCCGATGGCGCCACTGGCAAATCGCATCACCATGGCAGCGGCGTCTTCCTTCTCCCAGTTTCGGACTTCGTGCGAGACCTCGGCGGAAATGCTTTCAATCTCGCCACAGATGTAGCGCAGCGAATCCATTTCGTGGATCATGTTGGTGAGTAACGGCCCGGCGTCGCGGCGCTTGCGCCAATCGGGATTGTAATAAGGGTCATCCTTGCGGGCGTTCCAGATACCGCTGACGCAGACCAGTTTGCCCAACTCCCCCGACTGCACGATGCGCCGGGCTTCTTCCACCAATCCGTAATAACGGCGATGATGGCCGACCAGCACATGAAGGTCGTTCTCTTGTTCCTTCGCGACGATTTGTTCGGCCTGTTCCAGCGTCGGCATGATCGGCTTTTCCACCAAAACATTACAACCGGCGTTCAAGGCCGTCATGGTCGGTTCGAAGTGGTATTCGGTCGGCGTCGATACGATGACTCCCCGGACGTCGTTCTCAGCGTCGAGTAAGGCTTGAAGGTCGGTATAGAGCGGAACCCCAACGTCGTCGGCGAGTGCCTTACCGCCCGGTGCGGGGTCTGCGATGGCGGCGAGCTCAGCACCGTCTACTTCTGATATGGCTCCGGCATGCCGGCGACCGATGACGCCGCCGCCGCAGATGGCGAGTTTGACAGTATTCATTCTTAGTTTTCCATAAAGTGATTGGGTGACATGGTGAGCAGCGGATCGTCGACAATTGGCGCGAAGTCCATGCGCTCAATGACATCCGCTTTGACGTCAACGCCTGGCGCGACCTCACTCAGATGCAGACCATCGGCTTGCAATCTGAACACGCAGCGTTCGGTAATATAAATAACCTCTTGTCCTTGGGCGACCGCCTGCTGGCCCGAGAACGTTATCTGCTCCACCTCATCGACCAGCTTTCGTACAGCGCCGTAGGTTTCGATGCGCAAACTGCCGTCGCCGGTGTTCAATTTCGCGCCTTTCGCATCGAAGGTGCCGACAAAGACCATTTTTCGAGCATTCTGGGCGATGTCGATAAAGCCGCAGGGCCCCACTGTCAGTCCGCCCAGCTTTGAGACGTTGACGTTGCCGACACGGTCGATCTCTCCGAAGCCCAGGAACGCGATATCCAGGCCGCCGCCGGAATAGAAATCGAACTGCGACGGACCATCGATCATGCAGGTCGGATTGCGGGCATAGCCGAACAAATTTCCGGTTAGCAGCGTGCCTCCATAAGTGCCGTGTTCGATGGTCTGGTAATAGCGCCGCTGGTCCCCTCGGGCGGCGACGATGCTGGCCACCTCGTCAGGGATACCGAAGCCGTAATTGATGACGGCGCCATCGCGGAGTTCATCGTGGGCGCGCCGCGCAATGATTTGACGCACGGAGAAGGCCGGCATTTCCGGGTTTTCTTCGGCGGTGAATGTTTCGCCGGAAATGGCAGGGTCATACACCAGATCATACCCCTGGCGTTGGCCTTCATCGACGACGATGGCATCGACAATGGCCGACGGCACCCGCACTGAGCGGGCCCGCAATTCACCGTTCTTAACCCGACCCTTGACTTGAAAAATCACTTTGCCGCCACTGTTGTGGGCGGCGGCGGCCATGGCATAGATGTCGACGTTCGCCGGTTCCTGGTCAAGGCTGATGTTGCCGTCGTCATCAGCGAATGAACCTTTGAGCAACACCACGTTGACGGGGAATGGCAAGTATCGGAGATATTCCCGGCCATCGATTTCGATGAGCGAGACCAACTCGTCTTTGGCGGCTTCGTTCATGCGCCCGCCACCATGGCGGGGGTCAACAAAAGTACCAAGCCCGACGTGAGTGATCAGGCCCGGGCGCTTAGCGGCGATTTCACGCATCAACTGCATAACGACACCGCCGGGCAGCACGTAGGCCTCGATTTTTTCATCGCGGGCTAATTCCTGCATGGTCGGCGACCATACCCAATGGCCGCCGATGACCCTTTTGACCATGCCTTCATGGGCAAAGCGGTTGACGCCGCGCTGGTCTCTGTCACCAATACCCAGCGCATGAATCACGGTCAAATCGCGCGGTTTGCTCTCCGCCAGGAAACGCTTTTCCATTTCGTGATGCAGTAGCGTCGCCTCAACGAGACCGCCTCCACCACCGATTAGGCCGACCGTGTCTCCATCCTCGACCAACGCCGCGACCTGGTCGCGGCTGATGAATTTGTCGGTAATCATTGTGCTCCTATGTCGTAGAGTTGCGGCGCACCGTTGATCAAACTGCGCGCGATAACGGATCGGTGAATCTCCGAGGTACCGTCGAAAATCCGGTAAATTCTTGCATCTCTGTAATACCGCTCGATCGGCAGTCCTTTGGCATATCCTGACCCGCCGAACACCTGAACGGCGCGGTCAACTACGCGGCCCAACATTTCGGAAGCTTGCACCTTGACCATGGAAATCTCGGCCCGCGCATCGCCGCCGAGGTCGATAAAGGATGCGGTGTCCAACAATGCCGAGCGTGCGGCACTGATTTCCATGGCGCTGTCGGCCAGCATTTTCTGGACCATTTGAAAGTCCCCGATGGGCTGGCCGAACTGCTTGCGCCCGTGCGCGTGGTCAATCATCAGATCGAGGACCCGTGTCGCCTTGCCGACGGCGCGCGCCGCAATCTGTGCGAGGCGAATGCGCCCCAGTGTCGCCAGCGCCAGTTTTAGTCCGCCGCCTTCCGGCCCCAACAGCGTTTCCGGACCAAGGCGAACATTGTCAAAGAACAACTCCGCATGGGTCGTGCCGCGAAGGCCCATCATCGGCTGATTGGGACCGACGGTGAACCCATTCAAGCCCGTGTCGACAATAAAGGTGGATATCCCTTTGGCACCCGTGTCCTTATCAGTAACCGCGGTGACTACAAAGAAATCACAGGCATGGGCGTCCGAGATGAAGCATTTATGCCCGTTCAACACCCAGGCGTCGCCGTCGCGCCGGGCCGATGTGCGGATGGCGGCGGCGTCGGAGCCGGCTTCAGGCTCTGTGAAGGCCACCGCAAACACTCGCTCGCCACGGACACTCGGCGCAAGCCACCGGGCATGTTGGTCGGGGGTGCCGGCGAGCAGGATTTCATAGATGTTGCCAAAAGCGCGGCGGATCAGAATATCAGAGGTTTGGCCGAACTGCTCTTCCGCGAGCATCCAGTCAAAGGTCGAAAGTCCGCCGCCACCGTGTTCTTCGGGGATGCTCATGGCATAAAAGCCAAGTTCCCTGGAACGCTCGAAAATACGGGCGGCGTCTTCATCGGCAAGCTTGCCCGTCTGCTCGATCTTATCTTCGAGCGGTCGCAACTCACTTACGATGAACCGGCGGATCGTCGAAATTAGTAACCTTTGTTCATCGGACAGCGTCACGGGCACTAGTAATATCCTTTGGCGCCGCCGCCATCGATGGTGAGGCAGGTGCCGTGAATGTGACGTGCGGGTGGCGAACACAGGTAGGCCACGAGTTCGGCAACATCTTCCGGTCGTCCAAGGCGCCGTATGCCCTCGGCGGCGACGGCCTCTTTTTCAACCTGGGCGGCGGTCTTCGATTGCTGCTCGGCTTTGTCGGCGAAAATACCATCGAGCCGCTCAGTCACCGTTAGTCCTGGGTGAATCCAGTTCACGTTGACATCATCGAGCAGTCCCTTTTCGGCCAAAGCTTTGGAAAAGTTGGCCAGGGCGGCATTGACAGCACCACCGACCATGAAGTCGGCCGCCGGGGTGCGGGCAAAACCACCAACAATATTGATGACAGTGCCGTGGCTTTCTTTCAGGCTCGGCCATAGGGCGCGGGCCAGACGCACGGCGGCGTGGAACTTAAGGTCGAAGCCATCGGTCATGTCTTCATCGGGCTGGTCGGGGAAGATGCCGCCCTTTGTAGCGCCGGCGGAATGGACGAAAATGTCGCAGCCGCCGAATTGCGCCAAGGCAGCTGAAACGGCGGCGTTGCAACCGTCGACGGTGCGCAGGTCGGCGGCATGAAATCCGACGTCTCCCGCGCCACCAGCCTGTAGATCAGCGGTGGCGGCGCTTAGGCGTTCGTGGTTAGAAGCGGCGATGAACACCCGTGCGCCTTGGGAAGCGAATCTCTTGGCACAGGCCAGGCCGATGCCCTTCGAGCCACCGCTGATAAATACCGATTTGCCTTCAAGCATTGCATGTGTTCCTTCAAACATACTGGCTTTCAATACCCTTCACGAGGGATGCCAGGGTTTCCAATGTCGGCGTTGCGATGCCGTTTTCGCGGCCCAGCGCAATGACCGAGCCATAGATGTAATCAACCTCGGTTTTACGTTGGTTCAGAATGTCCACGCAAAGCGAGGATTTGTTGTCTCCGGTACCGCCCGGCTCGGAAATCGCTACCATGCCGGCGAGCGCCTCATCGCGGTCGAGGACAATGCCATGACTGGTGGCGACGGCCAGCGCTTCGTCGAGGGCGCGGAGGCTCGTGGTCTTCAGTTCAGGAATGTTCAGGCATGCGGCCGAGGTCAAATCGGTGGTGCCGGAAACGGCGCTCATGGCTATGTTTCCGAGCAACTTCTTCCATATGTCGCGGCGGATATCGGCGCTGACATAGGTCTCCAACCCGGCGTCGGTGAACGAAGCCGCGATGTGCCGGCAGCGGTCACTGACACCACCCGGCATCTCTCCGATATAAGACGCGACCCGGGAAAAATCCTGCACCCGCCCAGGCCCCAGCAGGCAGCCGGCCATGGTGCTTAACCCACCGATCACGTTCTCCTCGCCAACGATTTCGGCAAGCGCCTCTTCGTTGCCCAAGCCGTTCTGAAAACTGATGCAAACCGCGCCATCGGCAACGAGATGACGCACCGCAGTTGCCGCCGGTCCGGTCGCGTGCGATTTGCATTGAAACAACAAGACATTCGCCGTGGGTAGGCTTGATGGGTCCGTCGTCGCGGCGATCTCGAGTGTCCGGTTTCCACCAAACCCCTCGATCTTCAAGCCGCTTCGCTGAATGGCGTCAATGTGCTCGGCGTTGGTATCATAGAGCGTAACCGGCAAACCGCCCTCGGCAAGGATGGCGCCGAACAAGGCGCCCATGCCGCCCGCGCCGACCACCACAATTTCAAGTCCGTCGATTGCCATTCTATCCTCTTGTTGTCATCTTTAGGGAAGCGGATATTCTGGCGGAATGTCGGAACTCGTGCATCATAATTATATGTTGATGCCGCATTTTTTTGACAAATTCATCATTGCGATGGACTAATAGGCTAATTGATGCATCAGAATATAAGCTATGGACAATAACGGAAGAACTTTCAAACCTCGGATTATCGATATCGCGATGCAGGCTGGCGTCAGCACCGCGACGGTTGATCGTGTTCTGAACCGACGAGATGTCGTGAGCAAAAAGACCATCGATCGTGTCAACGAGGCCATCGAGCTTTTGAGCGGTTCCTCATCGCGGCCGCGTATCATTCCGTCAGTCTCGGCGGGCTTAACAGTTGACGTTGTGATTTCTAAGTTCGCCGGATTTGCGAATGATTTGTTAACTCAAGGATTTCAGGAATGTGCGGAAGAAGCCGGCATCAAGTTGAACATGATCTATCCGAGCGAAATGACGCCGCAGGGGTATGTAAGCGCGCTTGAATCGTGCCTGGCACGTAAAAGCTCGGGGGTCATCCTGCAGGCGCTGGATCATCAAAGCGTACGCGATATGGTCGGCGCTCTTGGCGAAGCCGGTGTGCCGGTGGTGACGATTTTGACAGGCCTGCCGGGATCGGAAGTTTTGGGTTATGTTGGGCTCGACAACCGCGCTGCGGGCCGCACCGGAGGCTTGCTCATGGGGCGTTTGTGCTGCCGGCCCGGCGAGGTTGCGGTATTCACCGGCGGGCAGCTCTACCGCAGTCACGAGGAACGGGAAATCGGCTTTCGCACGATCATCCGCAGTGAGTTCTCGCATCTGTCGATTTTGGATGATTGCGTCGGGATGGACGATCCCCGCAAGAACTATGAACTGGCTGTGGATGTCCTGGCCAATCACCCGAACCTGGTTGGCTTGATTAACGTCGGCGGCGGCAACCGCGGCATCGAAAAAGCCCTGATCGAAAGCGGTCGGGGTTCAGTCCTGACTTATGTAGCCTTCAACCTCACACCACTGACCCGCGAGGCGTTGCTCCGAGGAACCTTGGATGCCGTGATACACCAGGATATGACGTCATCCGCCCGGACAGCTCTGAGCGCCCTGACGGATTTGGCAAGCGGACGCACGCCGGCATTTCTGCCGTCTAAGCTGGAGATTATCATGCGCGAGAACGTGGCCTAGAGCGGCCAAGCGCTAAGAAAAATTATAGCTTTTCCGCAGTAACCTTTTCTGAGCGGCGATGCGGATTTTAGCATTCATGGCGCCGTAACCGGCGTAGCCACCCCGCCGTTCGACGACTTCGAAGAAAAAACCGGAACCAAACGTTCGGCTGTAAAGCTGGAAGTACTCACCACCATCATTGTCGCGATCATACAGCAGGTTGTTGTCGCGCAATTGGTCCGCCAATTCCGCATCAAGACCGAACCGGGCTTCAAGGTCATCGTAATAATTCCGGGAAATCTCGAGGGTTTCAAAACCGTTGCTACGCAGGCGTTCGGCGGCCGCGAAAATGTCGTCTGAGAGAAACGCGATATGCTGAACCGCAGACCCGGCGCTCTCTTCGGCAAATTGTCCGGCAAGGGTTTTTCCGCTTTCGACACCGTTCATGGTGATGCGGACATTGCCGTCTCGTCCTTCGATGGCTTGCGAACGAACAAGCCCGCCTGGGTCGATAACGTCGAACATGGGCCCTCGTTCAGCGTCGAAGATAGATGAGTAGAACAACGCCCAACTGGCCATCTGATCATTGCCCATGGTTTGGGCCAGGTGATCTATCCTCACCAATCCGGCATCACGATCCGCATCCGCGTCTATATGCGCCAAGGGGTTGAATTCAATATCCCAAACATCGCCCGAATTGGTTTTCTGATCGAGGAAGTGCAGGATGCTTCCGCCGACCCCGCGGATCGCCGGAATCTTTAACTCGCCAGGGCCTGTTTCCTGGCTGAACAATTGAACGCCCAAAGCCGTGGCCCGAGTGATGGCTGCCTCGGCATCATCGACCATCACCCCAATATCGCAGACTGAAGTGCCGCGAAGTACATAGGAAGAATGAGCGAAACTCGGCTTTTCCTTGTTAATGACAAGATTAATACCGCCTTGCCGCCACACAGCAACATCCTTGGCGATATGTTTGCCGGCGTGTGCAAACCCAAGCGTTTGGAACAGGTCCGTCAGGTCGGCCTCGCCCTCGTCGTTGGCGGCGAATTCAACAAACTCAATTCCTTGCATGATCGCCTTCGGCGGCATCGACGGCGGGATGATCTTGCTATCGGGCTCCGCGTTTTTCACCTCATCGATTAAATTGACCAGTGACCGGCATCCATCGACAGCAATCGTTTTAGCAAATCCGCCCCGGAACTGGTCATTGAAAATTTCCAACGAAACCGGGCCATCGTAACCGGTTGCAACGACGGCGCGCATGAAATCCGTGACTGCCATATCACCCTCACCGGGCATATTGCGAAAGTGCCGTGACCAATACAGCAGGTCCATGTCGATCATCGGCGCGTCAGCCAATTGAACGAAAAATATCCGGTCGGCGGGGATAGAGCGGATCGGAGCCACGTCCAGCCGCCGCGACAAGATATGAAAACTGTCGAGGATGATGCCGACGTTGGGGTGGTCAGCACGGCGGACGATTTCCCAGGAGTCGCGATAATCGTTGATATGTCGGCCCCAGGCCAACGCTTCATATCCAACCCGCAATCCGCGCGCAGCGGCGCGGTCTCCCAACTCGCGCAGGTCTGCTGCGGCGCGATCGATACCGCCAACGGATACCTCAGACAAATTCGAGCAGATCAGAATCAGGTCCGTACCCAATTCCTCCATAACATCGAACTTCCGCTCAGCGCGGTCGAAAGCGCGGGTGCGGTGAGGTTCGGGCATACCTTCGAAATCGCGAAACGGCTGAAACAGGGATATATCCATGCCGAAGTCTCGGACGATATTTCCGAGTTCTTTTGGCGTGCCGTCAAAGGCAAGGAAGTCGTCTTCGAAAATCTCCACACCCTCAAAACCGGCTGCCGATATGGCCTCCAATTTGTCACTCATGGTGCCGCTCAGCGAAACAGTGGCGATTGATTTATACATGCTCTAGGCCAACTCAATGAGCACAGCATTATTCTCGGTTTTCACGGGGTAGGTGTTCACAGCTTCGTAGGCATCACGCGCCTTAATCCATTGTGTCATGTTGTCGGTTTTCATCGTGATTAGGTTGAGTATCGCTCATTCTCCAGGCTCTCCCCGGCGCTTTATGAAAGCTGCCGCTTGCTAGATGCTAGCGATGCTCCGTTTTTAATCCAAGTGGTGGGTCGCGCTTAAATTGATGGTTTTTCATCAATTCTAAGATGACTCGTTAATGATCATTGGACTGCAGTTTCAGGGTTGAATTGCAAAACGTGATAAACGCAAAAGGCCGCAAATGAAGCGTGTTTACACATGGGCGGCTACAGACTGGTGGCGCGTTAGGCTGCCGGGTTGGGAACGTTTTCTTTGCAGTAAATTCGGAATTCGGTCTGACTGGTGGGCGACCTATGGTCGATGATGCCGTGTATGTGCAAAAGCATTTCCAGTGCGCGCAGCGCTTGCTGATCGGGGTCCTGATCTATGACAAAGTTCATTACGCCGTCCTGCATAAGTTGGACGGTTCCTTGTGTCAGTTCATGGCCGATATAGTGAATTTGGCGGTCCTTTTTCTCAGCGACGATGGCGGCGGCAACGGCATCAGCATAAACCCCGGCAACGACCGAATCGTCGTAAACGCCGGCGTCGTATAGCGCGGCCAGGTTCGGTGTTTCGCAAATCAGCCGGCGCGTGAAAGCGAAGCAGGCATCAAAAGTCGCGGGGTCAATGACATGTGTGGACACCTGCTCACTCAGATGGTGTCCTGCCATGTAGGCCTCAAATCCGCGTACCCGATCGCCCTGGCTGGCAAAGGCGTGGCCAAGACAAAGCGCCGCGGCGCGCTTGCCTGAATGCATGGCTGGCGTACAGAGAAAGGCGGCCGTTCGTCCGGCTTTGACATTGTTGATACCTACGAAAGCATGGCGCGCATCGTCATCGACATCAGTGGCAATGGTAATCACGGGGAGTGCAGGACTTATTTTGCGTATGGCATTGCGTACCTCTAGCGTATTCACCGGCAGGACGATAAGGCCATCATATTTACCGGCACAACTGGTTATCTCATGGTCCAGGGTTGCGGCATCATCTTCGTTGACGAAACTGCGTTCCAGCGTCATGGATTTTGCAAACGTGCTGGCGCATTTGATGAAGGCTTGGTTCATTCGTTTGGCAAAACCAAACCGGCGGCGGGCTAAGATCACCTTATATCGCAGCTGTTTGCGATAGGGCGATGGCACCAAGCGGTTGATTCTTAGCTCGCGGGCGGCCTGGACGACCTTCAAAGCCGTGGCCGGTGAGACGTTGCCGCGATCGTTCAGGACACGGTCAACGGTCGCAATCCCGACGCCGGCTTTCGCCGCAATATCGCTAAACCGTGCCTCTTTTTTTCGCGTTTTCGGCATCACTTCACCATGTAGACGGTTGATGTTTTTTCATCATCTCGTTCATGGCTTGGCCTTTCAACCTAGTTTGGCGTTTTTCATTTGGCGGAAGTTGGACACGAAAAGCATTGTAAGAGAGAAACTTCAAGGCTTACGAAGTCGATAGTTCGCCGAATTTCAAGCGACAAGTTGACGCCATTCTTCCAAGGCGGTGGTGCGATTGATTTCGCCCATCACATAGCTCATCAATATGGTTCGCGGTCTGGAGGACCAATATCTATAAGCGGTATTGCTCAAGCGCCGCTCGATCAATCTCGATACCAAGACCGGGTCCTTGCGGCACCGCGACGACACCGGCTTCGTGCTCGATGGGCGTGGTCAGGACCGCTTGGCGGAATGGGTTTTCTGTGCGATCAAACTCCAGCCACGGTTGGCGCGGCTCATGACGAGGCGGCACATCCGGCAGCACGGCCAGATACTGCAACCCCGCCGCGATGGCGACGCCGGTGCCCCACACGTGCGGGATAAGCCGAACGCCGAAGGCCGCCGCCATATCGGCGATCTTGACGCTTTCCGATAGACCGCCGACGCCACAAACATCGGGTTGTAAAATGTCTACTGCACCGGATTTCAGCACATCGAGCATATTCCAGCGCGTATACCAGGTCTCTCCGCCGGCGACGGGAATTGGTTGGCGCTGCTTGACTTCGATATAGCCGTCGAGGTCTTCCGGCACGACGGGTTCCTCGAACCAATCGATACCCAGATCAGCCACCGCATTGCCGACCTGAATGGCCTCCAGTGCGTCGTAGCCGTGGTTGGCATCTATCATCAAATGAGTGTCGGGGCCGATGGCGTCGCGAACCGCTTCGATGGTGGCGATGTCCTCGACCGCGCCGTAGCCGATCTTGATCTTCATTGCCTCGAAACCCTCCGCCACATAACCGGCGGTTTCTCGCACCATATCGCTGACGCGCTCGCCACCCACGCGACGGAACCCGCCGGTAGCGTAGGCTTTCACTTGGGTGCGAAATGCGCCCCCCAGCAATACGTGTACCGGCGCGCCGAAATGCTTGCCCTTGATATCCCAAAGCGCGATGTCGATGCCGCTCAGCGCGGTGATGGTAACGCCGCGTTGGCCCTGGTCGCGAAACTGGTGATACAGCGTCAGCCAAAGCCGTTCCGTCTCCAGTGGGTTCTTGCCGATCAGCCAGCCGCGCATTTGCTCGACGACAGCACCGTTTAGTACCGCCGGGCCAAGGCACTCGCCCCAACCGACCGTGCCGTCCTCACAGGTGATTTCCACCAAACAATGCGTGCGCGCTTGAAACGTCGAAAATGACGACTGAAAGCGCGTGTCCAAATCGTAGTTGAGAATGTGGGTTTGTACATCGGCAATCCGCATGTGATCGGTTCCATTCGCGCAATTGTTTCTGATCGGTCCCGACTTATATTTCGGTATTTAGGGATTTTGGCAACGTCGGATTTTTTCTCTATTGTCGCCGCTATAGAATTTGAGATCGGATGGAACCAACATGCATAGACTCCTCATCACCGGCGCTGGCGGAAACGTCGGCAAAAAACTGCGCGACCGTCTCGCCGGTTTCGCCGATATCCTGCGCCTGAGCGACATCGTTGATTTGGGTGAGGCGGGGGAGGGCGAAGAAATCGTGCTCTGCGACTTGGCGGATCTGGATGCTGTGATTGATCTTGTTGACGGTGTGGATGGAATTATCCATCTGGGTGGTGCGAGCGTTGAAAACACCTTCGAATACATTCTCAACGCTAATATCCGTGGCACCTACAATATATTCGAGGCGGCACGCAAAACCGGGAAGCCGCGCATTTTGTTCGCCAGTTCTATTCATGCCGTCGGCTTTCACCCGCGCGAGAAGCGCCTTGATGATGACACCCCGTTTCGTCCCGATTGCCTGTACGGCGTTTCCAAATGTTTTGGCGAATCCTTAGCGTCTTATTATTACGACAAATTCGATATCGAGAGCGCCGTTGTTCGGATCGGGTCGTGTGAATTCGAACCCGTCGATCGCCGCATGTTGGCCACATGGCTGAGCCCCGAGGATTTCGTGCAGATGATCAAAGATATTTTCAATGCCCCTCGTCTCGCCAATACCATGCTTTACGGAGCTTCAGCCAATAAGGAACAATGGTGGGACAATAGCCACGCCGCGTTTATCGGCTGGACCCCTCAAGACAGCTCCGAACAATTCCGCAAAAAATTGGAAGCGTCCACACCGAAACCGACCTGGAACGACCCGAACGTCGTGCTCCAGGGTGGCCGCTTTGCAACTGCCGGCCATTTCGAAGATGAAAACTAGCGTCATTGGCAGTCCTTGGTGCCGTTGCCGCCGCCGTCGATGCCGCCGATGTGGCAGCCCTCGGGGCTGTAAAAAAAGCAACTATACCTGTGGGCACAGATGGCCGTATCGCTTCATAGCTTTTTTCACAAGTTTTATCGCTGCCGTTCGATCCCGCGTCATCCTGATTTCATCGGCGAACATCAGTTCGACCCGGTTCCACTATGCCCGCACTAGTTCATAAAAAACGCGTTCGAGGAGTGTATCTTGAATCAGCCTTAGCGACCGCGGTTAACGTGACATTGCCTCTGACAGTTCTTTATTTCCGCTTATGGCACTTTCCGGACTCTATCAGACCTCCGCGAAAATGTCAGCTATGGGGGGCATAAGCAGAAGTGAAATGTCCGGTTTTGGAATTTTCACTTCCACACATGGCTAAAGCGGACTTAATATTTTACCCCAAACCGCCGCGCCATCCCCGCGACAGCCATATTTGCAGCTCGCTCAGACCGCGCGCGCAAGCGCCAATACGTTGTCCAGTGCATCCCCTTCGGTTTGTCCGGGAATGGGTCGATGAGGCTGGCGCTGCCGCCAAGGTTTCGACGAATGTCTTGAGCCTTTGTCAGCAATCGATCCCCGGGTGTTTCATTCTGGCTGTGATACGCCAAACCATATGCTTGTTGGGATGCGAATATGTCGCCGCCCGGCGGCAGGTGCAGCTTCCCTGCCCGAGTGCCGTTGGCGGGGCAGACAAACCACCAACGCACTCCCCCGAAGTATGGCCGTGTCGTCACCAACGAGACCCGATAATCAACGGGGGTGCCGTCGTGTTGATAATGTAGGCGCACCGACCCCGACGACGGGTTCGTAAGGTCTGAGGCATAACCGATTGAGCCGATCTCCTCACCCGAATGCGACCGCGTCCAAGTTAACGAACCGCTGGTGGTTCGGCCGGGACAGAAGGCGCCGTCTCTGAGCAGGCTATAAAGATCAAGAGTCAGCCCGCGTCCAACCACGGCCTTTGTCGGCCACCTTGTCCAGGTGCTGGAGCCTAGTCCACCCATGGCATTCCCCCCTTTTTGCCGAAATCATCAGGCAAATTGATCATAACCGACCTACTTTGCGGCCGGGCTTCGTCAGCAACCGCACGACGGGCCGCCGCCCTTGATGCCTTCGCGCGATCAATGCCCCACTGGCCTCCAGTGCATCCACTGCCCGATAGGCGACCTTCCTGTCGCCAATACCGGCGTCTCGGAGGATGTCGGCGGTGACCCTCAATTCCGTCGACTGCCGCATATCGGCATGCGCCACCAACACCAACAGAAGCCGGTCTGCCGGACCGCGAACATTTTGGCGTATCCAGGAGAGCGGGATCGGCCCCATCAAAAACCGGCTAGCGCGGCGCGCTTTCGGCTTGCGGGCCGTCCTCGTCTCCACCTTCTCGGCAGGGACCGCATCGTCGGGCACCGACGCGGGAATGGTGTCGGCCGGGGGCAGGCTATCAACCATCGGCGCCCCTCATATCCCCTAAGGATATTATAGATAAGAATATAAAAGAGAATGGACCGGGTGTCCCACATGTGTCCCACCCTTGGGACGGATGTGTCCCACCGAAGGGACAGATATGTCCCACCTTATTCATGCGGCGTCCTCCGCCTCGGCGGCGTGGAGAATACCCAAAACCCGGTCCCACATCTCACCGCCGCCCTCGTCGCGGTAGCGGTCCGGATGGCGGACAACCTCGGCATCTACGCGGCAGGCCAGCCCCCCCATGATCATCTCGCTCGCCTCGACCATGATGGCTGTCAGGCGGCGAACATCCTCATCCAGTCGCCCCAGGGGTGCCTCCAGCAGTAGGGCGTCATGGATCGGGGCGCAGACCCGGAGGCCGGCCTCGGTGGCCATGCATGCGGCGAGGCGTAACATCTCGGCGCCGTTGGCCTGCATGGGAAAGTTCAGCAGACTGCGGTCATTTGCCCGGGTCCCAGCGCCGCAACGAATAGGCCAGCCATACACGGTCCGCAATGTGCCGCCGACCAGCGCGACATTGACGTTGTCCTCCGCCCACGCCCAGAACACCCGGTACGTATCCCGGTGGCGGCGAAGCAGTCCCCGAGCCTCAACAACAGAGATGCCGGAGCGACTGGCCATGGATTCCGCCCCCATGCCGTAACCAACGCCGAGGACGATAGCCTTGCAGCGATTGCGTTCGGCCTTGTGTGTCTCTTTCGTCGCCTCCGGCGGTGCCAGGCCCGCCTGCTTGGCAAAGCTCAGATAAGGATCGCCCGACGTATAGGCCTCGATCATCGCCGGGTCGCCGGACAGGGCTGCGGCGATGGCGATTTCCTGTGAGCCGAAATCAAGGTACGCGATGCCGTATCCCGGCGCCGGCTTGATCAAGCCTCGCAACCACCGGGATGGCCCGAAGATGAACTTAGCGTTGGACGGTTGGTTGCGGCCCGTCTTTGAACGGAACGGACTGAGCATGCAGCGGTTACGCCCATCGGTGCCAACACGCAAATTATTGAGCCGGAGGGTGCCGAGGGCGTGGCGAAGTTCTCTGAGCGGGGCAACCTCGGGATAGGCCCGCGCCATCTGGCGGAACGTGTCATCGTCCAACGCCAGCTTGCCCGACTGCAGGCGGGGCCACGGAAGTTGTTTGCGAGATAGCCATTCCTCGAACAAAGCCATCTTGAAGGTCTGGCCATCGTAAACGCCATAGCCCTTATCCACCTCGCGGATCAGCGCCAGCTTGATGGCGCTCCACCCTATTCGCAGGCGGTGCAACGTCGCCACATCGATGGGAACGCCCATATGCTCCATGCGGGCGGCGGCCGCCATGTACCGTCCTCGCAGGAGCGCTTGCCCGAGCCGCTGATGGTCGCGGTCGTTTTCCGAGGCCAGCCAGCCGAGCATCGCGGGCAGGAGCCTCAGGAGGGCGTCTACGTCCTCCTGACAGTAATCAAGAATGGCGACCTGCTCTTCGTCAGTCCACGGGCCGCCGGTGAGAATTAGATCACGCATGGCGGTTTTCTCATCACCGCCCATCATGGGTAATCCAAAGTAGGCAAGGGCGCCAAGCAGACCATTTCCGTGCTGCACGGTCAACCCGTTGGTCTCGGCCCGGAACTCGGTGAACAGGTCGAGGACGCGGGCGGGTGGCTCCCAACCGAGGGCCAGAAAACAGCCGATTTCCGCACTGGCATAGAAGGCGACAAACAGAGCGTCGGGGCCGGTGCCGAAGGGTGGCGCGGTTAACTGTGCAAGCTCGTCTTGCCAGATACGGAAGGTTTGGCCGCTCCGCACCTCCCG
>JABIPG010000117.1 GCA_018698795.1 Rhodospirillaceae bacterium
CATACCGATCATCGAGGCGAACACCTGGTTGCGGCCGGCCATTTTTCTCAAGTATGAGATCGTACCGCGTTCGGTCTTGTCGTTGCCGATGGCCAACGGCGTGTCGTCGCGAATAGCTGCCGGCACGGTGTTGTCAATCAGCTCCTCAACCGAGGCGACGCCAACGGTTTTTAGCATTGTCCTCACATCTGCGTCGTTTGGGCCGATATGGCGGCGGATGAAATCGTCGCGGGCTTCCAGTTGGTCCAAGGTCTCACGGGTCATGGCCGGGTTCTCCTAAAGATTTACAACGTCGCTTTAACCTTCGGCGTCGGCAAAGGCCTTGTAGGCGGCCTCGTCCATCAGGGCGTCTAGCTCCGATGCATCGGAAAGCTTGATTTTGAAGAACCAGCCGTCGCCGGTTGGGGCTGAGTTGACGGTATCGGGGGCATCTTCGAGAACTTCGTTGACCTCGATAATTTCACCGGAGACGGGGCTGTAAATCTCGCTGGCGGCCTTCACTGATTCGACAACGCCGGCATCGTCACCGATGGATAAATGCGCACCGACGGTTGGCAGCTCAACAAACACCACGTCACCCAGTTGCGCTTGCGCAAAATCGGTGACACCAACGGTGCCGATGTCGCCTTCGATGGAGATCCATTCATGGTCTTCAGAATATTTAGTGGTCATGTGTTCAGCTCCCTGCTGATGATTTGAAATAATTATGCGGAACGAAAGGTAAGGCGGTAACTTTGGCGGGCACTATTGATTTGCGGATTTGCAGGCCCAGTTCGGTGCCGGGCTCGGCGTGGGCTTGGGGCACGTAACCGAGTGCCACAGGGCCGCCGATGGTGGCGCCAAAGCCACCGCTGGTGATGGTGCCGATGGTGGCGCCTTCGGCGTCCAGAATGGTAACGCCGGGGCGGGCCGGGGCGCGGCCTTCGGGAAGCAATCCGACCAGCCGACGCTCAGGCCCGGTCTCGGCTTGCTCGGCGATAATCTTTGCGCCATGGAATCCGCCATCGGCAAGCCGGCGTTTGGTGATCGCCCAGCGTAGCCCGGCTTCAATCGGCGTGGTGGTCTCGTCGATGTCTTGGCCGTAAAGACAAAGCCCGGCTTCCAGGCGCAGCGAATCACGTGAGCCTAAGCCAGCTGGCGCGGCATCTTCGTGCGCGAGCAGTGCTCGGGCGACGGCCTCGGCGTCTTCGGCGGCGGTGGAAATTTCATAGCCGTCCTCACCGGTATAGCCGCAGCGGCTAACGCTGACGTGCTTGCCGGCGATGTCGAGATCCAGGAACGACATAAACGCCATTTCGGCGGCGGCTGGATTCAACGCGGCGAGGATGTTAGCGGCGGCGGGGCCCTGAAGCGCCATCAAGGCGCGGCCCTGATGGTGATCGATGCTGACATCGCCGCCCAATTGTTCGTGCAGGTGCGCCAGATCAACGTCGGCGCGCGCACCATTGACCACCAGGCGCAAGTGATCGGCGGCCTTGCCGACCATCAGGTCATCAATGATGCAGCCGTCGGTTTTGGTCAACATGGTGTAGCGGATGCGGCCTTCGGCCAGACCGGCAATATTGCCGGGTACCAGGCTTTCCAATTCGGCGATGGCATCGTTGCCGCTGAGCGTCACCTGTCCCATGTGGGAGACGTCGAATAGCGACGCCTTTTCGCGCGTGTGGGTGTGTTCGGCGATGATGCCGCCGGCGTATTGAACGGGCAGCGAATGGCCAGCGAAAGGCACCATGCGTGCGTCCAGTTCATGGTGCAGGGCATCAAGCGGCGTGGTGATCAGGGTGGCGTCGGTAGGTTTGGACATCGGGCACCTCATCAAAACAAAAAAAGACACGCAATCAGAAAAATTACCGCATGATTTGATGCGGCGAAACTCTCGTGCGTGCCCCCTCTGTCTCGGTACCTGAAAGATTGACCGACCAACCCATAATGTCTGTTCGGGCGGCGCGGCTTTCATCTTCGGTGGAGCAACGCAATTATTCTACGCGCTCGCTTTCCAGAGCCCCTTTCATCGCGGTCCTTTTGCCTGAGAGTTTCCGGGGCGGTTGCTCCTTCGGCGCCGACAACATTCGTAAATTCGTTGTCAGTCTCTTCCACGACGATCAACTGGGGTAGCTATCTCGCTTGGCTGCATATTCACATATGCATTTACCGAGGTCAATCGGCGCTGAGCATTATCAGCGTTGGTTTTCCCGGTTGAATTTCAATTGTTCGTGATTGAGCGCAAAGCCGGTGTAGATGATGTAATCGCTGCTCTTGATATCGACGCTCAGCGGCAATTCCAGTTTGATCATTTCGCCGGGAAACTGCACCGTCGTTTGATTGCCAGGAAATTTTACGGCGATCTTGAAGGTCTCACGGTAAAGCACGTTTTTGTTTATGTCAGTGACCGAAATAAAATATGGAAACACGGCACGTTGCGTTTTGTTCGCCGGCCCGCGCCGCGCGCCAAACAGCACCTTGAATTGCGCTTCCATATGGCCCTTCTTGGTCTCCTTGTCGACAAATGTCAGGCATTCCAGACGAGCGTCGCCAATCGAGGCTTGCGCATCGACATCAATCAAATCACGCCCGGGGCCTTGCTTGAAGGCGACAAGTCGCGCCGCATCCTTGAGAATTCGGTAGTCCGGGCAATTGTAGACAATCGGTTTCGACCATACGGTGGTGACACTGTCGTAGGCACCGCCGATGGATTCGCAAGCTGCCAGCGCTGCGATGGCGATTAGCGCGAAAAGTGATTTGCAAAACCGAGTATTCATGACGCCGATTACAGATCGTTGTGAGAGCCGTCGCAGAGCACCGGCACCTTGGTTTGCTTGCAACCACAGAAATAAACCTCGCCGGTTTTCTCTGCTTCGTACATTTGCGGCAGAAAACCAGTGCCGGCGTGGGAGCCGTCACAAAACGGTTGCTTTTTACTGTGCCCACAAGCGCACCATGCATAGAGTCTGCCGGCTATAACTTCGACTTTATAGGGGGATTTTTGGGCAATATTCGCTTCCGACATTGAGACCTCCTTATATGCGTTCAGCGGGGTTTGTTGAAGCTGACTGTAGTGGAGGCTGTATTGCCGGACAAGACCGGAACTTTGCGTCTCCAAAGTGCACATTCTGAGTTAATGCGGATTGCCAATCATCAGTGCCGGTTTCGGGTCGGCAACTTCCACCAACACGGTTGCCAAACGCGCCAGGGCACGGCTGCGGGCCCAGGCATTCTCTAGGTCTCGTGTAATATTAAGGCCGCGCTGGAAG
>JABIPG010000196.1 GCA_018698795.1 Rhodospirillaceae bacterium
ATAACCGAAATCGTTTCGGCCTTGGACACATACCAAAACCTGCTCACGACCTTGGCCCGCACCCATCGCGACACCATCATGATCGGGCGAACCAACAACTTGCATGCGCAACCGACCACCTTCGGCGCCAAAATCGCCGTTTGGATAGAGGAACTCATGCGCCACCGCGAACGGCTTGAAGGCGTCCGCAAGCGGGTGGACGTGGTTCAGTTCGGCGGTGCGGTCGGAACACTGGCGTCTTTGGGTGACAGTGGTTTGAAGTTCAGAGAAGCCGTAGCCCAGGAATTGGGATTGAGCGCACCACTATCGAATTGGCACAACGCGCGCGATTCCATGACCGAGATTGCGCTTTGCCTGGGCAATATATGCGCATCGCTGGCGCGCAACGCACAGAACATCAACAGCCTCGGCAGTACCGAGATCGGCGAGCTTTCCGAAGCCGGCAAGCCAGGCCGCGGGCGCTCCACCACCATGGCGCACAAACGCAACCCGCGCGCCGCTGAGTTTGCCGAAGGCGTGGCACGCCTGGGCCGCCACCGGGCCATGGGCATGGTCGAAATCATGGGCCAAGAACACGACCGCTGCGGCGGCACTTGGATCAGCGAATGGATGCTTATGCCGGAAACGTTCCTGCTGACGTCCGGCGCGTTTTCATGGGCGATCGATTTGATTGAGCGCTTGGAAGTGCATGCCGACACAATGCGGGCCAACATCGATATGACCAACGGCTTGGCCCTAACAGAACGCTTCACCATGGCCTTGGCCAAACACATGAGCAAGTTCGATGCGCGCCAATTGCTGGACGAGGCCTGCGCGCGGGTCGCCGCGGAAGGCGTTTCGCTTTCTGATGCAATCGGGGCCATGCCGAGCGTCACGAATATCATGAGCAAAGATGAAATCACCGCACTTGCAGACCCCAATGGCTACGTTGGTTCCGCGCCCGAGATCGTCGATAATGTTTTGGCGGCCATTGCCCGGAAGGAAAAACCCTAATGCCTGACGCCACGAATTTGATCGTCTTTCTGTCCGATAATCATAATCGCGAATTCCTCGGCGCGGCCGGGCACCCCATGGTCAAAACGCCCGCGCTCGACAGTATCGCCAATCGCGGTGTGCGGTTTACCAACGCCTATTGCACCAGCCCGCTCTGCTGCCCTTCCCGCGCCGCCCTAGCCACTGGGCGCTACCCGCACCAGACGGGGTATTGGGACAACGCTATGATCTACGATGGTCGCTTCCCGACCTGGCACCATCGGGTGCGCGATAGCGGCCACAAGGTGACAGCCATCGGCAAACTGCATTTTCGCTCATCGGATGACGACAACGGCTTCACCGATGAAATCGACGTCATGCATGTCATTGAGGCCAAGGGTGCGTTGATTTCTCTTCTGCGCGCCACGCAGGACGGCGTCCCGCGCCGCGCCGCACACAAGGCGATTTATGAAGACTCGGTCGAAGGCGAGGCCGACTACCAGATTTACGACCGCCGCATCACCAAGCACGCCATCGACTGGCTGCAAACCCACGCCGACAGCGACACGCCCTGGGTGCTACTGGTCTCCTACCCGAGCCCCCATCCGCCTTTCCGGGTGCCGAAGCGGTTTTGGGATATGTACCCGCTGGCCGAAGTGCCCATGCCGGTTCAATGGCGCAAAGACGAACGGCCGAAGCATCCCGCCAATGCCTATCTGGCGTGGATGAACAGCATCGAAGACGAATTCGATGAAGATTTCGTGCGCCGGGTCGTTGCCGGCTATTGCGGATTGATCACCCATACGGATGAACAAATCGGTGAAGTGTTGCAAACGGTAGACGCACTCGGCCTTAC
Source organism: Rhodospirillaceae bacterium (assembly GCA_018698795.1). Classification (GTDB taxonomy): domain Bacteria; phylum Pseudomonadota; class Alphaproteobacteria; order Rhodospirillales; family Casp-alpha2; genus TMED8. The sequence continues at coordinate 1,829 of JABIPG010000196.1, forward strand.
CGACAGCACGCGCATGATCTACACCAGCGACCACGGCGAGGCTGCCTGTCACCACGGCATCTTGGGTAAGGCCAATCACTATGAGCATGCGCTGGGCGTGCCGCTGTTGATGGCCGGACCGGATATTCCCGAAGGGCGGGTCGTCGAGCAGCCGACATCGCACGTGGACCTTTTCCCGACCATTACCGAGGCCATGGGATTGGAGCAAATTGATGATGATCTGCTCGGGCAATCGTTATGGCCCGCCATCGGCGGCGATGAAGCACCCCGAACGATCTTTGCCGAATACCATGCCATGGGCAGCCGCAACTCGGGCTTCGCGCTACGCGACGGGGATTTCAAATTGATCTACCACGTCGATATGCCCAACCAATTGTTTGACCTAAGCACCGATCCTCGCGAGGAAAATGATCTGCTGGCAGATGGTAAAACGCATGCCGCGGCTGGCTCTCTTGAACGCCAATTGCGCACAATCGTCGATCCGGAAGCCGTCGATGCACGAAGCAAAGCCGAACAAGCCCAACACATGGAGAAATTCGGCGGTATCGACGAGGTGAAAAAGGCCGGCATTTTTTCGCGCTCGCCCATTCCGGGGAAAGCCGTGGAATTGGAGCAAGTTTAAGGAGTCTGATTCTTTGGAACGGTCAACGACGCCCCCACTGCGTGGCATCCGCGTGGTCGATTTTACCCATGTCCTCGCAGGGCCAGCATGCACTTATTTTTTGGCCTCGCTCGGTGCTGACGTGATCAAGGTCGAGACCGTCGGGCGTGGCGATTGCACGCGCTCGCGTGGTGGCACCGATGCCGAACGCGCGGCAGCCGAAATGAGCACGCCTTACCTGACACAAGGTGGCGGAAAACGCTCGTTGGCCGTCGATCTCTCTAGCCCAAAGGGCCACGAAATCATGTCTCGGTTGCTGGCCAAGGCCGACGTATTCGTTGAGAACCATCGCCCCAGCATGCTTGAAGCCTTGAAGCTGGATTACGCCTCGGTTGCCGCCATCAATCCAAACATCATCCATTGCGCCATGACCGGCTATGGGCGCCGAGGCCCGAAGGAAGATGCGCCGGCGTATGATGTCAATATTCAAGCGGCTTGCGGGCTCATGACCATGACCGGCAGCGCCGATTCCGGCCCGACCCGAACCGGCGCACCGATCATGGATTACGGCACCGCCATGGCGGCAGGGTTTGCAGTTTCCACGGCCTTGTTTCAACGCACGCAATCAGGCCAGGGAACGTTTATCGACGTCTCCATGCTGGAAACCGCCATGACGTTGATGAGTTCCGCCGTTACCGACTATCTGGCCACGGGAAATGTGCCGAAACAACGCGGCAATGCCGCCAACAGCCGCAGCCCGGCAGCCGGCAGTTTTCCGACCAAAGACGGCCTGCTCAGCCTTGGCATTAACGAAGAGCACCAGTTCAAGGCCCTTGCAGATGTGCTCGGCAAGGCAAAGTGGAATGACGACCCGCGCTATACCGACCGCGCGGCGCGCATGGAAAACGCCGATACACTGGAGGCTGAATTACTTGCGGTGCTGGGGGAGCGCTCGGCCGCCGAATGGGAAGGCATGATGCTGGCTGGCGGTGTGCCGGCGGCACGGGTCCGCACACTCCCGGAGGCTCTGGACGACCCACAAATCGCCAGCCGCAACTATTTGCATGAACACCCTGGCGATGACATTACCGCCGTGAGCGTGCCGACACTGCCGTTTCGGATCGGTGCGACCGACGCGCACGTGCCGGACCGCCCGCCACCTACACGTGGCGAGCATAGTGCCGAAATCCTGGCAGAACTGGGGTTTGCAAACGACGAGATTAGCGCGATGAGTGCAACTCACGTAGTGGAACAAGCCAAGCAGGAGACGAAGTGAATGTTCGAGAATTTCGAAACACGGGATCTAGACACATCGGGTGCACGCATCCATTTCCGCCATGGCGGCAACGGCCCGCCGCTGTTGCTGCTACACGGCAATCCCATGTCGCATGTGTCGTGGCACAAGATCGCCGATCGCCTGGCAGACCACTTCCATGTAGTAGCGCCCGATCTGCGCGGCTACGGCGACTCGTCCGCACCCGATCCGGTCGAGGGGGACCACAATTATTCGTTTGCCGCCATGGCGCTCGATCAGGTCGAGGTAATGGAGAACCTCGGCTACAAAGAGTTCTATGTGGTCGGCCACGACCGGGGTGGTCGCACCGCGCATCGCATGGCGCTCGATCACCCTGAGCGCGTGCAGCGGGTTGCGCTCATCGATATCCTGCCCAATCACCACATCTGGACCAACGCCAACGCCGCCTGGGCGCGGAAATCGTGGCATTGGGTGTTCATGATCCAGCCCTGCGCGGAGGAAATGATGGCCGCCGTACCGGCGCGCTGGTTCATGGAACAAAAGCTCTCGAAACCCGGCATTGGGCTGGATTTCTTCGATCCTGCCGCCTTCGATGAATATGTGCGCTGCTTCACGGAAAAAACCATCAAAGGCTCTTGCGCCGATTACCGGGCCTGCGCGTCGTGCGATCTCGAGCAAGACACAAAGGATTTCGAGGTCGACCGCAAATTAACCATGCCGACGCTCGCCATCTGGGGCGCCAAAAGCCACACCGGCACGGTGCATGGCGACCTGTTGCCGATCTGGGCGAATTATGCCGATAACGTAACGGGTGGCCCCATCGATTGCGGGCATTACGTGCCCGAGCAAGCGCCGAATGAGACCTATGATTGGATCATGAAGTTTTTTGGGTCGTAACGCAGACTACGCCGGCACCATCACCTCGCCGCGCATGATCAAGCGCGCGGTACGTAGGATACCGGCCCGAACGACATCGGTCGACGCGCCCTCGCCGCTGGTTTCAATACGCACCTCAATTTGGCCGGACGGGTGCTCTATGACAAAGTCGCGCGGGTTTTCGTGGGACGGCGTCGCCAGGGAATAGGCGAGGGTGCCCGGCACGCTGGCCGCCGACGCCACACATACCGCCCCCGTGACGGCATGAGTGGCATGCAGTTTCAACGGCGTGTAATAGCGCGAGCAAATATCGCCGCCAGCCCCAGGCGCCGCCAGCAAGCCCACTTTCGGCACCACCATATCGGTCACGTCGCCAAAGCCCATCAACTCACCGGCCTTGCGGCGGATCGGCTCGACGCGCTCGATCAGCGCAGTGTTGGCGTCAAGCTCAGCACGGCTTTCGTGTCCGGTGATCCCGAAATCGGACGCCCGCATATGGATCATCGGCATGGCGACATCGACACAACTGACATCCACCCCGTCGATTACATCGACGGGGTTGCCGGTCGGGAAGAACGCCCCGGTTTTGGAACCGACCACATCCATGAAATTCATCACGATCGGCGCCGCCGTACCCGGCACGCCATCGATACGCGCGTCGCCGTCGTAGCACACGTGGCCACCCGGTGTCTGGATCACCGCTTCAATGCGGCTGGATGTGTTTTCGTTGAAGATGACCACCGGGGTTTCGCCGTCCTGGGCCTGCATCATGCCCAGTTCCAACGCCGCCGGACCAACGCCCGAAAGCATGTTGCCGCACGAGGGGTTGGTGTCGACGATAGGTTTGTCGATGGTCACCTGGGCGAACAGATAGTTGATATCGACACCGTCGCGCTCGGAGGGTGAAATAATTGCAACCTTGCTGGTCAGCGTGTCGGCGCCGCCCAAGCCGTCAATCTGGCGTGCATCGGGCGACCCCATCGCCGCCAGCAACACCCGGTCACGTTCGCCGATGTCGGCGGGGAGGTCTTCGGCTTTGAAATAAGGCCCACGGGATGTGCCGCCGCGCATCAGCAGGCACGGGATAGCGCGCTGCGTCACCGGCTCAGCCCCCGTTGGCTTTCTTCTTATGACGCATATGCGAGACCGAGCGGAACACCATCACGGCGAAACCAACCGATAGGAACGCAAGCGGCACGGGTTCGGTCACGAAAATCCATGCACCGGCATCGGACAGCAACAGCGCCTGACGGAAGGCCTCTTCCATGTTGTTGGCCAATACGAAGGCGATAACAAATGCGGCAGCACTGAATTCGGTGCGCCGCATGCCGTAGCCGAGAATGCCGAATACAAGTGCCACAGCAACGTCCAAAACGCTGGCTCGGCTGGAGTAGGATGCCACAATGGCCGTCAAAAAGATGAACGGATAGAGCAGCCGCGGCGGCAGATAAGCAATGGCCCGCCCAATCAGCGGCCCGCCCCAATAGCCCATGACGCCATAGGCGACAATGCCCAACAAGCCGGCGGCGAACAGCGCAAAAATAAGCTCTCGGCTATAAGCGGTATCGAAAATCTGCGGTCCCACCTGGATGCCGTGGATCAAGAACACACCAATCAAAACCGCTGCCACCGTGCTGCCGGGAATACCCAGCGTCAGCAATGGAATCATGGACGGACCGGAAACCGCATTGTTGGCAGATTCCGGTGCGGCGATACCTTCGACAATGCCGGTGCCCCATTTTTCAGGCTCTTTTGAGCGACGCTTTTCTTCGCCGTAGGCGACGAAACAAGCCACCGAAGAGCCCAGGCCCGGCATCATGCCGATGAACGAACCCACAAACGACGAGCGGATCATCAGCGGGATACAGCGCTTGAACTCTGCCCAGGTCATGTGATCGGCGGTGGGATTGGTCTCATCGGTTTCGTTCATATCCGTTAACGCGGATTTGGCCGACTTTTCCGCCTGGATGATAATTTCCGAGATGACAAATACACCGATCAACAACGGCACCAGCGCAAAGCCTTCCTCGAGCTCATTGAACCCGAGCGTCATGCGTGGCTCGTTGGTGATGGTGTCGAGGCCGATCATCGCCACGATGGCGCCGAACAGCGTCGATAGAATGCCCTTGATGACAGACTTGCCCACCACGGAACCGATAACGATGAAGGCCATCACGTAAATGGCAAAGTATTCCGTCGGGCCAAAGGTCTTGGTGTAGCTGGCGATGAAAACAGCACCGAATATCAAGATCAATTCACCGATAAAGTCGCCAACTACCGACGCCAACGTCGCTGTTTTCAGCGCCTTGCCGGCCTCACCACGGACCGTCATGGGATAGCCGTCCTGCATGGTCGCCGCCGATGCGGCCGTGCCTGGTGTGTTAAACAAAATGGCGGCGATGGAACCACCATAGCGGCCCGACTTGCCGATGACATAAAGAAACGCCAGTGCGGGCAAGGCACCCATATGAAACGACAACGGCAACAACATAGCGATGGCGGCGGATGCCGTCAGTCCCGGCAATGCGCCCGCGACGATGCCGACGATGGCAGCAAGGAATACAAAAAACACAGCCTCGAAGCTGGAAAACAAAAGACTGAAACCGGCTAACAGATCAAGCATACGTGCCCCCTGGGAAACCCGTGCAGCGCCCTCAGTTGCCTGAGATCAAATTGCTCCACACGGTGAAATCGATGAGCTCGCCGGCCGGGTCGTGCAACCCCATAAGCCCCATGAAAATGTATTGATAGATAATGGTGCCGATGATCGGCAATCCGATCAAGGTCATCGGCTTGCGGTTGCCAAATGCCAGCAGAACCAAGAACAGCGACAACAAAGTTGCAACGAAATACCCAAACGAGAAAAACAGGATGATATAGGCGATACCGCAGCCGATGACCGCAACCACTCGCCGGATATCGGAATCGCGGAAACCGAAATCATCTTCTTCGTAAGCTTCGGGCGGAATCAGGTCGTCAGCATGGTTTTCGCCGTTATTTCGGTTGGTATTTTCGTGGATCGCCATCACCGAAATCAAAGCACCCAAGCAAAGCATGGTCACGGCAACAACCATCGGCACGAAACGCGGGCCCACGGCGTCGTCGGAACTGGGATTGATACCCCAGGCGAGAAAGGCAAAACCACCGGCAATCAAAAATACCACCGCGGTGACGCCAAATTCGATTTTGGTTCTATATCTGAGAGAGGACACGCACCGGCCTCCTGAAAATCATAAAAAACACCTCCGGGACAGACAAGGCTATTTCTCATCTGTCCCGGAAGGGAACGCCTATTCGGGTGTTACTTCTTCATCAGTTTGGCGACCAGCGGGCCGAACGTATCGAACAGCTTGTTCAAATTCGCCGTCGCACCTGCATCGGTGATATGGAAAGCGGCAAGACCGGATTTCTTCATGAACTTTTTGAAGCCCTTCTTGCCGGCAACGCCTTTGATGGCGGCCTTCACCTTGGTCTGTGCATCGGCGGGCATGCCTTTCGGGCCCCACACACACATCGGTCCGCCAATATCGATGCCGGGCATACCCACTTCGCCGAACGTCTTGACGTTCTTATTGGCTGGGTCACGTTTAGCCAGCGGCACACCGATGGGACGGATGTCGTTTTCAAAACCCTTGACCAGATGCACGCCGTTGAAGGCCGCATCGACTTTCTGAGCAACCAACGCACCGCGTGCCTTGGAGCCGCCCTTGAACGGTACTTTCTGGTTCTTGACGCCAGTGGCATCCAAGAACAGGTGGCCGATGAGCGCGTGCATGGTGGTGGCGCCGGAAGTTGACCAGCGGACCGTCTTACCGCTTTCCTTCGCGGCCTTGACCCAAGATGCCGCGTCTTTGTGCGGGCTCGAGGCATGGACGGTGAGCGACGTGACCAATTGCGTCATGCAGCCGAGGCTGACAAAATCCGTGCGCGGATCGACGGGCGGCTTTTTGGATGCAAGTGTCGCCGACGCAAAGGTACCGGAGTTGATAATATAGAGCGTGTAGCCATCGGCTTTGGATTGCTTGACGATTTTGGCCGCCTGCATACCCGAACCACCCGGCTTGTTGACGACAACCATCGGCATGCCGCCCATCTCCGGCACTTCGTGCACATAGCTGGCGAAGCCGCGCGCCGTGGTGTCGGTGCCGCCGCCAGCAGAGAAGCCGACGTAAAGCTTAATCGGTTTTTCGGGATATTCAGCCAATGCCGGGTTGGCTGCGCCAACGGCAAAGGCCGCAGTGAGTGCCAGCACGCTTGCCGACGTAAACAGTTTCTTGGACGTCATGATCGTTCCTCCCTATAAAAATCCTCGGCTGATCGCCGTATCTATCCGCACCATAGCGAACCCCTCCATGATTCCGCAACATATGTAATTTTTACGGGTTGCTATGAGATTTCCTTATATAACGCCCGACCATTTTAATCGGGTTCGCCGGTGTCGGGATTGAAGCGGGTCTCTGGCTTGACGCCTGGCCGTTGCAGGCCTTGGCTGATGGTGCCGTTTTCCATGTACTCACCGGCGGCAGCGCGGGCGGCGGCAGCGTCCCAAACCTCGTGCCATGCGCCCAGTGAATATCCATGCCAGGGCGATTGCGGAATCAGGCGTGGCAGGTCCAGCTCTTCCCAGATGTCTTTGGCGTGCTCCATGTATTCGCGG
>JABIPG010000199.1 GCA_018698795.1 Rhodospirillaceae bacterium
CACCATGAACCATTCCGCCCTCGGCTACGCAATCTGCCACATGTTGGGGGTGCGGCCGCAAACGATGGCGAAAGCCGCTTAGCGCTGCATGGTCGCCTAGCCCTGGCAAATAAGTTGTGCTAGCGTTTGGCCATGAAACATCGATCGCACACGCCACTAATGTTTGCTGTGCTGGCAGTTGCCGTATTTTTTGGCTGGGCAGCCGGCGCAAACGACGCATCAGCGCAACAATCGGGCTATTCCAAATGGTCGGACCCAACGGCGCCGAACGCAGACAGCCGGTTACAGGGCTTCGTCGATAAACTCAATGCCCTGGTCGACGAAGCGGAGAGAGTACGTGCAGCCGATCCCAATTTTCTACGTGATTTGCGCGACCTGGCGCATGGCTTCAACCGCCCTTGGCGTACGAATGTGTTCAGCGACGCCTTTCTAGATGGTGATTACAACCACAATCCCGTCTGGACCGTAACCGCCGGCAAGTATTGGGTTGAGCGCAGTTGGGGCCTGCGCAGCGCCGTCAAATCCGACACATCGGCAACCGCAAACACGTCGGGCAACAGCCAACCCGCCACTCAAGAACAACAAGCAGCCCAGATTTTCGGCGCCATCCTCAACCAAGCGCTTGGGGGGAAACTAGGCGGCAACTCTCAAGGCGGCCAAAATCCATCAACCAACCAAGCGCCGGCAGCGGCAATCATCCATGCTCCCGTCTCCATCACCAACGCTTTCGCATTAGAAATCGACATCAGCTCTTGGGAGGCAAAAGGGCAAATGCAGATAGCTGTCTACCAAGGACAATTCAAAGGCAAAGACAGTACCGGCTATCGGCTGGCCTATCGACCGGGCGGCGGGTTCGAACTGCTGCGCGTGTCTGGCCGTGGCGCCAGCATCGTTGAACGCAGCACGACCGAACATCCCATTGAGGACAAAAAATCCCACCGCCTTATCTGGGAGCGACATACCGATGGCAGAATGAGCATCTCTCTTGACGGCGGTAAAATTTTGGAAGCCACTGATCGTGGGTTCCGTGACCGGTTCAACGGCATAGCTTTGATTAACAACGGCGGGGATTACATTATCAAAAGCGTCAGTATTAATGGCACCAACTAAAGCCCAGCTGCATTAATAATGATCTATTCGACCCGCAGGTAAAAATCGGCATCCAGCAAAACTTGTTGTGACAACGTGCGGACGCGATTGGCATAGCCCTCGCGGACGACCTGAAAGTGCGGAATCGCGGCAATCGGCGCACCGTCTCCGGCAACGATCCAAACCGTGTTCGGGTCATCCGTTTTAACGAAACGATCACCCACGTCGATGGTTTTTTTATTCTTCTTGAACACGCGCTCACAATCCTTCAACGATTTTGCGTTCAGCACTTTCCGGGGCGTGTTGTTAAGCCGAAACTGCGGTTTCTTCAAGGCATGAAAAGCGCCAGAGATGACTAATTTGCATCAACAAGGTGACAGCAGCCTGTCAAGGAACACTCAGATGGCGCTTAAGCGTTCCATATTCACACATTGATCCATACTCTGGGTTATTCCTGCATGGGCCAGTTTTTGTCGATAATGTCGACAATTTTACGCCGCTCGTCGCTCCGACGGTCCAACGAACGCCGCTCCTGGTCGCGCCGTTGGTCACCCCGGCGCTCCGTGATTCGCTGTTCGATGCCATCCCAGTCGATGGGGTTTCCCCTGCCGCGTCGATCATCATCGCGCCGCTCATCATCTCGGCGTTCGTCGTCGCGCCGGTCATCGTCGCGCCGGTCATCGTCACTGCGTTCGGACGGCAGGCGTTGGTTGTCTTGCAGTGACGCAGCATCTTTTTTGTCGGGCTCATCGCTCATGATTGGATGATTACAACGGAAAAAGGTAAACACCCCGTTAGCGAAACGCTTAAAGACGCTTGTCGAACAACGTAAAACCCCGCCGGTTTGCCAGCGGGGTTTGCTACGGTGCTCTCGGCACCGCTCGATCACATAGGACCAAGCCTTTTTTTCAAAGAGTCAATATGTCGCTTGGCTGGTTCGGTGGAGTCATCTTTGTAACCTCCTCTTCATTAACCTCGCATCGCTCAGATTGAAGTGATTAACTGTTGATCACAAGACTAGGTAAATCGCTGTTTCGATCCTTTCTCCTATCGTGCATGAAGATTATAGCCGATTACCGTCGCCATTTCAGTAGGAACAAAGCGCCGCGCCAGATCAATCCATCCTATCTATGGAAATAGCGTCATTTATCGTGCGAAACGCACCTTGACCCATGGCCGCGCTCAGCAATACTCACACCCATGACCACACCTCCTGAAATTCGTTTACCTCGGTGCCCTGCTGTCATTGCCGGGGTGCGCCAAGTGATATGGTTGAGCGCTGATGGTGAAGTGGAAACACCTGATCGGCGCACTGTGGCCGAGCGTCTCGCCGGTGATGCATCTGTTAATGCGTGTCCGTTTGTTTGCCATGCCGGCGCCATGGCCCGCAGGCTTGAGGCACCCGCCTTCCAGGCGCTCGATCTGTTAGAGCTTTTCGCCTTCGTGCGGCCTGCACAATTCACCCTACCGACACCGCGAGGCTTGGCTGAGAGCCTTGGGCTGGCACTCCCCGGCTCACCGGAATCGGAAGCGGCCAGTCTGCTTGCATCGGCCCGCGCCCTACTTGCCGATCTGGTCGCATTGGCCACCAATAGTCCTGAGCGCGCCATCCAGACAGCCGGCCAGGCACAAGTGATGGCGCTTGCCGGTTGGTCCTGGGGGCCATCGGTACTGGCCGCACTGGGCATGGCGGAAGGACCACAAGAGAGCACCGCAAGAGCAGCATTGAGAGTCTGGAACCAGTTGCCGGAATGGCAGGATGGCGCCCCAGAGCCCGCCCCCTCGCACTTGCCCGTGGCCGCCAAGGAGGCGAAAAACCGCCTCGCTGAATTGCTTGGCGGCGGCGCCGAAGACCGCGATGGACAGCGCGCCTACGTCTCCACCTGCGTACATGCTTTCGCGCCCCGCAACCATCGCGATGAACCTAATCTGGTGTTGGCCGAGGCCGGTACCGGCATTGGCAAAACCCTGGGCTACATAGCGCCGGCGTCGCTTTGGGCGGAGCGCAACGAAGGGGCGGTATGGATCAGCACCTACACCCGTAATCTGCAACGTCAATTGGATGGCGAATTGGATCGATTGTATCCGATTCCGGCCGAAAAAGACGCCCGCGTGGTTATACGCAAAGGCCGAGAGAATTATCTTTGTCTGCTGAACATGGCCGACGCCGTCACTCGCTTACAGCCGGCCAGCGATGATGCAATTGCGCTCGGGCTTGTGGCGCGCTGGGCAGCCGCATCACGAGATGGCGACATGGTTGGTGGAGACTTCCCAGCTTGGCTGACCGATCTATTTGGCCACACCTTGACCACCAATCTGACCGATACCCGCGGTGAATGCATCTATTCCGCCTGTGATCATTACCGCCGCTGCTTTATCGAACACACTGTCCGCCGCGCACGGCGCGCCGACTTGGTGGTGGCCAACCATGCGCTGGTCATGGTGCAGGCGGCTATGGGTAGCCTGGGGGGAGGCGGCGACGATGGGACCTTGCCCACACGCTACGTGTTCGACGAAGGCCATCAAATGTTCAATGCCGCCGATAGTGCCTTTGCCGCCCATTTGTCGGGCCGCGAGACCGCTGATTTGCGACGTTGGCTGATCGGCGCCGAGGATGGCGCCCGTCGGCGCGCACGGGGCTTGAAGGCCCGTGCTGCGGATTTAATCGACGGCAATGGTGCGGCCGAGGAATTTATGGACGAAATCCTCAGCGCTGCCCGCGCCCTGCCCGGCAGCGGATGGCCGACCCGCATCGGTGGCGGCGTTACGGTCGGCCCGACGGAGGCTTTTTTAGCTTTTGTGCGCCAACAGGTTTACGCCCGAGACGCCAACGCCGATCAGCCCTACGGCCTGGAGACACAAACCCTGCCACCGGTGCCGGACCTATTGGACGCCGCGACAAAATTGAAAGCCGCCCTGACACGGCTGGAGAAACCCCTTGTGGGGCTATCCAAATGCCTGTTGGCAATGCTTGATGAAGAAGCTGAGGATTTAGAATCGGCAACCCGCGCGCGGATCGACGGGCTGGTCCGTTCCATCACCCGGCGCGGGCTGCAGCCGCTGGCGGCATGGAAATCA
>JABIPG010000179.1 GCA_018698795.1 Rhodospirillaceae bacterium
AATACTTGCGTGACAGTTCCTGGCCCTTGGCGGCCATGGTGGAATCGGTCTTTTGCATAACCTGACGCACCAATTTCTGCTTCGAGAAATGCTTGGCAATGGCGCCGATTTCCTCGTCCGTATAGCCCTTGGCGATGCGGCCCATGATCGTCGATTTACGCTGGCCTGACTTATAGGCCTGCATGGTATCGACGAGATAATCCATGTTGGTGCCGGAGATCGACGGGATTGCCGGTCCGTAGGTGCTGCCATCTGGTCCGTGGCAGGCGTTACAAGTGTTGGCCAACATACTGGCGGGCGCCATCCCTGCGGCCAGCGTGCCGGTTGGGGTGGCGAAGAACGCCCCAACCGCGACAGCTGCGGCTGCGGTCGCTGTAAAGATTTTCGGTTTCACATGCTTCTCCCTTATCTGATCCTATCGTTCAAAATGACGCGCCTACGCGCCAGATCGTTCCAGACATATACGCTAAATTGAAATTAATTTCCACACAAAAAAATTGTGCAATTGTCCAGTAGAAAATCGTGCTAGATTCTACTTGTACATTCTGTGGAATAGAGATGTAACTATTTTACATTTTTTTAAAGTAAAAATTCTTCCCTAAACCGACATTGCCAACCGGCTTGCATCTGCTATTAAAACGGCGTGATCGTTTGTCCCGGTCTGCCCGCTTCATCCCAAGGAGTCGGCTATCGGTGCCCCCTATCCCCGGATGTCGGAGACCAATATTCCAATGAGTGAGATCACCCCGGAAATCGTCGCTGAGCACGGCCTCTCTCCCGCCGAGTACGACAAGGTCCTCGAAATACTGGGCCGCGAACCTAATTTAACGGAGCTTGGTATCTTCTCCGTGATGTGGTCGGAGCACTGTTCTTATAAGTCCTCCAAGCACTGGCTGAAGACGCTACCCACAGAGGCTCCTTGGGTGATCTGCGGCCCAGGCGAGAACGCCGGCATCATTGATATCGGCGACGGCCAGGCGGCCATCTTCAAAATGGAAAGTCACAATCACCCCTCATACATCGAGCCCTACCAGGGCGCGGCGACGGGCGTCGGCGGCATCTTGCGCGATGTCTTTACGATGGGCGCACGCCCCGTGGCCAACTTGAATGCACTGCGCTTCGGCAGCCCCGACCACCCCAAAACCCGGCACCTGGTTGACGGCGTGGTTGCCGGCATCGGCGGCTACGGCAATTGCGTCGGCGTGCCCACGGTGGGCGGCGAATGTGACTTCCATCCCGCCTATGACGGCAACATCTTGGTCAACGCCATGACCGTAGGCGTCGCCGACACGGACAAGATTTTTTATTCCGCCGCTTCAGGCGTTGGCAATTCGATTGTCTATGTGGGTTCCAAGACAGGCCGCGACGGCATTCATGGCGCCACTATGGCGTCAGCCGAGTTTGCCGACGATTCGGATGCAAAGCGCCCGACCGTTCAAGTGGGTGACCCGTTTACGGAAAAATTGCTGATCGAGGCCTGCCTGGAACTGATGAATACCGACTGCATTGTCGCCATCCAGGACATGGGTGCCGCCGGCCTGACGTCATCGAGCTTCGAGATGGCGTCGAAGGGCGGCATGGGGGTTGAGCTCAACCTCGACAACGTCCCCCAACGCGAAACCGGCATGACCGCCTACGAAATGATGCTCTCGGAAAGCCAGGAACGCATGTTGCTGGTGTTGCGGCCCGGTAGCGAAGATGAAGCGCGCGCCGTTATTGAAAAATGGGAACTGGATTTCGCCGTCGTCGGTGAGTTGACCGACACGGGCCGCATGGTTTTGCGTCATAAAGGCGAGACGGTGGCCGACCTGCCGATCGACCCGTTGGCGCTGGCATCACCGGAATACGATGAAGTCGAACGGCCTTGGGTGCCGACCCCGGCACGTGCCGACATCGAACCCAGCGACGTATCGCCGCCAAGCGATCCATTGGCGACGCTGGCGCAGCTGATGGAATGCCCCGATCTCGCGTCCAAGCGCTGGATCTGGGAGCAATACGACCACATGGTCATGGGCGACACCTTGGGCTTAGGCCGGCCTGGCGGGGATGCCGCCATGGTGCGGGTGCACGGCACCGACAAAGCGCTGGCCATGACATCCGATTGCACGCCGCGCTATTGTCTGGCCGATCCGGTGCAGGGCGGGCGGCAAGCTGTTGCCGAGGCTTGGCGCAACCTGACCGCCGTCGGCGCGCGGCCACTCGCCATCACCGATAACATGAACTTCGGCAACCCCGAGCGACCCGAGATCATGGGCCAGTTCGTTGGCTGCATCGAGGGCATGCGCGAAGCCTGTAACACGCTGGATTTCCCCGTCGTGTCGGGCAACGTCAGCCTGTACAACGAGACCAATGGCAACGCCATCCTGCCAACGCCAACCATCGGCGCGGTTGGATTGCTCGACGATTCGTCAAAAGCCATCGGCATTGCCCCCACATCCGCCGGCCAAGCGCTGGTGTTGATTGGCGAAACCAAAGGCCATCTCGGGAGTTCGCTTTATCTGCGCGAAATTGAGGGCCGCGAAAAAGGTTCCCCACCGCCGGTCGACTTGGCGGTCGAGCGCCGAAACGGCGATTTTGTACGTGCCGAAATTTTGGCCGGAAACATCACTGCCTGCCACGACCTCGCCGACGGCGGCCTGTTGGTTGGCATTGCGGAAATGGCCCTGGCTGCCGGCCTTGGCGCAGAGATCGATCACGCCGCCGCAGGCGACGTTATACTCCATGCATGGTTGTTTGGCGAAGATCAGGCCCGCTACCTGGTCGCCACCGACGATGCGTATGGCCTGATAGCGGCGGCGGCGGCAACCGGGGCTCCCGCCCAGCGTGTCGGCACATTCGGCGGCGACGCCCTGCAACTGGGCGACGCACAATTGCCACTCAGCGAACTTCGCCACAAGCACGAAAACTGGTTGCCAGCTTTCATGGCGAAGGTGTGATCGCCGCCACTGTTCAAGGGCGCTTGGCTGGACTAAGCTAACCGGCAGCGCAACTTGAGGGCATCCAGTATGAATGAAGGGGAAACCGTTCCCGAAACCGCCGTCCCCAGCAAGAAGGACTGGCCGCGTACGGAATACGGCACCATCGATTGGGAGCCCGCCTTCGAAGACCCGGAACACGGATTGATTTCGTTGGTCGAACAAGCCGTTACCGCCGATGGCATTTTGGCCTGCTGCAAAGTGATCATTCATTCTCTGTTTAGCCGCCAAGGCGATGCCGAGGAGCGCGTCGCCTATGAGCGCCGGGTCAACGACGCCATGGTCCTGAGCTTCGACGGCAGCGACGTCGATGTTGATCGAGATGACGACGCGATCCGAAAAGATCAGGTGATCGTCCTATTGCGCGAAATCAAGACTGTTCGAGTTGAACGCGCCGACTTCCATATTACGCGCATCAAGATGGGTATCGTCGAAGGCGAAAAACGGGTTGAATCAGCCGATGAGCCCGATTTGGCGACCGTTTCTCCCGACGCGCCGCCAGCGGAAGACAACAACATTTCCGCCGAAGATGCCTTTATAGAGGCCATGAGTCTGCTTCTGGCCGGGCGTTTCGAGGCTTTGCGCGAGGACGTCTCACCGGGCCAAATCGCCGGGGAGATACCGCCGTTTCCGGTCTCGGAAATCTTTGCTCAGCACTTCGACACATTGGTTCGCGAACATTTCGCGCCCGCCATGATGACGGCCTGCCGACCGTTCATCGTGCAGGCTGAGCACAAAGAGCCAGCTGAGCGCGTCGCCTTCATTCAAGAACAAATGGAAGAGCGGCGATCGCGGGAAATCCTGTGGGACAGCTGGCGTATTGAGTGGCGGGAAAAGACAGTCGAGCAAGAATTGCCGAAAAAGCCGAAGGAAGAAAAGAAAGGCCTGCTCAGCAAACTGAAAAAGAAAAAGAACCTACCTTCATGGCAAGAAGAGCCCCTGACCATGGAGGAATGGGAAGAAGAAGTCGCGCGAATCAAACAGGCCAATAAGTTGGCGAAAAGCATTTGGGCGAAAATCATCGCTCCCAATGACGCCTTCCAGCCACCGGATGACGACGACGACAAACTGCTCATGAACTTGTTCGCACGCACTGCCGGCGCCATCAGCAAGCAGATTAACGCCGTGCGCCAGATTGCCGAGCAAGGCGGCAACACCGGCAAGGTGTTCGCCGACTACCAACAGGGCAAGGATATCGATCTGCCTTTGGTCTGTGCGTGCTGCCAACGGCCCGACCTGTTTCTCGAAGGGGGGATGCTGAAAAATATCATGCGTAGTTTCCCCGATGCCATGAAACGCGAGCGGTTCCGCCTGACAACGCGTTCATTCGGAACGTATATGTAAGAATCATCCGGGGGTTTCGCGAAAAACCACTCGCCGCCAAGGGTTGACGGAACCGCCGTTCAAGGCCATATCCTGTTGACGAACGGAACATACCGTCCGGACGCTGTGAAAGAGGACCAAACCATGGCCATGGAAGCCGCTGAAATCGAACGCCTGATTCGCGAAGGCATCCCCGATGCCCGGGTCACCATCGAAGATTTACGCGGCGACGGCGACCACTATGCCGCCTATGTCATCTCCGACACTTTCCAGGGAAAATCCCGCGTGCAGCAGCATCAGATGGTTTATCAAGCCCTGCAAGGACGCATGGGCAACGAACTGCATGCGCTTGCGCTGCAAACCGGCACCCCGGAAGACGCGGGCTAGCCGGCCTTTCCAACCCTAAGGCTTAACCAAGGCCGCCGACGGACACTAGAGGCGGCCGCAACACCAGGATCGATCATGAGTGACAACCCCGCATTCGACCAAATCCAGAGCGAAATTGATGAAAACGACGTCGTCTTGTTCATGAAAGGCTCGCCATTGATGCCGCAGTGTGGCTTCTCCGCCGCAGTGGCGCATGTGCTGACCACGCTGCAGGTGAAATTCAAGGGTGTCGATGTGCTCCAGAACATGGAAGTCCGCGAAGGCATCAAGCAGTTCTCCAATTGGCCGACCATTCCGCAGCTTTATGTGAAGGGCGAATTTGTCGGCGGTTGCGACATCGTCCGCGAAATGGCTGAAACCGGCGAATTGCAGCAGGTTTTCGACGCGAAAGAGATCGCCCACACGTAAATAAACGATCCATCCACCGAATATCATGGGCCGCTAGCTTGCTAGCGGCCCATTTTCGTTGTGCGAAAACCTTGAAAATTCCTTACGAATTTGGTTATTATTTGAAGTTCTTAAACAGACAAACGCGAACATGACCCAGATACCTTCACTTGCCGCCGCCGACCGTAACCGGCTGATACAGGACGCACTTCGTCTGCGCGACCAGCAGCGTGAGGCGGTCCAGCGCCAGCGCGAACAGTCATTTGCTGACAATCTGCGGCAGCGCGAAATTACCGAGGGAGGTTCCGCGTTGGCGGCGCGGCGCATTCAAGATCGCCGCGATGTCGTTGAGGGTCTGCGCGCCGACCAAGATCAGCAGCGCGACCGACAGCGCGCCCGCGACTTTATCAACAACGACACGCATTTCGTTCGCCGCCAATATGCGATTGAGGATGAACAGAATGCGTCGCGCGACGGTCGCGACCTGAACGAAAGCCTGTTGCTGCGTGATATCGCCGGTGAGCAAAACGAGATCGCCGAGCTTCGAAGTGTGCAGCAACGCAGCGAGGACTTACGCAACCGGCAGATTGAGCGCGAGGCGCGGATCGTTGAACGCCGCGTACAGGAACGCAACGACGATATCCGTCAAGAACAGGCGCTGCGTCGCAGCGTCGATCAAATCCGCAATGCCGCCACCGCCGGTAGTTCAGGCGCGGAAAGACCCCGCGGTGGATTGCTCGACGTTTCGGGCTGAATTTACAACGTATCCCACAAAACAAAACGCCCGCTGCAACAACAGCGGGCGTCTCGAATTTCTGTGCGGCCTAAACGCAGGCCAGGATTCAAGCCAGGATTCAGGCCAGAACCCAGAGAACCTAGATCAGCGCGAATAAAATTCGATGACCAGATTGGGTTCCATCTGCACCGGATAGGGCACATCTTCAAGTTTCGGCGTGCGCAGGAAGGTACCGGCCAATTTGTTGTGGTTCACTTCCATGTAGTCCGGCACGTCGCGCTCGGAGCTTTCCATGGCCAACAGCACGATCGGCAGCTGGCGGGATTTTTCACGCACTTCGATCACGTCGCCATCCTTGACCTTGTAGGACGGAATGTTGACGCGCTTGCCATTGACCCGGATGTGGCCGTGGTTGACGAACTGGCGGCTTGAGAACACGGTGGGGACGAATTTCATGCGGTAAACCACGGCGTCCAGGCGGCGCTCCAACTCGCCGATCAGATTTTCCGACGTATCGCCCTTGCGGCGCACGGCTTCAGTATAATAGCGGCGGAACTGCTTTTCGGTGATGTTGCCGTAGTAGCCTTTGAGCTTCTGCTTCGCCTGCAACTGCAGCCCGTAATCGGACGGCTTGCGGCGGCGCTGACCGTGCTCACCAGGACCGTACTCACGTACGTTCACTGGGCTTTTCGGGCGGCCCCAAAGGTTGACGCCGAGACGGCGGTTAATTTTGTATTTGGCTTCAATTCGCTTACTCATGATACCCTCGTTTTCCGGGTGGTGTTGTCCCGGTAGGCCTGATCCCGCAAACCACAATGTTCCGTGGCGACGGGGGCGGGATACAAGCGAAACCAGCCGCCGATCCACATTCCCGGGAATGAAGGGGCGCAATGTAGGGATTTGCGGGGTTTTGTCAACACGCGGTGAAGAAAATAAGGACGCTGACCACATGACCGATTTTACTGCTGTTAAGGCCCTCGCATTCGACTATTTCGGCACCATCGCCGATAAGACCGCACTGGCCGGTGAAATCGACACTCACCTTCCGGGCCAAGGCCAGGCCTTCGCCAAGCTGTGGTTCGCGCAAACCCAGCGCTATTGCTTCCAGAACGGCATGATGGAACGCCACATCCCCTGGAGCGAACTGACCAAAGCTGCTTTCAAATTCACCGCTGAGGAGTTGGGTCTCGACATCAACGACGCCACCCGCGACGCCTGGATCGAGGCCGACACCCGCCTGCCCACCTACGCTGAAGCCGACACGGCGTTGGCGCGGCTGGCTGCACGCTTCGATCTTTATGTGCTGTCGATGGGCTCACCGTGGATGATCGAACAAAGCCAGCAAAACGCCGGCATCGACCAGCATTTCAAGCGCGTCATCAGCGCCGAGCCGTTCAAAGTCTACAAGCCCGGCAAGGCTGCCTACGAACTGGGCGTCAGCGAAATCGGCGCCAGCGCAAACGAGGTCGCCTTCGTATCGGGCAATTCCTTCGATGTGATCGGCGCCAGCAACTACGGCTATCCGACCATCTGGATCCGCCGCTACGGCCAAGCACTTGATGACTTGGGGCTGGAGCCGGATTTGGTGGTTGGCAACCTTGCCGAAATGGCGGAGCGCCTCGGGGCTTAAGGGGGGGCTTAAGTGGAGGCTTAAGTGGAGGCTTACTCGTCCAACTCCGCATCCCAATAGAGGAAATCACGCCAGCTTTCGTGCAGGAAGTTGGGCGGGAAGGCGCGACCGTTTTCCTGCAATTGGTGGTTCGATGGCGGGCCTGGGGCGCGCAGCGGCTGAAGGCCGAGCTTCGAGGGCATTTCGTGGCCTTTGCGCAAGTTACACGGCGCGCAGGCCGTGACCACGTTGTTCCACAATGTCCGCCCGCCGCGCGAGCGCGGGATCACGTGATCGAAGGTCAAATCTTCGGACAGGTGCCGGCCGCCGCAATACTGGCAGGTGAAGCGGTCGCGCAAGAACACATTGAAGCGCGTGAACGCCGGGCGACGGTTCAGCGGTACATATTGTTTCAGGGAAATGACGCTCGGCAGCTGCATGGCGAAGCTCGGCGAGTGGACCTCAAAGTCGTACTCGGAGACCACCGAGACGCGATCCATGAACACCGCCTTGACGCTGTCTTGCCATGACCACAGAGACAACGGGAAGTAACTGAGCGGCCGGAAATCGGCGTTCAGAACCAAGGCCGGATGGGTTCCCGTCGCAATAGACAACACGATCCTCCGTCACGATCAAAAGGAGGATACAATATATAGTATCGGGCGTGCAAACCCGGGTCGCTGATTTTTTTATGCCTGTTGGCCTTAGATGCAGCCCCCATGATCGGCGCCCCGGGCTCGGCTTGCGGCGCGCCTAAGCCTTGGGCCAGGGTTCCCCCTGGCCCTTGGTGCTTTCATGCCCGCCCGACTGCCGGGCGTTGCTCAGAAGTGATGATATCTACGACGGATTTCTGGCCGAGATCACCCACGAGGAAGAGTCCATGATGATCCCTTCGGCGTCTTGCTTCTGCTTTTCGATGGCTTCTCCCAGCGCCGCCTCGATCTGCGGTCGCTTTTGTTCCGCCTCCCGGCCAGCTTCGCGGAACACTTCGCCCGCCGGGCCAATGGCAAGCTGGAAATCGATGGCATCTTGCACGGTGCGACCGACCAGAACCGGGGCATCGACGCGTTCGAACTTGATGTCTTCGTAGCCCGCCGATTTCATCATGCCGCCGACCATTTCTTCATTGGCCATTGAGAACGGTCCGGGACCGCACGACCGGGCGCCGTCGCCGGGCGCCGGCAAATGCCGCAGCACAATCTCCTTGGCCATGGAGAGCCACGGATTGTCCTCTGGACGGCGCCACACGATATGCGTCATTGCTGCGCCGGGCTTCATGGCCTTGCGCATGTTGCGCATGGCAGCCACCGGATTGGAAAAGAACATCGTGCCAAATCGCGAGAACACAAAATCGTAATCCGGCTCAAACGGCATGACCATCACGTCACCGTTGGCAAAGCTCAGGTTGTCGAGTCCTTTGCTTTCGACCTCCTTGCGACCGAAATCCATAAACGCGTCGCAGCAGTCGACGGCCAGCACCTCGCCGCTCGGGCCGACGCTCTCGGCCAATTTCATGGCCGTATCGCCAAAGCCGCAGCCCACATCGAGTACCTTGTCGCCTTCGTTCACGTTGAGGTTGGGAAAAATCGCCTCACTGTGATGGGTCAGGCCGTCGACCAGGATATGCTTGAACCCAATGAACTTGGGTACCAGTACATCGTTCCAGAATTGGACAAACTCGACGTCGCCGGCAGCCGGATTTTGAACTTCGTTCGGCATGGAAGCTTCTCCTTCTTTACGGCGGGCCGCAACGATGCACGGCCCGCCCTGTTAGTTAGGCGTTACATCAAGACCTTGGCGCCATCATTGATGAACCCGATGGTGCGCGCTGCACCGGCGATCTCGGCACCGGCGATGAGGTCGTCAACGGTAATGCCACGGGCATTGGCGCAAGCGGGGCAGACCCAAAGCTGCCCGGAATTGGTCTGATAACCTTCCAGCAGTTCATCGACTGTGGGATAGCCTTCAGCCCGCAGGCCGTCTGCGCCTCCATTGGTGGCGAGACGCACGGAATCGCCGGTCAAAAACATGGCCGTTTCGCCATCCATGGCCGCCGCCGCGCCACCGACGATCAGAGAAATTGTCGCTTTTTCCAGGTCGTCACCACCGTGTTGGCAGTTGATCAAATACTTGTTGCTCATTTGTGTGCTCCTTCGGATGCATTAGTGTTAAAAACCATCGACAATCTGACGGCCCCGCGTGACGGCATCGTCATCGGAAGGCGCACTACAGCGTGACAAAATCGTCAAAAACCTATTTTATATCGTTTCGAAGGTGGTTGAGTTTAGCGAGAAAAGAACCACCGGTATTTACTCTTACATAGTTTCGGGATAGGCGTTGACCGGCCTGTGACAGCCCGTGACGAACTGTGGCGACCAGTGACGACGATGGGAAAAACAACACTCAGGCTCCTCGGCGGACTAGAAATCCTCAATGCAGCGGGCGAACCGGTGTCGATCCCGGGACGCAAATTGCAGGCGCTATTGGTATTTCTGGCCACCAACAGGAACAGTCCGCCGACACGCGACGCGTTAGTCGGCATGTTCTGGCCAGACCGGTTCGATCAACAGGCCCGCCAAAGCCTGCGCCAATCCATTTCGCGGCTGCGCAAGATCTTCGGCGACGACGATAATCCGGTCCTGCAAAGTGAAGGCAATCATGTCAGTCTCGATGATTTAGCCGTTGAAATCGACGTTCGGACGTTCGAACGCCTGATCAAGAATGGTTCCGCCGATGCATTGAGCGAAGCCTTGGCGCTCTACAAAGGCCCTTTGGCTGACGGCGTGCACGTCGATGGGTTGAATTTTCAGGAATGGATCGGGCTGGAACGGACACGCCTGCACGAGATGGCATGCGCGGCGCTGTGGAAACTGGCGCGCGACCAGGCAGACAACGCAAACCCGAATGCGGCCATCAGCTCGGCGCAACAGATCATCGCGCTTGAGCCGTTGCACGAGGAGGCTCACCGATTGCTAATGCAATTGTATGCCGGGCTCGGCCAACAAGTGCCGGCACTACAGCAATATCAACGGCTGTCGGCGCTGCTGTTGAGTGAACTGGGCGTGCGTCCAGACGCGAGAACCCAGCGCCTATACGAAGACATTCGCGCCAACAGGCAGATTCCGGAGCCTGCCGGCAACGGAAACGCCGGACACCGTCGAGCCTCGCCGATCCGCAAGCTGAAGATCGCCGTGCTGCCGTTCGTCAACATGGCGGATGACGGAGGCCGCGACTTTTTTGTCAACGGGATCAACGAAGACATCGTCGCGGCACTAACCCGAAACCGCTGGATGTCGGTGATGGGCCACAACACAACGATGGCGTTGAGCGACCGACGAGAGGACATGGTGAAAGCGGCCCGCGAATTTGGCGCTCAATACACCCTGGACGGCAGCGTCCGCAGAGACGGAGAACGGGTGAGGGTCGCGGTTCAGCTGATTGACATCGAAACCGCCGAAAGCGTTTGGGCGGAGCATTTCGACAGGGACCTCAATAACCTGATCAGCGTGCAAGATGATATCGCCAAGACCATCGCCGCGACCGTGGAGCCGGAACTAGCGGCCAACGAAGGCCTGCAATCGATTGCCAAGCAGCCGGAAAACCTTGATGCCTGGGGCAGCTATCATATCGGCCTGCTGCATATGTATAAGTTCACCAAGGAGGACAATATCGAGGCGCAACGCTTGTTCAGGCAGGCGATCGAGATCGATGCCGGATACGCCCTTGCCCATGCCCGGCTTTCCTATGCGTTGGTGATGAGTGTGATTTATTTTGAAGCCGACGCCACGCCGGACCTTCTAGACGAGGCGCTGAAATTAGCGGAGATCGCCGTACGGCTTGACGACCGCGACGCCGTCGCGCAATTCACCTTGGGACGGGTGCATCTGGTGCGCGGCGAGTACCCGCAATCAATCGCGTCCTTCGAGACCGCGCTCGAATTCAACCCATGCCTGGCGCACAGCCATTGCGGACTTGGCGACACCGTCGCCTATCAGGGCATGCCAGCAGATTCGATCCCCAATTTCGAGGAAGCCATACGGTTGAGCCCATACGATCCCTATCGCTGGGCCTTCATGATGTACGGCGCTATGGCGCGTTTGTTTATGCATGACCATGAATCGGCCGCGAAATGGGGCCGGGATGCCGTCCGGGTCCCCAATTCTCACTACTGGGCGAATGCCGTCATGGTGGCCGCACTCGGCCATCTCGAGCGACCCGATGAGGCGCGCGTCGCCGTGACAGAATTGCTTCGCCGCAAGCCCGATTTCAGCTGCGGCTTTGCCCGCGAGCGACTTTTTTATCTGAAAGATCAAACACAGCTCGAGCACTACGTTTCCGGACTGAAAAAAGCCGGGATTCCGGATTGATCCGACGTACCGACTGATCCATCTCGCCGGCAACGAGGCGATTTACAACTTCGTGCCCGGGTCGACTATTGGATCGGCATTCCCGGTTGCGGCAGCGGCACGCCGAAGCACTGCGCCAGGAAATCCATACCCGCCATGATGCAACCTTCATCCAGGCCGTGGCCCAGGCCCGAGCGCATCTCGTAGCGCACGGCGAGGCCCGCCGTCTGCAACGCCGCCGCCGCCAGGCCCAGATTCTCCGGCGGGACGATATCATCGGTGTCGCCATGCATGAGCAATACCGGCGGGCGGCTTTTCATCTCGGACGCCAGCAGTTCCGGTCCGATCAAAATACCCGAGTAACCGACAATGCCGGCCAATTGCTGTTGGCGCCTGAGCCCTACATGCAAAGACAGCATGGTGCCTTGCGAAAAGCCGACCAAGGCAAGCTGGCGTTCCGATAGCCCGTGGGCCGCCAATTGCTCGTCGATGAAATCATCCAAGATAGGTGCGGCCGATTGCGTGCCGGCGAGACGTGTCTCCATCGACATATCACCGATTGAAAACCACTGGTGACCGAAGGGTGCCTGGTCGAAGGCATAGGGTGCGTTGGGCGCCATGAACTTGGCGTCCGGCAGTACCTTGGAAAAATAAGGCGCGAGCCCGATCAGGTCGTGCCCGTCAGCGCCGACGCCGTGGCACATGATGACCAGTTGCTGGGCCGGGCCGCCGGAGGCAGGCTCCTGGGTCGGGCCAGAAAGCTCAGGAAGTTCGGGGAGTTCGCTCATGAAAGGGGCTCCGTTTTCAAAATCGCTACACTGCTATTGCCACCCGCCTCCAGCCGCGTCAACTTTGGGGCATGCCAATACCCGCAACCCGCACCCGTTTCGCCCCCAGCCCGACCGGCTATCTGCACCTGGGGCACGCGCATTCGGCGCTGTTTTCCGCAGCCCAGGCGGATTCTGATGGTTTTTTACTGCGCATCGAAGATATCGACCCCGGTCGCTGCCGGCCCGAGTTCGAGCAAGCGATTTTTGATGATCTCGCGTGGCTCGGCCTTGAGTGGCAAACGCCGGTCCGACGCCAATCCGATCATATGGACGTTTACCGTCGCGCGCTTGCGCAATTGCAGGACATGAACCTGCTTTACCCATGCTTTTGTACCCGCAAGCAAATTCAAGACGAAATCGCCCATGCCGGTCACGCACCGCATGAACTCCCGAGCGGCCCGGACGGCACCCTTTACCCAGGCACCTGCCGGCACATGGATGCGGGCGAGCGGGCCGAACGTCTGGCCATCGGTGAACACCACGCGCTCCGGCTCAAGACCGATACCGCGGCGGCCATGACCGGCGCGCTCACGTGGCATGACCGCACCGCCGGCGAACAACATGCCCAGCCGGAAAGCTTCGGCGACGTGGTGCTGGCCCGCAAGGACACGCCGACGAGCTATCACTTGGCCGTCACGGTGGATGATGCGATCCAGGCGATCACGTTGGTGACCCGAGGCGAGGACTTGTTCGCCGCCAGCCACCTGCACCGATTGTTGCAAGCGCTGCTCGAGCTGCCGACGCCCGACTATCACCACCATGGCCTGATCACCGGCCCGAACGGCAAGCGCCTCGCCAAGCGCGACAGCGGCGCGACCATCCGGCATTTGCGCGAGGACGGAAAGACGCCCGCCGAGGTGCGCACACTTGCGGGATTCGGAGACCAAGCCTGATGTTCATGCGCGCCACATCGCTGGTCTTTATATTGTGCACCGCCCTACCCGCCCATGCAGAGGACCCGCGCACAAAGCTGAGCCCCGGTGCCACCGCAACAGTTACCGAGGTGGTGGACGGCGACACCGTGATCGTTTCGCCCGCCCCCGACGGCGCGCGCCAAATCCGTCTAGTCGGCATCCAAGCGCCGAAGCTGCCGCTCGGACGAAAAGGTTTCAAGGCTTGGCCGCTGTCGATGGCATCAAAACAGCTCTTGGAAAAACTGGTTCTCAACCACCGCGTCACGCTGCATTTCGGCGAGAGCCGCATGGACCGCCATGGACGCCATTTGGCGCATCTGTTCCGCGATGATGGGCTCTGGGTGCAGGGCGCCATGCTGGAACGCGGCATGGCCCGGGTTTACACCTTCCCCGACAACCGCAAACTCGCCGCCGAAATGTATGCATCGGAAAACACCGCTCATGCTGCCGGCAAAGGCATATGGGGGCTCCGGTTTTATGAGCCCCGCGGCGCGGACTCCGCGCCATTGCTGCGCCAATTGGGCAGCTTTCAACTGGTCGAGGGCCGGGTACGGTCGGCAGCCAAGGTGAAGGGGCGGGTGTATCTGAATTTCGGCGACAACTGGCGCGACGATTTCACCGCTACGCTGGCGCCCAAATCGGCACGGTTGTTCGCCAAAACTGGCGTCGATGCGACGACACTTGAGGGTCGGCGCATCCGGGTGCGCGGCTGGCTGCGCAAACGCAACGGGCCGATGATCGAGGTCAGCCATCCCGAACAAATCGAAATTTTGGAAGACTAAGGAGACACCGATGCCCACTCGAGATATGAGCGACTGGCAAACCTCCATCAGCCAAGTGATCAGCACCGACGATGATGAAGACATCATCATCCGCGGCCATAGCCTGGACGACCTGATCGACGACTTAAGCTTCGCCGGGATGATGTTTTTGATGCTGCAGGGAACAAAGCCGACGCCAGAACAAACCCGCGTTCTCGATGCCTTGCTGATCGCCTGCATGGAACACGGCATTGCCCCGCCGTCGATGATTTCGCGCTGCTTTGCATCGTACGGCACCAACATCCAGTCGGCCGTCGCTGGCGGCATTTTGGCCTTCGGCGACAAGATGGGCGGGCTCGGCGAACAGCTGGCGAAATTGATGGTGGAGAACCTGGCGGACCTCGCCGACCCCAGCGACGAAGACCTGCGCGCCCGCGCCGCCGGTGTGGTCGCCGACATCAAGGCCCAGGGCGGGCGCATGCCGGGCTACGGCATCCCGTTGCACGGCGCCGACCCGCGCGCGCCAAAAGTCATGAACATCGCCAAGCAACACGGCACGCACGGCCGCTATGGGCGCTTCGCCGAAGCCATCGGCGACGAATTAACCCGCGCGCGCGGCGGACGCCCTATCCCCATGAACGTCGACGGCGTCAGCGCCGCCGTCATCCTGGATTTGGGCTTCCCGTGGCAATCGACACGGATGTTTTTGCTGACGCCGCGCAGCGTCTCCATGGGGGCGCACTACCTGGAAGAACAGGTGCAAGACACCACCTGGCGACATATCCCGGCGGATGGGATCACGTATACGGGCAAATGAGGAACGCCGCTTTGCGGAACAACTTGCAGCGGGCCGAAAACTACTCGGCTTCGCGCAACGCACCGAGACGCTGCAAGGTTGCCTTGAGTTCGGCGCGGCCATCCGAAGACAGCGGCGCCTGGGGAAGCAATGGCGCACCAACCTCATAGCCCTGAAGCTCTAATCCACCTTTGATACAGGCCGCGAGATTGTATTTGGCGAACGACTGGTTCAGCGCCCACAAATCTCTTTGTGCGGTCATGGCCTCGGCCCATTCACCACGCTTGCACTGTTCGTAAAGCGCAACGCTTTGAGATGGGATAAGGCAGGCAGGACCGGCCATCCAACCAACGCCGCCGATCAGCATGACGCAGGCGGGAATATGGGCCGACGCGGAAAACACCTGCATCCGGTCACCAACAAGATTAATGATCGAAAGCAGGCGTCCGGTGTTGCTGGATGCATCCTTGATGTAGCCAATGTTATCGATCGCCGCGAGCCGGTTGATCGTTGGCAGCGAGAGGTCGCTACGTTGAAAATTCGGATTCGTGTAGAGGACAACCGGCAAAGAGACAGACTCGGCAATCGCTCTGAAATAGTCGTAGACGCCATCGTCATTGACTGGGAAATATGCCTCCATAATCGCGAGAATGCCGTCGCAGCCGATATCCTCGAACGCACGAGCCTGGCGCTCCGCCTCAACAATCGTCGTCGCCGCCACGCCGGCAACCACCGGCACTCGCCCTGCGGCGGCCTCCACAACCGTCTCAACGATGCTCCGTTTTTGCTCCCACGTGAGATACGCGAACTCCCCCGTCGAGCCGAGAGGCGTCAAGCCATGAACACCGGCCTCGATGAGATCTTCGCACAACTGCGCCAAAACGTCTGTCATCACCTCTCCACTATCGTGAATCGGTGAAACGAGATAAGGGAAAACCCCGTGATATGATTCTTGTTTCATGACCTCACAAAAAGCTGGATGGCGACGACGGAACAGTACTCCAATAGCAGTGTTTCACTCGCTGATATGAAAAGCTTCACCCCCTCTGCATCGCCTTCAACACCTTGGGCGGACTGAACGGCAGGGAGCCCATTTTTTTGCCGATGGCGTTTTCCACCGCGTTGGCGACCGCTGCCGGTGCCGGCACTAGGCAAGGCTCGCCCACGCCGCGCACGCCGTAGGGGTGGTTCGGGTTCGGCACCTCAATCATCACGGTGTCGATCATCGGCACGTCGGAAGCTACCGGCATGCGGTAGTCCAAAAAGCCGTTGTTTTGCAGCCGCCCGTCTTCGCCGTAAACGTATTCCTCGTTCAAGGCCCAGCCGATGCCCTGCACGGCGCCGCCCTGCATTTGGCCTTCGACGTAGTCTGGCGAGATGGCGCGGCCGACGTCTTGCACCACGGTGTAGCGCAAGGGCTTGACGAAACCGGTTTCGGGATCGACCTCGACATCCACCAGCTGCGCCGAGAACGCAGCCCCCGCGCCGCCGGCGTTGATCTCGGAGTGTCCCGCGATAGCGCCGCCCATCTTGGTGGCCATGCCGGCCAATTCCTTGAGGGTCAGGGGGGGTAGGTCGTGACTGTCGGCGGCAATGGCCTGACCGCTATCCCAGCGCACATCTTCGCCTGGGATATCCCATTTTTTGGCGGCCAACGCACACAATTTTTCCATAATCTCGCGCACGCAGTTGATTACGGCCATGCCGGTGGCGAAGGTGGTGCGACTGCCGGCCGTGAGATGGCTGTAGCCCAACGAACCGGTATCGGCGACGATGGGTTTGACGGCCTCGATATCGATACCCATTTCCTCAGCCGCCATGGCGCGCATGGATGACCGAGAGCCGCCGATATCGGGGTTGCCGGTGGCGACCGACAGGGTGCCGTCATCTTGCAGATTAACGCTGGCGCTGCTCAAGCCGCCGCCGTGCATCCAATACCCGAGCGCAAAACCGCGGCCTTGGTTAGGGCCTAGGGGTGCCGCATAGTGCGGGTGATTTTTCGCCGCTTCGAGTACCTCATTGAGCCCGATACGGCCGTACTTGGTACCCATCAGGCTTTCGCCACCGTCCTGAACCGCGTTCTTGGCGCGCAGATCGATGGGGTCCATGCCGATCTTCTCAGCCAATTCATTCAAGGCCATTTCTACCGGATAGGCCGCCATGGGCGCGCCCGGCGCGCGGTAGGCCGCCACCTTAGGGCGGTTCACGCAGACATCGTGGACAGTCACTTTGGCGTTCTCGATCGTGTAGGATGAGAAGAACGTATCCATCGCACGGCCCGTGGGCGAACCCTTGAACGCGCCCGACTGATGCCAAAGCACGACATCGGCAGCTGTCACGGTGCCGTCTCTTTTGACGCCGATCTTGATGTGCGAGCGCGACCCCAGCGTCGGGCCCGAAGCGCGGAACAATTCCGAGCGCGACATCACCATACGGACGGGGCGGCCAGTCATCTGCGACAACCTGATCGCAACCGGCTCGCCGTAAATAGTGGTTTTGCCGCCAAAACCGCCGCCGATTTCGGATGGTGTCACGCGCAGCATGGCGATATCCATTTTCAACAGCTTGGCGCACAGCGCGCGGGCGACAAAGGCGCCCTGGGTTGATGTCCAAAGCTCGACGGAGCCGTCCTCCGACGCGCTGGCGACGCAGGCGAGCGGTTCGATATAGCCCTGGTGCACGGGCTCGGACGAGAACTCGCGCTCGACGATAACGTCAGCCTCGGCGAAACCTTTTTCCACGTCGCCGCGCCCGCCGTTGACGGTGCGGAACAGGTTCGACGGTTTTTCGGGCTTCGGATCAACGCCGTAGGTGAACAGGTGTTCGTGCAACACGGGCGCATCGGGCTTCGCCGCTTCAATGGGGTCGAGCACATGCGCCAGAACTTCGTACTCCACCTCGATCAGCTTCAAGGCCTGCTTGGCGATGGCTTCGGTGGTGGCGGCAACGGCGGCGACCGCGTGGCCATCATAGAGCACCTTTTCGCGCGCCATGACGTTGCGCGATATATCGTGCAGATCGTTGATGATCGGCGGATAGGGCGGCGCCATCTCCGGGTGGTCCGGGATATCGGCACTGGTCACGACGCCTTTGACACCCTTCAAGGCAGCCGCCTTGGAGGTATCGATGGAGAGAATTTTGGCATGCGCGTGCGGGCTGCGAAGAACCTTTGCATGCAGCAGGCCGGGCAGTTTCATATCGTCGCCGTAGCGCGCGCGGCCCGTGACCTTATCGACACCGTCGGGGCGGCGGGTAACCTTGCCGACCCATTTGTAATTCGAGCCCGAACGGCCCCGGCTTTCCTCGTTCATGATGCGCTCCCTCTCATCTCAGCGGCCGCATCCATGACGGCGCGGATGATTTTGTCATAGCCCGTGCAGCGGCACAGGTTGCCGGCCAGGGCGAACCGCACTTCGGTTTCCGTCGGATCCGGGTTTTTTTCCAGAAAAGCCTTGGCCATATTCAAAATACCCGGCGTACACACGCCGCATTGCAGCGCCGCATGGTCCAGGAATTTCTGCTGCAAGGGATGCAGCGCGTTGCCATCCGACATGCCCTCAATGGTTTGGATATCCGCGCCTTCGAGCTCGGCGCCCAGCACCAGGCAGGCATTCACCGGCCGGCCATTGAAGATAACAGTGCAGGCCCCACAATCGCCGGTGCCGCAACCGTTCTTGGTGCCGGTCAGGTAAAGTTCATCGCGCAAAACATCGAGCAGCGTCTGGTCCGTACGGCAGGTGAAATCCACTTCGTCACCGTTGACGGTGGCGGTTATGACATGTTTGGGCATTAGTTGTTCTCCGCTCGTTGCCAGGCGATAGCCGCCGCGCGCCGGGCCAGGACACCCGCCACGTTTGTGCGGAACTCAGCCGTGCCGCGTTTGTCGTCGATGGGTGAGCACGCCGCACTCGCAGCTTCCGCCAACGCATTCAGGGTCGCATCGTCAAGCTTGTTGCCGACTAGCACGCTTGATGCCGCTTCGACCAATTTCACCGTCGGTCCGACCGCGCCCAGCGCCAGCCGAGCCGCCGCACAGGTGCCGTCAGCGTTCAGCGTCACCGAGACCCCAGCACCGACCACGGCGATATCCATTTCGGTCCTTGGGATGAAGCGCAGATACGCATCGCCCGAACGCGCCGGCGGTATCGGCAGCACGATTGCCGTCACCAATTCACCGCGCACCAAAGACGTTTGTCCCGGTCCGGTCATCAAATCCGCAATGGCCACTTCGCGCGCACCGTCCGGGCCGACAATGGCCGCCTTGGCGTCTGCTGCAAGCATGGCGGGCACGCTGTCGGCGGCGGGCGATGCATTGCACAAATTGCCGCCGATGGTGGCGCGGCCCTGCACCTGGTCGGAACCAATCAAGTTGACGGCCTCGACGATGCCCGGCCAGATGGCCTTCAATTCATCATGCTCGCCCAGTTCTGCGCCAGTGACGGCAGCGCCGATGCGCACGCTGTCGGCGCCGATGGCGATTTCGCGCACCTCTTTGATCCGCTTGATATCGACCAGGAGACCGGGCTCACGCAGGTCTTCCTTCAATTGGACCAACAGGTCCGTGCCGCCGGCAAATACCCGTGCGGTCTCATCGTCCGCCAGCAGCCCAACGACCGCCTCCAGGGTTTCCGGGGCTTGGTAATTCAATTCGCTCACGATTTGGGGCACTCCCGCTGCTGCAATCCCGACAAACGCCAAGCTTAGCCAACCCCCTTAGGCGAAGAAAGCCCCCCTTTGGCCAAAGTCACATGAATTTACGGCTCAGAGCCGCTTGAATTTACGGGTCAAAGTCTCTTGGCAACTTCTTCCAGCATAACTTCCGATGCACCACCGCCGATGGTCTGCACGCGGGCGTCGCGGACCATGCGTTCGATCGTGGCCTCGCGCATGTAGCCGAAACCGCCATGGAATTGCTGGCAGTCGTACATGACGCGATTCACCAGATCGCCGCAGTAGGCCTTCACCATGGAAACCTCCTTCACACAGTCCACGCCCTGCGCATCCAACCAAGCTGCGTGATAAACCAGCTGCCGGCCGGCCTCGACCTCACCCTGCAGCCGCGCCAGGCGCTGGCGGATGGCTTGCTTGTCCCAAAGCGGCGCACCGAACGCCTTGCGCCCCTTGACGTATTCGAGCGTCAGATCGATGGCTGTTTGCGCCTCGCCCATGGCCATGGCGCCGATCACGGTGCGCTCGTTTTGGAAGTTGTTCATGATCGCGTAGAAGCCGCGATTAACCTCACCCAAGACGTTTTCCTCGGGCACGCGGACATTATCGAACACCAACTCCGCCGTGTCGGAGCAGCGCCAGCCCATTTTGTCCAGCGCGCGCCCGACGGAAAACCCGGGCGTCCCCTTCTCGACGATGAACATCGTGATGCCGCGTGACCCCTTGACGTCGGGATCGGTGCGCGCCGCGACGAAATAGAGATCGCCATACACGCCGTTGGTGATGAACATTTTCGCGCCATTGATCACCCAGTCGTTGCCGTCCTTCACGGCGCGCGTCTTAAGATTGGCTACGTCGGAACCGACATCGGGCTCGGTCACGGCGACAGCGGTGATCAGATTACCCTTGATGACATCCGGTAAATATTTGGCCTGCTGCGCCTCATTTCCCGCATTCGCCAAATGCGGTGATGCCATGTCGGTGTGTACTAACACCGTGACGGCAAATCCAGAGAACGTCGAACGGCCCAACTCCTCGGCCAAGACGACGGTCGCCAGCGTATCGAGTTCGGATCCGCCATACTGTTCCGGGTAGCGAATGCCGAAGAACCCAAG
The DNA here is from genome assembly GCA_018698795.1 of Rhodospirillaceae bacterium. Lineage (GTDB taxonomy): Bacteria > Pseudomonadota > Alphaproteobacteria > Rhodospirillales > Casp-alpha2 > TMED8. The sequence continues at coordinate 20,848 of JABIPG010000179.1, forward strand.
CTCGCCCATTTCCCTGAGCACGTCCCTCGGCACCATGCCGTCGGCCTCCCAGGCCTCACCATGGGGCATGACCTTTTCAGCGACGAAGCGCTTGATTTGGTCGCGCAGCATTTCGAGTTCTTCGGAAAAATAGAGGCTTTGATGCATGGCTTGGCTCCTGGCAATGTGTCGCCCCATCGTCACCAGAACGGCGTGAACGTCAACCGTTGAACAGCGTCTCCATGAAGCCGTAAAACCACGCGCGAGGCATTACATCATACGCTTTTGAAGCTATTCGTGATGCGGATAGAACGACATCGGACTGTAGACGACACGGCAAGCCTCATCGTCGGCCTTGCGAAAAGGCAGAAAGATGGCTTCGTAGTCCAAGTGGTCGCGGCGGTCGTTCCAGGACATGGATTTCTGACAATAATTGGGAAGCCGCTGTTTGACGCATTTCAGAATGCGCACATGAATATCGCGCACGTTGACCTCGGGGATCAGCTCAAACAGATCGCCGCTGGTTCGCTCGAGGTTGAGATATTTGCGGCTTTGCTCTCCGATGAATTTGGTGTGCACCTCGTCACCATTCAATTCATACAGAAAGCACCGCCCAGCGAGCCTTGGAAACTCCATGGCGAAGGTCATATCCCAGACCGGGATATCATCGTCTTGATCACACATCGCCTGCCAACGCAGTACCATTTCGCGCAGTTCTACGTCCCTGATCGCATCAAGATCAAGGAGAGGCAACTGCTCGTGAAAAATTAACGGCAGGTCACGCTCGCCTATGTGTCCCAATTGTCCCATGGTTAGGTTCATACCACTACAGCTCGGTCAAGAAAACATCGACGAGCCCATCACCAAACAAAGATGCCGGCCCTTTCGGGCCGGCAAGTTTGACAGGGAGGATGTAAGGAACGCGGGGAGTTGGGGGGAGGATACTCAGGGAGGTGCGCTCCTTACAATTATAATAATAGCCCTTTTTGCTGAAGAAACAGTGACGTCGGTCACACAAGGTCATTTTTAATTTTATTGTTTTTCAATAGGTTAACTATTTACCTTCAGGAATCTGCAAGTTTCGGCAGCAAATCCTCATTCGAACCAATGTCGGGGCTCCACATATCGCGCTTCCATGGAAGGCCGAAATTTTTCCATCAACTGGCGGTTGGTATCCAACGGCGGTGTATTGGTGTCCGGGATCATCGGCGCGTAGTCGGTTCCCTTGGTCTCGTCGGCGAATGTCGCTTTGGCGTCAGCAATGATGGCAGGATCGGTGAAGCAATCGACCAGCGTCGCCGCCAAGGCCCGCGCGCCCACCAGCCCGCCCTTGTGCGCAATGGATGTGGCCAACGCCGCCCCCGCCGACCAGTGATGAAACGTGACACCCGGCACATTGGCCGGAAACCACAACCGTCCCATGGGCACCTTCCACGACACATCGCCGCAGTCGTTGGCGGCGGGTATGGATTCAGATGGGCCATCAAGTGTATCGACCGCCGTTCTCAGCCCCTCCTCAATCGCGCCATTGGCCGCTTGCAAGCGATTGGCGAGATCATGTTCAGCATTGCTCCATGCCGGCATGCCGACGGTCTCGATGTTTCGTTGCAGGGCGTGGGCCAGGGCTTCGTTGCCGCGCACCGGCCACACGGCGGTCTTCACGACAACTTCCAGTTCCGTGTTGGTCATCAGCGCTGCGCCTTCGGCGACCTTGCGGGCGCGCTCGAACAATCCTTTGGCGCCCTCGGCTGTGTGGTCACGGAAAAACCACCAGATGGCAGCGCGCGCCGGAATCACGTTGGGCTGGTTACCACCGTCGGTAACAACGCGATGCATATTCATGCCGGGGCTCAGGTGTTCGCGGTATTGCGCCATGCCGCTATCCATCAATAAAGCAGCGTCGAGCGCGTTACGCCCCTTCCAGGGCGACATGGCGGCGTGCGCCGTCTCGCCATGAAAGACGAATTCCGCCGACACGACGGCGCGCTGTAAGACGCCGTATTCGGTCGAGAAGCGCTCGAGCAGATGCGGATGGAAAGCCACATCGACATCATCGAAATAGCCGTCGCGTACGTAATAAGGCCTAGCCAGCACCAACTCCTCCGCCGGCGCACCGAAAATTTTCAGCGTTCCCTTGATGCCGTGATCGCGCATTGCACGGCTGACAGCGCGCGCAGCGGCGACCATGACGGCTGCATTGACGTTATGGCCCTCACAATGACCGGGTGCGCCTGGGATGATCGCCTTGTGTTCGGAAACGCCGGGCAGTTGCGAATTGTCCGGCGCGCCGTCGTATTCCGCGTGCACGGCAACCACAGGGCCGCCAGAACCAAAAGTCGCCATGAAACCGGTCGGAAAGCCCGAGATGCCGCGCTCGACGGTGAACCCGCCGTCCTCCAAAATTTTCGTCAACAGTGCCGCCGAGCGCACTTCCTGCATGGCCGGTTCGCCATACCAAAACAGCGCATCGATGACGTCGTTCAGTGCGTCGGTGTTGCGTCCCAAGTATTCGTCGACAAATGCTTTGGCGTCCATGGTGCCCTCCCCGCTCTTTATTCGATACGTCTCACACCTTATGTTTAGCACGGGACGACAAAATCAGGGAGATCCACCATGACAGTTCGCGCCGGCATTGCCGGACTTGGCCGCTGGGGCCAAACTTTGGCCGAGGCCATCACCGATAGCGACGCCATCACGTTTCCGGCCGGCTGCACGGGCCGCAAGGATCGCGCGCGCGATTTCTGCACTGAGCACAATATCGAACTTCGAGACTCCCTGGATGATCTGCTCACCGACCCGGACCTGGATGCCATCGTGCTTGCCACGCCACACGGCCAGCACGCCGATCAGATGGTTCAGTGTGCGCGGGCCGGCAAACATGTGTTCGTGGAAAAGCCGTTCACCATGTCGGGCGAAAGTGCCGAACGCGCCGCAGCCGCGCTCATCGAAGCCGGGCTGGTTTGCGCACTCGGCCATAACCGGCGCTTCCTGCCCGCCATGAAGCGGCTGCGCGAGATTGTGGCAAATGGCGAAATCGGCACGCCGTTGCATGTGGAATCGAATATCTCCGTTCCCACCGGCGGGCGTCATCCTGCGGAGCATTGGCGCTCCGACGCAATCGAGAGCCCCGCCGGCGGCATGACCGGGTTGGGCGTACACATGGCGGACGCACTGATTTCGTTCATGGGTCCGGTAACGGAAGTGCGCGCCACGTCTGAGCGCCGCACGCTCACCGGCAATATCGACGATGTGACCTTCATGACCATGCGCTTCGCCAGTGGCGCGACGGGCTATATGTCGACAATTACCGTCACACCGGCAATCTGGTTCATCCGCGTCATGGGGGATCAGGGTTGGGCGACGATGCGGGGCTATGAGAAAATCGCGATGCTTAAGCGCGACGACAAGAAAGAAACGCTGGAGACTTTCGAGCCGACGAATACGCCCCGCGCCGAGTTGGAAGCTTTCGCCGAAGCCGTCACCGGCGGCGCGCCGTATCTGTTGCCGGTAGCTGAGGCGATCCATGGCACAGCCTTGCTGGAGGCCATCGTACGCTCTGCCGAGACCAACGAAGCCGTCAGCGTATAACCTTCACATAGGCGCGCCACAGTGGAAGTAGCTCCTTGAAGGAGCTGCCCAATGCGCGTTTGTAATTTCCGCTGCGGTAAAGTGTCGCCATGAAGCGTGCGATATCGCCGCCCATGCGTTCGTCGATAATCCACGTCACCCATGATCCCGCGACGCTGTAAGCCGCGCGGCGCAATGCCGCCTTGCCGGGGTTGCGGGTGGTGAGGACCCGGTTCGCATCCCCCGGGCCGCGCACCAAGGGTTGGGCCACGCCGATCGCTTCGGCAGCGACGCGATGAATGGGCTTTGCGTCGTTGGGCCATCCGGGTTGCTCACCGAATTTATCCTGGGCGTAGACGGCTAGGCCCTCCTTTAGCAGACCGCTAGCCCAGCCTTGCGTCAACAGGTGCGTCAATTCATGTGCGGTAATGGCGCGCGCCTGTTTGATCAAGCGCGATGGGATGATGATCTCCGCCGGCGGTAGGTGCCGCGCTACGCCGGTCTTGCGGACGCTCAGCGTCACCGGCCCTACGTCGACGGCGAAGATCGCCTTCAGTTTTTCGTACTCACGCTCAACCTGACCGACGAGCGCCTGCACTTGGTTCGATGAAAGACTGCGGTCGTGGTTCGTCGCCTGGACGATATCCGACGCCTGCGTCGGCGGCGCCACACACAACAGAGTTGGCAGCGTCACGCACAAAAGAATAGCGGCCATGAACCGGATCATGACCGCATCATCCCAACCCGTTGATTTTCGCGCAAGCTCGGTTCAGGCGGCCTGGGTTTCCAGGCTTTCTGGTTCAGCCAACCGGCGGTCGCGATGTGTCACCATGCGCCGATAGAGCATCTCGACGCGCTGGCTGCCGGTTTTCTCAAACATGAAGGGCAGAAAGGCGTGCACTGCGCAGGCCAAGGCCGCAACAAATAAGTGCCACGAAAAGCTGCCGGCAACGGCCATGTGCTCGGTGTAGGTTTCGCCGACGCTTTGGGGATGTCCGGTCATCAGTTTAGTGATCTTGAGTGGGCTAGACATGGGCTGCGCTCCGCTGGCGTGATCTGTGTATGTGAAACAAACTAGACGACAAACCTCAGGAAATGTTTGTTATAATTCCAATAATTTGGCAAAATCGTGTAAATATTCACTATGAATAAGCAAAAATTTGGGAATTTATCTCATGGATGAGTTCGACCGCAAAATTCTTGCCTGCTTGCAACGTGATGCCGGGCAATCTGTCGCCGAAGTCGCCGAACAGGTGGGACTTTCCGCCACACCGTGCTGGCGGCGTATCCGCAACCTTGAAAAAGCCGGCGTCATCAAGGGTCGCGTGGCGTTGCTGGACCGGCACGAGCTGGGCCTCGGCACAACGGTATTCGTCTCCGTGCGCACCCGAGAACATAGCGAAGACTGGCTGGATGCCTTTGCCAAGGCGATCAACGATTTCGAAGAAGTGGTGGAGTTCCACCGCATGAGCGGCGATATCGATTATCTTTTGAAGGTCGTCGTCGCGGACATCACCGCCTACGATGCCTTCTACAAACGCCTGATTGCCAGCGTGCCGCTGAGCGATGTGTCGTCGAGCTTCGCCATGGAAGAAATCAAATCGACGACAGCGCTGCCGCTTCCTCCTGCTCGGTGATTGTTCCTGGTTGGTGATTGCTTCGGTAAGATGATTGCTCCTTCTGGCGACCTCCGCTAGGACACCGTCATGCGTGTTGATCTATTCGATTTCGAACTGCCGCCTGAAAGCATCGCCCAGGCCCCGGCCGAGCCCCGCGACGCGGCGAAGCTGCTGCATGTGGGCGAGACGCTGGCTGATCTGGGTATCTCGGATCTCCCCAGCTTGCTTGAGCCCGGCGACGTCATAGTGGTGAACGACACCAAGGTGCTGCCCTGCCGCCTGACCGGCAAACGCGGCGACGCCACACGCCCGGGCCCACCTACCGGCGGCGCCAAGGTCGAAGTGACGTTGCACAAGCCACGCACCCCCGATACCTGGCTGGCTTTCGCGCGCCCGGCTCGCAAGCTCCGCACGGGGGATATGATCGCCTTCGCGCCCGGTTTCCATGCGATCGTACGCGACAAGCTCGACGGCGGCGAAGTGCTGCTGCATTTCAATGTTTCCGGCCCGAAGCTTTTGCAAGCCCTGGAGGCGCACGGCGTCATGCCGCTGCCGCCCTATATCAAGCGTGAAGCCGCGGGTGACGATGATGATCGCGACAATTACCAAACCTTATTCGCCGCTCAGCCCGGCGCCGCCGCCGCGCCCACTGCCGGTCTGCACTTCACGCCACAACTGATGGACGCGCTGTCGGCGCGCGGCGTGCATATCGCCAAGGTAACGCTGCATGTGGGTGCGGGCACGTTTCTGCCGGTGAAGGTCGACGACACCAAAGAACACCCCATGCACGCCGAATGGGGCGAATTGCCCGAAGCCGCCGCCGATGCAGTCAATACCGCACGCAATGCCGGAAAGCGCGTTCTGGCCGTAGGCTCGACCTCCATGCGGTTACTTGAAAGCGGCGCCAATGATGATGGCAAGATCATGCCGTTCCGGGGTGAGACGGATATCTTCATCACACCGGGTTATCGCTTTAAGGCGGTTGATCTGATGGTGACCAATTTCCACCTGCCGCGCTCGACATTGTTTATGCTGGTATCAGCATTTTCAGGGCTTGGGCGCATGCAGGCGGCCTACGCGCATGCTATTGAAAGCGGCTACAGGTTCTATTCATACGGCGATGCCTGCCTGCTTGAACCGAACCGTGAGATTTGGGGAAATTCGGAGACAATAACGCCATGAGCATGAACCCACCTGCCGAACCCGGCGACGAGCTATGGCAAGTCGATACCCCGGCGCTGATCGTTGATCTAGATGCCTTCGAGCGCAATCTGGATCTCATGGCCGACATGGTCACGCAAGCCGGTGTGAAACTGCGCCCGCATGCCAAGATGCACAAAAGCCCCTGGGTCGCCTTGCAGCAAATTGAGCGCGGCGCGATTGGCGCGTGCTGCCAAAAAGTCTCGGAAGCCGAGGTCATGGTCGCAGGCGGTGTGGCCGACGTGCTGGTTTCCAACCAAGTGGTGGGCGCACCGAAGCTGGCAAAGCTGGCCAAGCTGAACCAGCAAGCGAGCGTCCGGGTGTGCATCGATCACATTGACGCCGTATCTGAGATTTCCGCCGCTGCTGAAGCCGAACGCGTTGTCATCGACACCTTGGTGGAAATCGATGTCGGCGCGGGGCGTTGTGGGGTTCAGCCCGGCCAAGCGGCGCTTGAACTGGCGCGCGCCATTGCTGCCGACCCGCACCTGAGCTTTGGCGGCCTACAAGCCTATCACGGCTCGGCCCAGCACCGGCGCACACCGCAAGAACGCAAAGAAGCTATCGACAGCGCCATTGCCGGCACCACGGAAACCGTCAACCTATTGGCCGAAAACGGTTTGGAATGCGCCATCGTCGGCGGTGCGGGGACCGGCACGTTTGAGCTGGAAGCAGCCAGCGGCGTTTACAACGAACTGCAATGCGGCTCTTACGCCTTCATGGATGCCGACTACGCCAAAAACAAAGGCGCCGACGGCGGACCGTTCGATACCTTCGAACACGCGCTGTTTGTTCGCGCCGCCGTCATGAGCCGCCCGAGCGAGCGCTCGGCCGTCGTCGATGCCGGCCACAAAGCCTGTGCCATCGATAGCGGTCTGCCAGTGCCGTGGGCCATGGCTGGCGCGGAAATGACCGGCATGTCGGATGAACACGGCGTCATCGATATCACCACCGTGAACGAAAAGCCCGAGCGCGGCGACGCGGTTTTGCTGATTCCGGGCCACTGTGACCCAACGGTTAACCTGCACGACTGGTACGTCGGCGTGCGTGGCTTACACACGCCGCAAGCGCGCGTCGAGCACGTGTGGCCGGTGGCCGCGCGCGGCGCATTGTTTTAAGGGGCTTTATTTTGAACGGCCTCACTTTCGACCTGATCAAGACCGATGGCCGCGCGCGGCTGGGCACGCTGATGACGGCGCACGGCCCTATCGATACGCCGGCCTTCATGCCCGTCGGCACGGCAGCCACAGTCAAGGCGATGACGCCCGAAGCCGTGCGCGAAACCGGCGCGCAGATCATCCTCGGCAATACCTACCACCTGATGCTGCGTCCGACGGCGGAACGCATCGACCGCTTCGGCGGCCTGCACGAGTTCATGAACTGGCCGGGACCGATCTTGACCGATTCCGGCGGCTATCAGGTGATGAGCCTAGCCAAGCTGCGCAAGCTCGAAGAGGAAGGCGTGACGTTTCGCTCGCACATCGACGGCGCCTATCACAAACTCACCCCTGAGCGCTCCATGCAAATCCAGCACCTGCTGGATGCCGACATCACCATGGCCTTAGACGAGTGTACTCCCTTCCCCGCTACCGAAGAAGAAGCCGAGAGCTCCATGCAGCTCTCCATGCGCTGGGCCGCGCGCTCGAAAAAGTCCTTCCGACAACGCCCAGGCTACGGCCTGTTCGGCATCGTGCAGGGCGGTGTCTATGGCAACTTGCGTGAACAATCCGCCAAGGCGCTGATCGATATCGGGTTTGATGGTTACGCGGTTGGTGGCTTGGCCGTGGGCGAAGGCCAGGACTTGATGTTCCAAACCCTAGATGTCACCGAGCCACACTTGCCGCGTGAACGCCCGCGCTACCTAATGGGGGTCGGCAAGCCCGACGACTTGGTGGGGGCAGTGCGACGCGGCATTGATATGTTCGACTGCGTATTGCCGACGCGGTCCGGTCGCACCGACCAGGCCTTCACCCGGCGCGGCACGCTGAATATGCGCAACGCGCGCCACAAGGACGACCCCCGCCCCATCGACCCCGATTGTCGCTGCTACGCGTGCAGGCATTACTCACGCGGCTACATCAATCATCTGGTAATGGCCAAAGAGATTTTGGCGGCCATGCTGCTGACATGGCACAACCTGCACTACTATCAAGAACTGATGGCCGGCATGCGTGAAGCCATTGCAGTGGGTGCGATGGATGCCTTCGCCGCCCTGTTCGCCGCCGAACAGGCGGGCGGCGACTTGGAGCCCTTGTAAGCCCACTCCCAAATCGGTTTGAAACAAAGATTGAGTTTCTCATCATATTCAATTAAACGAATATGATATTCGGCCAAATGATTTGCGATGACCGGGGGAACCATGACCAACAAAATACTGATTCTAGGCGCGTCTTACGGCTCGCTTTTGGGCACCAAACTGCTGATGGCGGGCCACGACGTGACGCTGGTGTGCCGGCGCAAGACCGCCGCGCTGATCAACGCTGAAGGCACCGAAGTGCGGATCAAGCTGAAAGGCGAGGACGCGCACCGCTCCATCCGCTCTAGCGATCTGCCGGGCAACCTCGATGCCTGCACGCCGCAAGAGGTCGTCGCCACCGACTACGACATGGTCGGCCTTGCCATGCAGGAACCCCAGTATGCGCACCACACACTGCGCACAGTGTTGATCCGTATCGCCGAGGAGCGCATCCCGTGCCTGTCGATCATGAACATGCCGCCGTTGACGTTTTTGAAACGCATTCCCGGCTTGGACGCATCCAGGCTCAGCGCCAGTTACACCGATCCCACCGTGTGGGATCGGTTCGATCCCGACGTGATGACGCTTTGCAGCCCCGACCCGCAGGCCTTCCGCCCACCAGAAGAAGCCGCGAACGTTTTGCACGTTGGCCTGCCGACAAACTTCAAGGCGGCGCGCTTTGCAGACGAGAAAGCCAACGCGCTCCTCAAGCAACTGGAAGCCGATATCGCCGCCGTCACGCTCGATGGCAACGACGTGCCGGTGAAGCTCAAAGTTTTCGAATCGGTCTTCGTGCCGCTCGCCAAATGGAGCATGCTGCTGACCGGCAACTACCGCTGCATCACACCGGGTGAGCCACGCCCGATCCGCGATGCCGTGCATAACGACCTGGCGAGATCGCGTACGATTTACGCCTTCGTCGATACCCTGGCCCAGAAGCTCGGCGCCGATCCGACCGATGCGGTGCCGTTCGAGAAATATGCCAAGGCGGCCGAGAGCTTGTTAAAGCCGTCATCCGCCGCGCGGGCGGTGGCCGCCGGCGCACCGTTCATCGAACGCGTCGACGTGCTGGTTAAATTGATCGCCCAGGAACTCGGCTTGTCCAACGCCGACATCGACGAGACGGTCAATATCGTCGATGACAAATTGGGGGCGAACGATCCGCTGTCACGGTGATTGAGCGCCAAGACAAGACACGTCTATACTGGTGAAATGATCCACGATCTTAAAATTCGGGAAAGCCGCCCCGGCGATGCTGCCGAGATCGAACGACTGTATGTGGATGCCTTCCCCGACGAAGACTTGGTGCCGCTGGTGCGGGAACTTCTAGATTTCGGGCCGAGCGTCGTATCGCTCGTTGCCGTTCGTGAACAGGCCGTCGTTGGACATATCGGATTTACGTTTTGCGGTGTTGAGGGAGGCAACGACAAAGTTGCACTTCTGGCTCCCCTCGCGATCACACCATCACTACACAGACAGGGAATCGGCAGCACGCTGGTTGAAGCGGGATTCATACAAATGCAACAAGCCAAAATCGGTTATGTATTTGTTCTCGGCGACCCGGCCTATTACAGCCGCTTCGGATTTAAGGCCGAAGATAAAGTCACGACACCCTATCCATTGCCGGCAGAATGGCGTGGAGCCTGGCAGTCCGTCGCCTTGCATGATGCGGAAATACCTCACGCAGGGAAATTGTCTGTGCCGAAACCCTGGCATCACGAAGCGCTCTGGACGTCCTGAGCAGCCGTATTCTATTGTGCCGCCGCGCCTGCGGAGATGTTCGTCGCTAAGAAGCCGCGGATATGGTTCAAAGCGAGTGCAATCTTGCGGTCGTTCTCTTTCCACGGATAAAGACTGACCTGCGCGTTTGGCGCCAGTAACGCCGTCTCCATTGCCGTCGCGTAAGGGTGCGCCGGAATATCATCAGGCAACACCAGAACCGGTGTCTGGCAATTGCGCACGAAGTCGCGGTCAACCGTGAACACGAAATCAGCCCGCTTGGTGTACATGTTGTGCAGGAATTCCGAGATCATCTCCATGGTGACCTCACCCCGGCGCTTGATGAACTCAGGCCCCCAGCCGGTGATGTTGTTGTGATAATAGATGTCCGGGTGGCTGGACGTGTAGCCGCTCGGGTGCACCAATGTGGCGGCGACGACCCGCTCGCCGGCGTGTTTCAACAGGTTCCAGATCATCGGGCCACCGATGCAAAAGCCCAACACCGCGAACCGCTCGATGCCGAGATGGTCCATCAGGCCAAGTTGGTCGTCAACGAAGCCGTCCCAGGTGCGCTCGATTTCCAACGGCCCCTCCGTCTGGCCCCCATTGGCGTTGCGCAGGTCGAGCGCAATGACGCGGTACGTGTCGCTGAGTTCGTCTAGCGGATTGAAGGCATGGTTGGCGAGCCCGGCAATCGTCGCGTTCAGACCGCCACCCGGAATGACCAGCAGCGGAAAGCCGGAGCCGGCTTCCTCATAGTGAATTTTCACGTCACCGTTTCCGAATATCGGCATGCTTAAACCTCTCTGATGCCCCGCCAATCTGGCAGGTTTAATCTTGCAGCTTTGATCGGCATCATAACAGCATCGCCGAAATAGACACTTCTATGTGGCGAATCTGGCGGCTATGCCGTCAACACCAGACAAAAATGCCCAAACCGCCGTCCTTCAGTCTTTAGCCATGAGCCGACATTTTCAAAATTGGTAATATGTCTCTGAACGCCTCCATGACTGGAAGCAAGGAATACCGCCCGCTGAATGCCGGCGCACGTTTTTCATGAAAAGCCTCGACGCCCTCGCGGAAATCGTCGGATTTCCGAGTGATTCGCTAGATGACAGGGCGATAATGGGGCGGTTGGCATGCGGCATATCACCGCGCCGCATTATGCCCCTTGCTTGGTGACCGTGACGATCCCGGCATCGGCGTCAAGATCGATGAAATCACCGTTTCGAATGGCTTGTGTCGGATCTTGGTCCAAATCAGCGACAATCGGGATATCCGCGATGATCGCACCGATCGTCGTGACCCCTTCAGGGATCACTTGAACGAACGCAACCGGTGCCGTACCACGCGAGACCATGTCGTAGATTCTGTATGATCCGCCGGTGGACCCCTTTCCGGTCAGAAACACGAGAACCTTGCCGGCTATATTGACGCCTTCCAATTCGTGTCCTGGCTCGGT
>JABIPG010000022.1 GCA_018698795.1 Rhodospirillaceae bacterium
ATTGAAATTATTGGCGGTATCATCAGCCAAGGCCACGTCATCAACATGGCGTGGGCGGCGGGCATCGGGTTGGTGCTTTTTGTGTTCTTCAAATACACCAAACAGGGCATCGCCATGCGGGCGGTCACCGATGATCCCGAGACCGCCGAACTGATGGGCATTCCCGTACGCTTCATCGTCCTTCTGACGTGGGGCATGGCGGGCTTTTTGGCAGCATTTGCCGGCGTGTTGATCGCGCCGATTATCTACGTCGCTCCTGAGATGATGGATGAGGTTTTGGTGAAAGGCTACGTGGCCGCCGTGTTTGGAGGGCTGTACTCCATACCTGGCGCCATTTTGGGCGCCTTGATGATCGGCGTTGCTGAAAATCTCGCAGGCGGCTATCTCGGATCGCATTACAAAACGGCAACGGCTTTCGCGATGATCGTCTTGTTGCTGGCGTTCCGACCGCAAGGTTTGTTCGGCATTCAAAAGCGCCGGGAAGTCTGACGCGATGGAGAAACAGCACAATCCCAATGCATCCGCATCGAATACGAGCTGGGAAGTCGTCTCAGCCCAAAAGGCGCGCACGCAACGCAACAAGTGGGCCGCGATGCTCGCCTTGTTTTTGGCGGCTGCGCTATTCCCGATTATGCCCGGCGTCGAAGGCTGGATGGCGTCCGAAGCCACACTGATCATCATGTATATTATGGCGGCGCAAGGCGTCTCCATCCTGACGGGCTACACAGGGCTGGTCACTGTTGGTCACGGTGGTTTTCTCGCTGTCGGCGCATACGCATCGGCATTGATGACCAAACACTTCGGCACCGACTTGGCTACGGGCGTCGTGGTCGGCGGTTTTGCCGCCGCCGCCGTTGGCTGCGCGCTTGGTATCGTGTTCCTGCGGCTTTCGGGTGCCTTCATGGCCATCGGTACCCTGGGGTTTGCTTTTTTCGTCGGGACGGTCGTCAACAACGGGCCGATTTTTGAAGGCCGCGAGGGGATTTCACTTCCGGCCAACCAGGTTCTAGGTATCGAAATCGGTGATATCGGCTTTTATTACGTATCGCTGGTGACGCTTGGGTTGACGACACTGTTTATCTTTATCCTGATCCGTTCTGCCGTTGGTCGCGCCTTCATGGCGCTCCGCGATTCGGAGAAAGCCGCCGAAGCCAGCGGTGTCAACCGCGTGTTCTACCGCACACTCGCATTCTCCATGAGCGCCGCAGTCACCGGCGTCGCAGGTGTGCTGTTTGCGCATTACGTCAACTACGTCTCGTCCGAGGTTTTCGCCGACATTTGGTATTCTGTCGATTTTCTGGTCGCCACGGTGGTTGGTGGCTCGGCCGTCTTGCTCGGTCCGTTTGTCGGCGGCCTGTTCGTCGCGTTTTTGCCGACGATGATCGAGTTTTTCGTCGATCAACCGGGCGACTTGGCGTTCATCATCAAGGGCGTGGCGTTGATTTTCGTTTTGATCGTGGCGCCGGCCGGATTTGTCGATGGTGTCGTGCGGTTTTTCCGTTGGGCCTTATCGCTCACTAAGTCTGGGAACACGCCAGGAGGTGACACATGACCAGCCACCTCAGGTGCGAAAACGTGACGGTCAGCTTCGGTGGCGTGATCGCGTGCAATCAGATTTCCTTGGATGTCGAAGCCGGCAAGATCATCGGTTTGATCGGCCCGAACGGGGCAGGGAAGACCACGCTGTTCAACGTTTTAAGCCGCTTCCAGGAATACGATGAAGGCCACGTTTATCTGCGTGACCAGATCGTCGACGGCAAAAAATCCCACGAAATGATCAGCCTCGGCATGGCCAGGACTTTTCAAAACATCAACCTGTTCGCCGAACAATCGACCCTGGAGAACATCTTGATCGGTGCGCATCACATGATCGGCAACCCGTTCGCCAATGCGTTTTCGCTGCCCAGCGCGCGGCGCAATGAAAGGACGTTGGTCGACAACGCGGTGCAAATTGCCGAGATGCTGAACCTTGACCGAGAGTTGGACAACCTCGTCAAAAACCTCCCCTACGGCTTTCAAAAACGCATCGAGTTGGCGCGCGCCATCGCGGCTAAGCCAGAGATCATCTTGTTGGATGAACCGGTGGCGGGCTGCAACGACGAAGAGACGGCTGAACTCAAGGAGATCGTCCAGCGCATCAACCGCGAGCTGGGCATCACGGTGTTGCTGGTCGAACACGACATGTCGATGGTGATGAGCGTGTGCGATTACATATACGCCATCAACTTCGGCGCCAACTTAGCGGCCGGCACACCGGCGGAAATTCAGTCCAACCAAGACGTAATCAACGCTTATCTCGGTGAGGACGACGCATGAGTCTCTTGAAGCTCAACGCACTGGAAGCCAGCTATGGCGCCGTTAGGGCATTGCAGGGGATCACGATCGACGTGCCGGAAGGCGCGATTGTGGCGCTGCTGGGCGCCAATGGCGCGGGCAAGTCATCAACGCTCAAAGCCATTTCCGGCATGGTCAAACCGACGGCGGGCAACATCGAATTCGCCGGCCAGTCGCTGAACGGCAAAACGCCCAATCAGATCGTTAGAATGGGCATCGCCCATGTGCCTGAGGGCCGCAAGATATTCAAGGATCTGACCGTATCGGAAAATCTCAGGATGGGGGCCTATTCACGTAGCGACAAAGCCGCCATCGCCGAGGACCTCGAAATGGTGCTGGAACTGTTTCCGCGCCTGCAAGAGCGGGCCAAGCAATTGGGCGGCTCGCTCAGTGGTGGCGAACAACAGATGCTTGCCATCGGGCGCGGCATCATGGCGCGGCCGAAGTTGCTTTTGCTGGACGAGCCCTCGCTAGGGCTGGCGCCACTGATTATTTCGGACATTTTCGCAACGCTTCGCAAAATCAATCAAGAGAAGGGCATGACACTGTTGGTGGTCGAACAAAACGCCAATATCGCGCTCAAGAACGCCGGCTACGGCTATGTCTTGCAAGTGGGCAGGGTTGCGGTCGAAGGGCAAGCGACGGAGTTGCGTGAAAACAAGGAGGTTATCGAGTCGTACATGGGTGGCTAGTGGAAACTAGGTTCATCCGTGTCGGTATCGTATGAAGAATTTGGGAATTGAGGCGGCCTGTTAAGGCTGCCGCAATACGGACTTCACAGTCGTTTTGGCGGCTCCCTGAGGCCCATGGGTCCCCCCGAAAAGGAGCTCTCGTTTTGGCGACAAGGTCCTTTTCGGGGGGGTGAATGGACGATCGTCCAAACAGTACGGGAGGTACGTGAAATGAGACGCAGTTTCAAATCATTTGTAGCCGTTGCCGGGCTCGGAATGCTCAGCATGGCAGCGACAGAAACCCAAGCCGCGAACGGACCGGGTGTTTCCGATAAGGAGATCCTGATCTGCTCTTACCAGCCGATGACCGGAAAGGTGTCCAGTTATTTCCGCATGGGCAAGGGCGCCGACGCGTGGTTCAAGCACGTCAATGCCAACGGCGGCGTCAACGGACGCATGATCAAATACAAGATGGTCGACGATAAGTATGAGCCGGCCAGAACAAAAAATATCGTCAAACGCTTTGTTGAGCGCGACAAATGCTTCGCCATCGTGGCACCGCTCGGATCAGCCCCGACCAAAGCCGTGATCGATTACATTGTGTCGAAAAACGTGCCGTTGATCGGTGCCGGAACGGGCGCTGCCAAGAACGTTTTCTACAAAAGCCGCAACGTGTTTCCGCTCTATCCGCCGTACGACAAGGAAGGTACGGACTTGGTGCGGTTTGCCAAGGAAGTGTTCGGCGCCAAGAAAATCGGCGTCATCTACCAAAACGATGCATCGGGTAAAACCCACCTCAAGGGTATTGAAGCCGGTTTGAAACAGTATGGCATCGAGATGGTTGCCGCCGAAGGTTACGAGCCGAAAGAAGTCGACTTAAGCTCTCAGGTTATCAAAATGAAGAGCTCCAACGTCGATGCCCTGATTTGCTCGTGTGCGCCAGAACCGGCGGCCAAGGTCTACACCGAGCGCGCCAAGCTTGGTTGGAAAGCACCCGTGGTCAACGTGTTCTTCGGCAAAAGCCCGAAAGTCCCGGAACTCGCCGGTAAAGCGGCTGTCGAAGGCGTTTACTTCGCGACCATCTTCCGCGAGTGGGATGATCCCAACAAACACATTCAGGAAGCCAAGTCTATTCTCAGCAAATACTATCCTGAAGAGCAGCACGACGCTGTTCACTTGTGGGGTTTCACCGGCGCGCAGGTATTCACCGAAGCGGTGAAGCGCATGGGCAGCGGCGACATCACGCGCGCACGACTTCTCGACACCCTCGAAGGTATTGATAACTGGAAGGGCAGTGTCGTGCCGGTTGTGAATATCGGTGAAGTCGGGCCCGGCGACGCGGCCATCAAGCACCTTTTGGTGCCCGGCATGAACTATGTCGTCTACAAGGGCGGAAAGTTCCAGCCGTTCACGCCGCCTTGGCTGAAGTAATCGTTTAATGAGACTGTGACTGGAGGCGGCGGCATTATTGCCGCCGCTTTCATGTCATGCCTGCGGAACAGAGCGCAATGCCTGGTCCAAATCCGCAAACAAATCATCCGCATCTTCAATCCCGACCGACAAGCGCAGCAGATCGTCAGGCACCGGGCTGCCAGGGCCTTCCACGGGCGCGCGGTGTTCGATCAGGCTCTCGACGCCACCCAGCGATGTCGCCTGCCTAAACAACCGCGTCGATGCCGCCACGCGTGCAGCCCCATTGAGGCCACCCGCAACACGGATCGACATCATGCCGCTGAAACCACCTTGCATTTGCGCGCTGGCGATGTCGTGACCGGGATGGTCGGCAAGCCCCGGATATAGCACCTCGACCACGCCAGGGTGGTTTTGTAGGCGCTCAGCCAACACTTGCGCATTGGTCGATGCGCGCTCCACCCGCACGGCAAGGGTTCGCATGCCACGTACCAGCAACCACGCCTCAAACGTACCGGGCACAGCGCCGCCTTGCGTGCGGCAATTTTGAATCCGCAACCAGAACGCGTCGTTCCGCGCGCTGACCAACGCACCGGCCAATACGTCCGAGTGGCCGTTCAGGTATTTGGTGGCGGAATGCATGACCAAATCCGCGCCAAACTCAATCGGCCGCGTCAAGATCGGCGTCGCCACGGTGGAATCGACCGCCAGCATCGCGCCGGCTTCATGCGCTAAGCTCGCCGCCTCTGCAATATCGGTCACCTCCCAGGTCGGGTTGGCCGGGGTCTCGATCCAGACCAACGCCGTCTCGCCAGGTTTCAAGGCATTGCGCAGAGCCCGAGCGTCACCGTTCGCCACCATGTCGACACGCAGGTCCAGGTGCGAGCGGTCGTCATTCAACCATCCGCGAAGCGCCCAGTACATGACCTCCGGGATGATCACATGGCTGCCGGCGTGCAGGCTGCGAAACACGGCATCCGCCGCCGCCATGCCGGATGCGAACAGCAGGGCATTCGAACCACCCTCCAATGCCGCCAAACGTCGTTCGGCATCGGCGAACACAGGGCCGTCGCCGCGCAAATAGCTGAACCCCGATTCGGCGCGGTTCTCGTATGTTGTGGCAGGTTGCCATGCCGGCACTACGGCGCCGTCAGCGGGCTCATTTCCCGGCATGTTGGCGGCCAAAGTGGCGGGTTTCAGGGCGCTGTCGTTGGTCATAGGTGTTTCCCGGCAATCGTAAAAAAGGGGGGTGAGGGGCAGGGACCATATCATTGCCCGCACCTTCCGGTAAACTGGGGTCATGGAATGGCGTGACGATGGAATTGTGCTCTCAGCACGCAAGCATGGCGAATCGGCGGCGATTGTGACGCTGCTGACGCGTGACCACGGGCGCCATGCGGGCCTCGTGCGGGGCGGCGCCGGTCGGCGGGCGCGGGGGCTGTATCAGCCCGGCAACCACTTGCGTGCAACCTGGCGCGGGCGTTTGGCCGATCACCTGGGGGCCTACACTTGCGAAATGATGGAAGCTGTAGCGGCAGGATTGTTGGCCGACCCACTGCGCTTGGCTGCACTCAGTTCGGCCTGTGCGGTGGCCGAGGCGGCCTTGCCGGAGCGCGAGGTCCATATCCCGGTGTACGAAGGCCTACAAATCTTGCTGGCCGCCCTGGGAGACGAAACGCAGCCCTGGTCGACTGTTTATGTGAAATGGGAAATCGGATTACTTCAGGAACTAGGGTTTGGCCTGGATTTCAGCCAATGTGCGGCCACAGGTGAAACCGAAAACCTGACCCATGTATCGCCGAAAACCGGGCGCGCAGTATCGGCTGGCGCTGCAGCGCCGTACCGCGACAAATTGCTGCCGCTCCCGGAGTTTCTGTTGCAAGCGGGCGGGGTGGGCGAGGGCGACGCTATTCTCGAGGGCCTCAAAGTGACGGGATACTTCCTCGGGCGTCACGTTTTTTCGCAGCGCCGCGACCCAAAACCACCCGACGCGCGCAGTCGGTTAATTGACCGCCTAAGACGATAAGAGGCGATAAAAAAGGCCTGTCGCGGACGCTTAACCGAAGGCGGCTTGCGCCAATTCGGGCTGCTCGTCCATCAACTCCAGGGCGTCGGCCGCCATGCGGCCATCCGTCAGGGGGGCCAACTGATATTCCAGCCGTTGCCCATCCATCAGGGTCTTAAGCCCTGCCTTTTTGATTGCGCTGATGTGCACGAATGCATCATCACCACCTTCATCAGGCTCGATAAAACCAAAACCGCGTTTGCGATTGAACCATTTGACTGTTCCAGCAGACATGGATTCTCCCCAATTCAAACCATACCTGACAAATTAACTGGGAATTATCTTGGAATGATTCAAGAAAAAAATCGCTCCTGCGCTGATTTTGCTGAAACGACCGGTTGACGCCCGAAACGCATCGAATACTATATATTGCGGCTCATAACATCATACGGACCAATACCATGTCGAAAGCGGCCAAAGCCGAGGATATTCGTGAAACCCGGCTCGCCGATGCGTTAAGCGAGCGCTATCTCTCTTACGCGTTGTCGACCATTACAGCGCGCTCGCTGCCCGATGTGCGCGATGGGTTGAAACCTGTGCATCGCAGGCTGCTTTACGCCATGCGGCAGTTGAAGCTTGACCCCGACTCGGGCTTCAAGAAATGCGCGCGGGTCGTCGGCGATGTCATGGGTAAGTATCACCCGCACGGCGACCAAGCCATCTACGACGCCATGGTTCGTCTGGCGCAGGATTTCGCCGTGCGCTATCCGCTCGTCGAGGGCCAAGGTAACTTCGGCAATATCGACGGCGATAACGCTGCTGCCATGCGTTACACCGAGGCTCGCATGACGGCTGTCGCCTGGGCCATGCTCGATGGTATCGACCGCGACGCGGTGGATTTCCGCGATACTTACGACGGTGAAGATTCTGAGCCCATGGTACTGCCGTCACGGTTTCCCAATCTTCTGGCAAACGGCGCCGCGGGCATTGCGGTCGGCATGGCGACGTCAATCCCGCCGCACAATGCCGGTGAACTCTGCGACGCGCTGCTGCATCTGATCAAATTTCCGCGTGTCACCTTCGACAAATTGGCTGAATTCATCCCGGGCCCGGATTTCCCAACCGGTGGTGTATTGGTGGAGCCGCGCGACGCCATCATTGAGGCCTACAGAACCGGGCGCGGCAGTTTCCGGCTGCGTGCGCGTTGGGAGATGGAAAAACTCCCGCACGGGCAATATCAGATCATCATCACAGAGGTTCCGTATCAGGTTCAAAAATCGCGCCTGATCGAGAAGGTGGCGGAACTGATGCAGGCGCGGAAATTGCCCATGTTGGCCGATATCCGCGACGAATCGACCGAAGACGTACGCGTCGTGTTGGAACCCAAAAACCGCACCGTCGACCCGGAATTCCTGATGGAGCATCTGTTCAAGCAGACCGATCTGGAAACCCGCATCGGGCTCAACATGAACGTGCTCAATGCCGACAACGTGCCTGGCGTCATGAACCTGCGCGAGGTCTTGCAGGCGTTCCTCGATCACCGCCACGTCGTATTGGTGCGCGAAACACAGCACAGACTGAGCAAGATCGAACACCGCCTGGAAGTCCTGGGTGGCTTGTTGGCGGCGTATCTGAACCTGGATGAGGTGATCCGCATCATCCGGGAAACGGACGAGGCGAAGGCCGAACTGATGAAGGCCTTCGAGCTAACCGAAGTGCAGGCCGATGCCATCCTCAACATGCGCTTGCGGCAATTGCGCAAGCTCGAAGAAATTGAAATCCGCCGCGAGCACGAAGATTTATCGAAAGAACAAACGTCCCTGAACGAGTTGCTCAAGGACGACAAGATGCGCTGGAAGGTAATTGCCAACGAAATTGCCGAAATGCGCAAGAATTTTGGCCAAAAGACGGAACTCGGCAAACGCCGCACCGATATCGGTGAACCGCCGACGGCCATCGTCGTGCCGCTGGAAGCCATGATCGAGAAAGAACCCGTCACAGTGATCTATTCCGATAAAGGCTGGATCAGAGCGGCGCGCGGCCACGTCGAGAACATCGACACCATGAAGTTCAAGGATGGTGACCAGTTGCGCTTTTCCATGCATGCGGAAACGACTGACAAACTGGTGATCTTCGGCACCAACGGACGGTTCTATACGCTGGGTATCGACAAACTGCCGGGCGGGCGCGGCCATGGCGAGCCGGTGCGGTTGATGATCGACTTGCCCAATGGCGACGACGTGGTGGATATGTTTATCCTGCAAGGCGGGCGCAAATTCCTGGTCGCGTCGGATGCGGGCAGGGGTTTCATTGTCGAAGAAGACAGCGTTGTCGCGCAAACCAAAAACGGTCGCCAGGTGCTGAACCTGAAACCCGGCCAGGAAGCCGCGACACTGGCCGTCATCGCAAACGGCCACGACCACGTGGCGGTTTTGGGCACCAAACGGAAGCTATTGATTTTCCCACTCGACGAATTGCCGGCCATGGGGCGTGGGGCTGGCGTTATCATGCAGCGCTACGCGCAGGGCGGATTGGCCGATGTGACGACCCTGAATTTGAAAGAGGGCCTGAGCTGGCAAACTGGTGCGGGCATTCGCACAGAGACCAACATCAAATCCTGGGTTGGCAAACGCGCCCAGGCGGGCCAATTGCCATTCAAGGGTTTTCCTAAGTCCAATCGGTTCCGTTGATGGGGTAGGGCGCGCCGCAGTTCTGGCCATCGGCTTGCTGGCGCTCGGCGCGTGCTCGACCAGCCCGGACCTTTCTGAGTGCGGCTTTCGGCCCGGCATTCAAGTGATCGTGCCCGGCTATTGCAATTCGAAATCCGCGATCATGCAGATCGCCCATGCCGGAAGGTCGTCGTCGACCGAAGCCGGAAACATCATGAAAAAACTGATTGCCGACAAGGCCTGCCAGTTCAGAGGATATCCTGACGCGATGCTGCGGGTTGAAGATGTTATCCATGTCTATCGCGACGCCAAGGGCCGTGTCACACAGGTGCTGCGCGCGCGGCCGGTGAATGCGCCGATGTTTGAGGTTTACGCGATCGTATTGGCCTCACGGGCGCGGACGAAAACGCTAGATCGGTGCCAACCGGCGACTTAATCCATGCCGTGAGCCCCGCGCGCAAAATGCTGATTCAGCACAATGATTTCTTGTCGGCACCCGACTCTTTCTGCTAGCTTTTTTCGCAATTCGAAATTCCAACCTAATATGAACTTTTCTCAAATACAGGGAGACGCAACATGACAGAGAAAACTGACAAAAAACCTGCGGTCACCAAAGAAGATAAGGTCTCGCGCCGTAAATTCATTACGCGCACCGCAGTGACTGCTGGCGCGGTCGGCGCCACGGCCTTGGCGCTCAGCGCCTGTGGCGAAAAGAAAGAAGAAAAGAAGGCTATGGCCCCCGCGGCACCCGCCGTTACCAAGAACATCAAGAAAATCACCATGGTCTCCACGTGGCCGCGCGATTTCCCGGGCTTGGGTACCGGTGCGCAACGTTTGGCGCAGCGCATCAATACGATGACCGAAGGCAATATCGAACTCGAGTACTTTGCCGCTAAAGAACGCGTCGGCGCTTTCGATTCGTTTGACGAAGTGGCTTCGGGCAAAGCCCAGGCCTATCACGCCGCCGACTACTACTGGAAAGGCAAGCACTTGGGTTGGGCCTACTTCACGGCTGTTCCCTTCGGGCTCACCTACGCTGAAATGAATGCCTGGATCCGCTTCGGCGGCGGCCAGCAATTGTGGGACGAACTGGCGGCTGAATTTGGCCTCAAGTGCGTTATGGCCGGTAACACCGGTTGTCAGATGGGTGGTTGGTTTAACAAGGAAATCAACTCCGCTGACGATCTCAAGGGCCTGAAAATGCGTA
>JABIPG010000021.1 GCA_018698795.1 Rhodospirillaceae bacterium
ATTTGTTTTTCCGAAGCGTCTGTATCATGCTTGTTGGATGTGAAAACAGCTATTCCGGGGGGGATGGTGATAGAAGACGAATTGCAAGCGCACCAGCCATTGGCAGGCGTGCGCGTGGTGGAAATCGGGACCAGTGTGGCCGCGCCCTATGCGGCATGGATTCTGGGCAGCCTCGGCGCGGATGTGGTCAAGGTCGAACGGCCAGGGCCGGGCGACGACGCGCGTCAGTGGGGGCGGATGTTCCCCGATGGTCAGTCGTCTTATTTTTCCGCCCTCAACCGAGATAAGCGTGGCATCACCGTCGATTTGACCGATGAGACGGAGCGCGCGTGGCTGCGCGAATTTTGTGTCAGTGAAGTCGATGTCGTGTTGCAGAATATGCGCCCGGGCCGGGTCGAGAAATACGGTCTTGGCGGCGGTGAACTGACCGGCAGCAATCCGCAGCTGATTTATTGCAACCTGGGCGCTTTTGGCAAAGTCGGCCCGCTGAAAGAACGCCCCGGGTATGATCCGTTGATGCAAGCATATGGCGGCATCATGGCGATCACTGGCGAGGACGGACGTCCGCCGATCCGGGTTGGTACATCTATTGTCGATATGGGGACGGGACTTTGGTGCGCGGTGGGAGTTCTGGCAGCACTTCGGCGGCGCGATGAGACCGGCAAGGGCTGCGTCGTCGATGCATCACTATATGAGACCGGCGTGGCTTGGATGACCAACTCCGTTGCGTCCGCCGGCGTCGATGGGCGCAACCCCGAACGCCAGGGCTCCGGTGCACGCGGAATGGCGCCATATCAGGCCTACGCGGCCTCGGACGGACATCTGGTGATCGCCGCGCCTAACGACCGATTGTTCGAACGGCTGACAGGCGTACTCGGTCACCCGGAATGGCTAGACGATCCACGCTTCAAAACCAATCAGGACCGCTACAACAATTTGCCGGAATTGAACGCACTGATCGAACCGATCGTCGCCGAACAACCGCGCGCCCATTGGCAGGCTGAGTTGGATACGGTCGGTATTCCCAATGCGCCCGTGCAGCAGGTGTTGGAAATGATGGCCGATCCGCAGACCGAGGCTTTGGGTATCATCCAAAATGCCGACGGTGGCCCGAACCTGATGGGCATGCCCTTAAGCTTCAATGGCGAGCGCCCGCCGCTCAGCCGTTATGCGCCGTTGCTGGGCCAGCACAACGACGAGATCAAGGGGAAACAAGACTGATGCGTATGGATTATGAGACCTATCATCTGGAACTGGTCGACGATCATATTCTGATTGTGATGATGGATCGTCCAGAGGTGCGCAACGCCAAAAACACCCAGATGGGGCTGGAGCAGAAAGAAATTTTTGAGGGTCTCTATCAAGACATAGAAGGCGTGCGCGTCGTGATTCTCACGGGGCGTGGAGACAAGGCCTTTTGCGCCGGCGGCGACTTGAAAGAACGCAAGGGCATGACCGACGCCCAATGGCGCTACCAACATGCAGTTTATGAACAAGGCGTCATGGCGATCCGAAACTGCCCGGTGCCAGTGATCGCGGCGGTCAATGGGGCGGCCTATGGCGGTGGTTGCGAAACGGCGATGAACGTCGACTTCGCCTATGCCTCGACCAACGCGCGCTTTGCCCTGACGGAAGTGACGCTGGGCATCATGCCGGGTGCCATGGGCACGCAAAACATGCCCAATGCCGTGGGCGAGCGCCGCGCCAAGGAGATCATCTTCACCGGTCGGCCGTTCTCGGCGCAGGAGGCCTACGAGTGGGGCTTGGTCAACAAGGTGTGTGAGCCTGAAAGCCTGATGGAAGAGACCTTGGAAACGGCCCGCGCCATCGCCCGCAATGCGCCGCAATCGATCATGCGCGCAAAGCGTTCCATCTCCGTGGCTACGCAAGTGGATCGCGCCACTGGATATCAGTTTGAGCTGGAAGCCTATAACAGATTGGTCGGGACCAAGGACCGGCACGAGGGCGTATTGGCGTTCAATGAAAAACGCAAACCCAACTTTACCGGCGAGTAAGGAACTTCATCATGCGAGACGATATTGACGTTTTGGTGCACGAGGTCGGCACCCGCGACGGGCTACAGGCCATCGACACGATTTTCTCCACCGAAGGCAAAATGGCCTGGATCAAGCGCGAGGCCGAAGCCGGCGTGCCGCAAATTCAGGTCGGTTCTTTCGTGCCTCCGAAATTGTTGCCGCAGATGGCCGATTCAGGCGAGATCGTAAAACAATCGATCCAGATTCCGGGGCTTACGGTTTCAGCCTTGGCGCCCAATTTGAAGGGTGCCGAGAACGGCATGGCTGCCGGTGCACACCAGATCGGAGTCGTCATGTCGGTGTCGGAAGCGCACAACATGTCGAACGTGCGCCGCACCACGCAAGATTCGCTGGACGATTTCGCCCGTATCGTAGAGTTCCGCGATACACATCCAGAATATAAAGATGTTTGCCTGTCGGGCGGCATGGCGACGGCGTTTGGCTGTACGATTTCAGGTGCCGTGCCGTTACCCGAAGTGATGCGCGTGGCGGAAGGCCTGCTGGAGCGCGGAGCCGATCGTTTGAGCGTCGCCGATACGGTCGGTTACGCCAATCCCGGCCAAGTGAAAGAACTGTTCGACGAGCTTTATCGCACCGTGGGGAGCGACATCGCTATCGGCGCGCACTTCCACGACACGCGTGGATTAGGTCTCGCCAACGCCTTTGCAGCGCTGGAAGCCGGTGTACGGGAACTGGATTCATCACTTGGCGGGCTCGGTGGTTGCCCCTACGCGCCGGGAGCCAGCGGCAACATCGTCACCGAGGATTTGGTGTTTATGCTTGAATCCATGGGAATGCGCACCGGCGTTGATCTCGATGGATTGCTGGAAGCGCGCGAGATCATGGAGAGGCAATTGAAGGATGAGCCCGTGCACGGCACCTTCGCCAAGGCCGGCCTGCCTTTGGGCTTCAAGTACGCATCCGCCGCCTAAGGAACCAAACAAATGACTGACCAGCCCCTAAGCATGTCCCTTGAAGAGGACTACGTGGATATTCGCGAGCAGGTGACGAAGCTCTGCGAGGACTTTCCCGGTGAGTATTGGCGCAACCTGGAAAAACAGCCGCCGTCCGGCAGCTACCCGACCGAGTTTATCGAGGCACTGACGGAAGCCGGCTACCTGGCGGCGCTGATCCCGGAGGAATATGGCGGGGCGGGCCTGCCTGTACGCGGTGGCGCGGTCATTCTAGAAACCATCAATCGAAACGGATGTTCGGCGGCTGCCGGGCATGCGCAGATGTATACGATGGGCACCATTCTGCGGCACGGGTCGAAAGAACAGAAAGAACACTTCTTGCCGAAAATTGCGTCTGGTGAGTTGCGTCTGCAGGCGTTTGGTGTGACCGAACCGACCACCGGGTCGGACACCACGCAGATCAAAACCCGCGCCGACAAACAGGGAAATGGGTACGTTGTTAACGGCCAGAAGGTCTGGACCAGCCGCGCCGCGCATTCAGACCTCATGTTGTTGTTGGCCCGCACGACGCCGGCTGATCAGGTCGAGAAGCGCACACACGGTATTTCCACCTTTTTGATCGATCTGAAGGAAGCACAAAAGAACGGCTGCACGATCACGCCCATCGACGCGATGATCAATCACAACACCACGGAAGTTTTTTTCGACAACGTGCCGATCCCGGCGGATGCTTTGATTGGTGAGGAGGGGCGCGGGTTTCGCTACATCCTGGATGGCATGAACGCCGAACGCTGTTTGACGGCATCTGAATCCATCGGGTCGGGCCGCTATTTTACGGAAAAATCAGTGGCTTACTCGTCGGAACGGGTGGTGTTTGATCGCCCGATCGGCCAAAACCAGGGCATTCAATTTCCCATTGCCAAGGCGCACGCGCAGTTGGAGGCGGCGGAATTGATGGTGCGCAAGGCCACAGCCATGTTCGACGCCGGCCTACCATGTGGGGGCGAGGCCAACATGGCACGCTTGCTGGCAGCGCAAGCCGCCTGGGATTGCGGCGAGGCCTGTATGTCGACGCATGGCGGTTTCGCATTCGCACGCGAATACGATATCGAACGCAAGTGGCGCGAAAGCCGCTTGTCGCTGACCGCCCCCATTTCGTCGAATTTGATTCTTAGCTATATTGGGCAGCACATTTTGGGGATGCCGCGCTCGTACTAGGAGGTTTTTCACGATGCAAGTTTCTGAACGTTTGGCCGAATGGGCCGCCAGTGTTTCATCCGAGCACACGCCCGCCGCACGGCTTGCAGCCAAACACGCCATCCAAGACGCCGTCGGCTGCATGATTGCCGGCGCTGGTGACGAGGGCGCCGCCATGGTGCGGGCCGCCGTCGATGGCATGGGCGCGGGCGACAGTGTTGTGGCCGGGCGACTGGGCAAGACCAGTTCTTCATACGCAGCTTTGGCCAACGGCATGTCGACGCATTCGTTAGATTTCGACGACACCTTCATGGAAGCCGTCACCCATGCCTCGGCATCCTTGGTGCCAGCATTGTTTGCGCTGGGTGATGAAATTAATGCCAGTGGTGATGCGATCATTGATGCCTACATCGTCGGCCTGGAAATTCACGGCGCGCTGGGATTGGCGCTCAATCGTTCTCACTACGAACAAGGCTGGCACGCCACCGCGACGCTCGGTGTGATCGGCACGGCAGCGGCTTGCGCCAGACTTTTGCACCTGGATGCCGGGCGCTTCGCGCATGCCATGAATTTGGCGCTGTCATCGTCGGCGGGCACCAAGGTGCAATTTGGCTCCATGGCCAAACCTTTGCATGCGGGGCTCGCAGCCAAGAACGCCGTTGAGGCAGCCAAATTGGCAGCCGCAGGTGTGCAAGGCCACGCGGCGGCCTTCGATGGACCGATGGGCTTGCAGGAAATGTATGGCGGGCCGAACCCGCCCGGCTGGGATGCCGCGTTTTCCAGATTGGGCGACCCGTTGGCGATTGAGCGCCAGGGGCTGACAGTCAAACGCTTCCCCTGTTGTGCGGCGACGCATCGCGCGCTCGATTGTGTGCTGCGATTGCGCGAGGAACACGGGGTCGGCGTCGATGACGTTGAGACCGTTGATGTTCAGGTGCGCAAAGGCCACGTGCAAAACCTTCGCTATACGGAGCCTGTGAACGAATTCGAAGCGCGTTTTTCGATGCAGTATTGCGTCGCCGTCGCGCTTTCGTCAGGCACTGTCAGTTTGTCCGATTTCACGCCATCGGCAGTCGCCCGACCTGAAATCCGCGCGCGGTTCTCCATGATCGAGATGCGCGCCCATGACATTGAAGGTGCGTCCGAAGCCGACCCCATTCCTTCCATCGTCGCCATTACCCTGAAGGATGGCCAGCGCTTCGAAACCCGGCAAGAATACCAGAAGGGCGAGCCCGCCAATCCGCTGAATGACACCGAACGGCAAGCCAAGTTCGCTGATTGCTGTACGGGCTTTCTGCCCGACGCCGATATTGCGACACTGCAAACCGCCATTGGTGACTTACAGGACCTGGGATCGGTCCGCGATTGCACACGGTTATTGCGTTTCGAAGCCGGTGCGGACCGAGGTGAGCGTTTCGAGCGCCGGGCCTAAGGCTTGCTGCGGGCTTATCTTTCCTGTCGCCCTTTCGGCCAATACCGAAAGCAATTCGTCGTGTAAATCTTTCACAAACGCTTGTGCCAAGCGCGATAGCGTGCGGTGGGCCGGTGTCAGGACCGCAAACCGGTACCTGACGGCAGGCTCCATGGATACGAACTTGATGGCTGTTTGTTTTGGCTCGGTCATGCGGTAAATCCAGGCGCTCAACGGACTGAATACGGCATAGGCGAGTTTTTCTGCCACTACGATATGTTGTGCAGCACCGTTCTGCAGCTCAAAGCGTGGATTGAAATGGTGACCGGCGGCGCTGAAGTTTTTGCGTAATTTCCGGGCAATGAAGTGGTCGGGCAAAAAGGTGGCGCAAGGCCGTCCATCAAGATCGGCTGTCGTCACGGTGGACTTATGCGCCAGCGGGTCATCGGCAGGTAGCGCGCAAACACAATCTGCCTCAATCGGTATCGAATTGATGAGTTCCGATGGTTCGCGCAGTTCTGCCAGTCCCACATCATACTGCTGCGAGGCGATGCGTTCGTAGATCAGCTCCGAGCTTTGCGAGATCAGCGAGAACGATGATGTGTCGTGCCTGCGCGCGAAGCGCGCGATCAGGCGCGGCACGAAAAACTCAGCCAGTACCGGCATGGAAGCGATGCGGATGGACCCCGCTTCGGCCCCAGAGGCGTTGCGCATGGATCGTTCCAGCGTGGAGATACGGTCGAGGATTTGTTGCGCTTCGGCTAGTAGGAAGTGTGCCTCGGGCACCGGATGCAGGCGTCCGCCGCGGCGCTCGAACAACCCGTAGCCGATGTCATTTTCCAAGCCGGCGATCGACGCGCTGACGGCCGGCTGTGTGCGGCCCAGGTTTCGAGCCGCCTGGGTGACCGAATGGGTCAGCATGACTTCGCGGAAGACTTCAAGATGCCAGAGATTCAATGTCCGGTCCCATCGCAAACAATCTATAAGAATTTTTTATCAATATAGAAAAATTAATAATTTGAATCAATGGATGACCTGGGGGAAGATGGATTCAATAGGGAGGAAGGAGCGCGCATCGGAAGAATGCGATCCGATGTGATTCGTTATCTTTTCATATACTTAGAACTCTCTAGGACGATTTGAAGGGTATCGGCCCTTCGAGCCGAGACGCTCTCGGACGGCCACAATGGTCAGTCGGGGGACGTAATGAAACTGGAATGCGTATCCACACAGAGGAGGAATAGCATGAAATTCCAAAGCAAACTGACGATGGCGCTGGTCGCCGGCCTTATGGCCGTTGGCGGCGTCGCTCAAGCCCAGGACATGAAGTTCTGGCGTATTGGCACCGGTGGTGCCGGTGGCACTTACTTCCCGATTGGCGGCCTGATCGCCAACGCGATCTCCAGCCCTCCGGGCTCGCGGTCGTGCGCGAAGGGCGGCACCTGTGGTGTCCCCGGTTTGGTCGCCATTGCGGTTTCGACCAACGCGTCGGTTGCCAACATGAACGCCATTCAAGCCGGTCAGCTTGACGCCGGCCTCGCTGGCGCCCAGAGCGTTACGCAGGGCTACGAAGGCACCGGCAAATTCGTTGGCAACAAGAAGGATAAGGTTCGCGTCATCGCCAATCTGTATCCGGAAGACATGCACCTGGTGCTGAAAAAAGGCCTTAAGCTGAACAGCTTGAAAGACCTTAACGGCAAGAAAATCGGTGTTGCGGCTGCTGGTTCCGGCACCCAGGTGTCGGTGAAGATGATCCTCAAGCACTACAACATCAAAGCCGATGAAAACGAGTTGAACCTGGGTCAAAGCACGCAGCGTTTGGCTGATGGCCAGCTTGATGCCTTTTTCTATGCTGGCGGATGGCCTTTTGCGGCGCTGATCCAGTTGGGTTCGACCAAGGGTTTCGATCTCTACAGGTTCTCTGCTGATGAGATCAAAGCGATCAATTCGATCATCCCTTACTATGTGCCGTCGATGATTCCGGCCGGTGGTTACGAAAACATCACGTATGATGTACCGACCGTCGCGGTTAACGGCCAGTTGGTCACCAGTGTCGATCAGCCTGCTGATCTCGTCTACGGCATCACCAAAGCGCTGTGGAGCAAGAAAACCCGAGGTCTGCTGGACAAAGGCCATTCCAAAGGCAAGCAAATCCGCATGGAAACGGCTCTCAAGGGTGTGCTTATTCCGCTGCACCCGGGTGCCGAGAAGTTCTACAAAGAAGTGGGCATGATTAAGTAATCGCCCGTTGAATTGCCGGAGGCGGGCACCATGTGTGTCCGCCTCTGTTTCAACAAAACCTTATTGTTTTCATCATTTTAAATAAAAAGAAAAACCGCACGCCAAAGGCGGCATCACCGGGAGGCGGCCATGGCCGAATATGACGTAAAGAAAGCCGAAGAGCTGGAGCAGAAATACGATTCCGGTCTTCATACGCGTGCGCTTGGTCCGTGGTTGGTGAAGTTTACTTTCGTCTTTTCCATTATTTTCGCCGCTTATCATTACATCACCGCCGGTATCGGCGTGCCTATTGATTACTGGCATATGGGCGTCCACATGTCGGGCGTGATTTTGTTGGTATTCATCGGGTATCCGATGATCAAGGGCGATCATGCCTGGGAAAACCATCCGACCAGTTGGTGGCGATATGCCAATGTGCCGATCTGGGACTGGATGTTGATTGTTGCCGGAATCTCGTCGTCGCTTTATATCGGCGTCACCTGGTACGAGATCGATTTCGAATTTCTCGGCGGTCGTTTTTTCTTGCAAGAGCAAGTGTTGCGCCAGGGTAATCCTGCGACCATTGATGTCGTGTTCGGGACCGTGCTGATTTTGGTTTTGCTGGAAGCCGTGCGCCGCACGCTTGGCATGATCGTGCCGATCATCATTTTGGTGTTCACCATCTACGCCGTTTTCGGCAAGTATATGCCGCTACAAATCCTCAAGCACCCGGGCATCAACTGGGCGCAATACGTGAACAACATGTATTTCCCTGCCGAAGGCATTTACGGCGTCACGTTGTGGATCGTTTCCACCGTGGTTTTCCACTTCGTGCTGTTTGGTGTTCTGGCGCAACGGATGGGATTGGGGCAGTTGTTCGTTGATGTGGCCACGGTCACCGCCGGGCGTTACACGGGCGGCCTGGCCAAGGTCAGTGTGGTGTCGTCGGCGTTCTTCGGCACCATTTCAGGCTCATCTATCGCCAATACGGTGTCG
Source organism: Rhodospirillaceae bacterium (assembly GCA_018698795.1). Taxonomy (GTDB): domain Bacteria; phylum Pseudomonadota; class Alphaproteobacteria; order Rhodospirillales; family Casp-alpha2; genus TMED8. Next base: position 8,775 of record JABIPG010000021.1, read on the forward strand.
ACGGGTTCTCTCACC
>JABIPG010000055.1 GCA_018698795.1 Rhodospirillaceae bacterium
GTTGAAATCCATGGTGCGGCGATGCAAACGCGGACGCACGGGCGATTGCAATGTCATCGAGGTTTTAGCCGATCATTCCCACGCCCATTGCGTCAACGATCGGCACACGGTGGAATAGATTCAGGGCTTGGCGCCGGCCGCCGATAGAATATCCATCATCGCCGTGTAGCCCCGCCCGCGTGCAAGGCTCAAGGGCGTGGAGCCTTCACCGTCCGCCAAATTGACATCCGCGCCGGCCTCGACCAGGGCGCGCAGCGTCGCCACATGGTTGAAGCCGCCGTCGCCCAACACGATCGATTCGATCAGCGCCGTCCATTGCAGATTGTTGACATGATCCAAGGGCGCGCCACCCGCGATCAGCGCGCGCACAACCGCCGCATGGCCCAGATGCGCAGCGGCGATCAACGCCGTACCCTCATAGGGACTGGTGATCAATTTAGCGTCCGCGCCCAGTGAAATCGCCAGTTCGACCATCTGCGCATCATCAATGACGCTGGAAATCGTGATGACATCATATTGCTGGTGATCCAGGGCATTGAGGTCGCCGCCTGCCTGCACCAAGGCGCGCAGGCCTTTCTGGTCGCGCATGTAAGCCGCGATCATCAACGGCGTGCGGCCATTACGGTCGACGGCGTTCACATCCGCCCCGCCTTCGATCAGCCGCGCCACCACCGACCGATCCTTGGCCGCAACCGCCGCATGCAGCCCTTTGTAGGCCTCCATTTCGGCAGCGCTGGGCGGCACTTGCGCTGAGGCGCTGCCAACCAGCAATGCCACACATAGACACCAAATCGCCAATCTCATCGGTTTCTCTCCTGAAAAAGCTCTAGCCCATCGACGCACGCGGGTTTCATCCTTATATCTGAGTTCAGACCAAAACCGAAGGACCCGCCATGCCCGCCACCGCCTACAGTCAACTCGAGTCCCGTTTTCGCCGCATGGCGCTGTTGTCGGAGGCCGCCGGCGTTTTGCACTGGGATGCAGCGGCGATCATGCCTGATGGCGGGGCACCGGCACGCAGCGAACAGTTGGCGGAGTTGAAAGCCGTCGTGCACGGCCTGATGACGGCACCGGATATGGGCGATCTGATTTCCGATGCGGAGGCCGCAAGCGGCGATCTCGATGATTGGCAGCGTGCCAACCTGCGCGAGATCAGCCATCAATGGATCAAGTCGACTGCACTCCCGGAAGACTTGGTCGTGGCGTTGAGCCGCGCCTGCTCGGCCTGCGAGACCGTCTGGCGCGGAGCGCGGGCGCAATCAGATTTCACCGCCGTAAAACCTTTATTGCAAGAGGTTCTCAATCTCACCCGCGAAGCCGGATTCGCCAAGGCTGAAGCCACCGGATTGTCGTTATTCGATGCGCTGCTGGATGACTATGAGCCGGGTGGACGTTGCGCCGATATCGACGTGATTTTCGGTGAACTGGAGACTTTCCTGCCGGGTTTCCTTCAAGATGTCTTGGAACATCAAGCCCAGCAACCCGCCGCCATTCTCCCGGAAGGTCCATTTCCCGTTGAGACGCAAAAAGCATTGGGCGAGAAATTCATGACGGCACTGGGTTTCGATTTCGGCCACGGGCGTTTGGATGTCAGTTTGCATCCGTTTTGCGGTGGGATTCCCGAAGACGTTCGCATCACCACGCGCTACGACCAAGACGATTTTACCTCCAGCCTGATGGGTGTCCTGCACGAAACCGGCCACGCACTATATGAGCGCGGCCTGCCCGAACGCTGGCGCCGCCAGCCAGTGGGTGAAGCGCTTGGCATGAGCATCCATGAAAGCCAGTCGTTGCTGGTTGAGATGCAGGTCTGCCGCTCGCGCACCTTCCTGAATTGGGCTGCGCCGATCATGCGCGATGCATTCTCTGGCGGCGGGCCGGCCTGGGACATCGACAACCTGCACCGGCTCTATACCTGCGTCCAACCGGGCTTCATCCGCGTCGATGCCGACGAGGTTACCTACCCCGCGCACGTGATTTTGCGCTACCGGTTGGAGCGCGCGTTGCTGGGCGAGGACCTATCCCTGGACGATCTGCCCGCCGCCTGGAACGATGGCATGAAGGAATTGCTAGGCATCGTGCCCGCCAATGATGCCGAAGGCTGCCTGCAGGATGTGCATTGGTACGATGGGGCCTGGGGCTACTTCCCGACCTATACGCTCGGCGCGATGACCGCAGCGCAACTCTATGCCGCCGCCCGCGACGCCGATCCGGGGATTGCGACCAGCATCGGCCAGGGTGATTTCGCGCCCCTGATGGCGTGGTTGCGCACACATGTGCACGGCAAGGCGCGGCTGATGCATGCGCCGGAGTTGTTGACCGAAGCCACCAGCCGACCGCTGGACCCGGCTGTTTTCAAGGCGCATCTGCAAGCGAGGTATCTGCCGTGAACAAAAGTCGTCTCGCTGGGTTTCATGATTTCAGCCCACCCACCGAGAACTTTCGTTCGGCGGTTATGAACGGCTTTTCCAAGCCGCGAAAGGCCGTGCCCAGCAAATTTATATACGACGAAGAGGGCTCATACCTGTTCGAGGCCATTCCAACGCTCGATGAATATTATCAAACGCGCACGGAAATCTCGTTGCTAAAGGCACACGCGGCGGAGATCTCGGCGTTAGCCGGCCCGAGGTCCTATCTGGTCGACTACGGCAGCGGCTCGGGCGAGAAAAGCCGCATCCTTTTGGATGCCCTGGAAACGCCGGGCGCTTATGTGCCGCTCGATATCTCCACCGAGCACCTGGCCGACGCGGCCGAAGCGATCGCCGCCGATTATCCGGGCCTCGCTGTGCACGCCGTAGCCGCCGATTTCCTCGGTGATTTTCAATTGCCCGACGTTCTCGGAACCGACCGCCGATTGGGCTTTTTCCCGGGCGCCACGATCGGCAATTTCACACTCGATGAAGCCGCCCAGTTTTTACGCCAGAGCCGGAGCATGCTTTCCGGTGGCTATCTACTGATCGGTGTCGATCTGAAAAAAGACGTCGCCATCCTTGAGGCCGCCTACAACGATTCACGCGGCGTCAGTTCGGCATTCAATCTGAACCTCTTGAGCCGTATCAACCGCGAACTGGGCGGCGATATCCAGATTTCGAAGTTCCGCCATTCCGCTGTGTACGACGCCGAACAGGGTCGCGTGAACATCGGCATCCAATCGCTCGCCAGACAGGCCATAACCATCGAAGGGCAGGCTTTCGAATTGCACGAAGGTGAGATCGTCCACACCCAGCACGCCTACAAGTTCACGCCTGATGAATTCAGTGCACTGGCCGCGCAGGCCGGATTCCAGATAAAACATGTCTGGACCGACACCCACGAGCTCTACGCTTTGTTCTTTCTGGAGGGCTCGGCTAAGATTTCTCCCTAAAGCAGGGAGTACAGGCTTTGACCCAACTCGACCCCATAACGCTGGAGATGTTCTGGCGACGCTTCAATTCCACCGTCGATGAACTGGCGGCAACGCTGAAGCGCACGTCGTTCTCGACCGTGGTCCGCGACGTCAACGATTATGCCGCCGCCATTTTTGATGCTGAGCGTCGGTTGCTGGCGCAATCACCTGAATCGACGCCGGGGCTGTGCGGGCCGTTGGGCTCGATGTTGCGACACATGCTGAAAGATAACCCACCTGATGAGCTTGAGGACGGCGATGTCCTGATCGGCAACAACCCGTGGCATGGCTCGGGTCATCACAACGACATCACGGTGGCGACGCCGGTGTTCTTGGCCGGACGCATCATCGGCTACACGGTGACCTGTTGCCACCACGTCGATATCGGCGGGCGGCGCGCCACCATCGAAAGCCGCGATAATTACGAGGAAGGCCTGCGCATCCCGCATTTGAAAATCTTCAAAGCGGGTGAGCTGAATACCGACGTGCTGGCCTTCATCCAGAACAACGTGCGCTCCGCCGATACAGTGTTAGGGGACCTGCGCGCGCAGTTCGCCGCCAACCATGTGGGGTCCGAGCGCTTGAAAAGCATGTGCGCGGAACGCGGTTGGGATGATCTGCAAATGGTTGCCGACGAAATGATCACGCGGTCAGAAGCTCTGGCGCGCGCCGAGATCGAAAAAATCCCGGACGGCGTCTACAAAAGTGTGTCGCCCGTCGGCATCGACGACGGCGAGGAAGTGACCATCGTTTGCACTGTGAGCATCAATGGCAGCGACATCGAAATCGATTTCACCGGCACGTCCGAACAGGTGCGCACCGCCATCAATTGCACCTACACCTACGCCTGCTCGTACACCACCTTTGCCGTCAACGCGGTGCTGGAACTGCCGATCAAGATGAATGAAGGCACGTTGAGGCCGCTGACCATCAAGGCCGAAGAAGGCTCAATACTGAACTGCACGTTCCCCGCACCCGTGTTTGCGCGCACATCCATCGGCAACTACATGGCCGAAGTGGTGTTTGCGGCCATTGCCGAAGCGGTGCCGGACCGCATTACCGCCGGCGCCGGCTCGACACCCATGTGGGGGCAGTATTTCTTCGGCAAACGCCAAGACGGTGGCGGGTTCGCGCCACTCAACGTGGTCAACGGCGGGCTCGGTGCACGGCCTGATCGCGACGGGGTATCGTGTCTGTCGTTTCCGGTAAACGTCGGCAACACACCGATTGAGGTATTAGAGAACGACGTACCGATCATGATCCATCAACGCGCGCTATGGCCCGATTCTGCCGGTGCCGGTGAGTACCGGGGCGGCTTCGGCCAGTTGTTCGAGGTCGAAGTACTGACCGACGAGCACGGCCCCGACGGCGATATCTTAGCCAGCTTCCGCGCCGGCCGACTGGCGCATCCGGTGCCGGGTTTCCTGGGCGGTGGTGAGGCCGCCAATGGCGAGCTCTATATCAACAACACCGCACAGAACTCAGGCATCCAGCGATCTCTCAAACCCGGAGATCGGTTCCTGTGCCGGATACCCGGTGGCGGCGGATTGGGTGATCCGAAAAACCGCACGCCAGAAAGCATCCGACGCGACATCGAGAACGGTCTGGTCTCCAGGGACGCCGCCGCCAAACACTACGGATTTGCCGCAGATGGAGCCAGAGACGGGGCCAGAAACCGGGCCAGAGACGGAAACGGAGACTGATCATGGCAAAGAGTCTCGGCAGCGATATCGGCGGCACCTTCACGGACTTCGCTCTGGCAGATGACGCCACCGGCGAGGTCCGTATCCATAAATGCCTGACCACACCGGATGACCCGTCCGTTGCCGTGGCGGAAGGTGTGGCGGCACTGGGCGCGAACGCGCTTGAAAACCTCGCCTATCACATCCACGGCACGACATTGGTGATCAACGCGGTAATCGAACGTAAGGGCGCTAAAACCGGACTGATCACCACACGCGGTGCCCGCGACGTGCTCGAGATCGGCCGCGAGAAACGCTACGACGGGTATGATCTGAAAATATCCTTCCCCGAGCCGTTGGTGCCCAGGCCCAGCCGCCTGGAAATCGACGAGCGGCTATACGCTGACGGCCAGGCGCGCACTGAACTGAACGAAGAAACCGTGCGTGCCGCCGTGAAGACGCTGGTCGATCAGGGTATCGAATCCATCGCCGTCTCGCTGCTTCACGCCTACCGAAACCCAGCACACGAACAACGCGTCGGCGCGATCATCGCCGAGATGGCCCCAAACATACCCATATCGCTGTCGTCGGAAGTGTTACCGGAAATGAAGGAATACGAACGCACGTCGACCACCGTCATCAATGCATACGCCAAGCCCGCCGCCGCAAACTATTTGAACCGGCTAAACCAGCGCATGGCGGATGCCGGTGCGGCCAGCGAATTGTTGTTGATGCTATCGAGCGGTGGCACCACCACGTCGGCGACGGCGCGCGAGTTCCCGGTACAAATCATCGAGTCCGGTCCGGCAGCAGGCGCGTTAGGCGCGGCCCACTACGCGCGCCTCGCCGGGATCGATCACGTGCTGGCCTTCGACATGGGCGGCACCACGGCAAAGATGTGTCTGGTCAACGACGGCGGCGTCGCCAAAACTACCGAGTTCGAGGTCGCTCACGTGCACCGCTTCAAGACAGGCTCTGGGTTTCCGGTGCATATTCCGGTTGTCGACCTGATGGAAATCGGCGCCGGCGGCGGCTCCATCGCGCGAGTGACGGAAGTCGGTACTGTGCAGGTCGGCCCCGAAAGCGCCGGCGCGCAGCCTGGCCCGGCGTGCTATGGCCAGGGCGGGACGGAGCCCACTGTTTCCGACGCCGATCTGGTGTTGGGATACCTGGATGCCGGGCATTTTCTCGGCGGCGGCATGGCATTGGATATAGATGCAGCCCGCACAGCGCTAAAAGCTGGCATCGCCGATGCCCTTGATCTCAGCATTGAAGACGCCGCGTGGGGCGTGCATGGCATCGTCAACGAAAACATGGCGTCCGCAGCCAAAGTTTACGTAACCGAGCGTGGCGAAGATCCGGCGCGCTATACGATGGTTGCGTTTGGTGGGGCGGGGCCGGTGCACGCGGTGGATTTCGCCAGGCGCTTGGGCGTCAAACACGTGCTTATTCCGCCGCATGCGGGCGTAGCATCCGCCTTGGGGATGATCGTCGCGCCGATTGCATTCGATACGGTGCGCTCGCAACCCATGCGTCTCTCAGGCGCTGACCCAGCAACTTTGCGAGCAACATTCGATGCCATGGCCGCCGAATGCCGAAACCGCATGCCGGCCGACATCGCCCCAGATCGCATCACCGATCAACTCAGCTTCGACATGCGCTATGTCGGCCAGGGCTATCACGAAAACATCGCGATAGCGCCGAACATGCTGGGTGATGGCTTCGAGAGCGCCGTCACCGAAGCCTTTAATGCCGCCTATACCAAGCTCTATGGGCGTGTTTACGACGACCTGGATTTGGAGATCATCAATTTGCGTCTGAGTGCATCGGCACCGGCGCGCATCGGCGATTTCGGCGGTGCGGGTGCTGGCAACACCAACGCCTCGCCAGTTTCAACCCGCTCGGCTTATTGTGCGCACACCGGAGGCTATGTCGATCACGGGGTCTTTCGCCGAACCGATCTCGCACCGGGGTTCGAAGCGCGTGGCCCGGTGATCATTGAAGAAAATGAATCAACCACCGTCGCCGGATCGAACTGCGTTGTCCGTGTCGATGAGCACGGCAGCTTGCTGATTGAGTTGAGCGGGTGAACAACCATCCACCCGTGAAGCCCATAAGAATCTAGGCGCCACCGCTATCGACGATCTCGAACGTCGCATGCACTAGGTCTTCGCCAAATTCTTCGCCCTGCTCAGCCATATCCTCGTCATCTTCGTGATGCCATTGGATGGTGACGCTGTTGCCGCGTTCCGCCGCTGCATCCAAAAGATCGAACAGCGACAGCACGATCCGAGCGGCACTGCTGTTGAAATAACTCAGCGCGAAATCAAACCGCACCTCAGCGCCCTCAAGCGCTTCGAAGTGCTGCTTAAGCGGGGCCATGAGGGGTTCAAAAAAACCACTCACATCTTCCATGAAACACATGCCGCGAAGCACATAGATATTGGTTGCGAAATCAAAATCAACCTCGGGAGACCGGTCGGTTGCTTTGAGCTTTATCGGTTCCACGTTACTCATCCCTCATGCTTAAGCATATGCACTTAAATAGAAATAGGCGTACTCGGCATCAATATCTTTAAACAGATAATCGAAACCGCCTTTCGCACGGCGCGCAATATCGACAAAGCCGACACCTGCGCCTTTGCTGCCTTCCGGTGGATCTTCGCGCAAAGTTTTCTTGTATAGCGCCTTGAGGCCGGCCTCATCCAACGACTTGATATGCTGCAACAATCCATCCAGACGCTCCACATCATCGCGCTGAACCAGGTTTCCGCAGCACACGTAATAGCGACCGTCGGTCTTGCCGACGGCAATGAACCCACGCCGCAAAACATCGCTACCCTCGTTAATCTCATCACCTAGGATGGCCTTCGAATAGCGGATCACGTTCTGTGCCTCTTCGACAAAAATAGCGAAGATCGCCCGCGCCGCCGAGCGGTCGGCCTGGACGACCTCCAGCTTTTGCTTAATCGTGTTGCCAACGCTGAGCAGTACGTCTTCGGTAATGTAGCCCGCATAGCAAAAGATAATCTGCTCTGCGTTCAGCGAATCTTGGATGTCGTGAATTCTGCTGAGATCGACCATGTGTTCCCTCACCCAATATTGAAACCGACGACAGCGATATCGTCGAGACGCGGTGCTGCGCCTTGATAATCTTCAATGGTTTTCAGAATTTCTTCGCCCTGCACCGGCATAGACATCTCCTGGACAGACATTAAAAGTTCCTTGAACCGAGCCTTGCCAAAACGTCGGCGCTCGGCATCATTGATCTGGTCGATAGCACCATCCGTGGTCATGTAGAACCGCGTCCCCGGCGCCGCATCAATGACGCTCGCTTCGAAAATTTGATCGGTGGGCACTTCTGGATAGCCAATACCCTTCTTGGAGCTTTTCACCAATTCAACGCCGCCGCTTCGAACCACGAACAGGTCAAACCGAGCACCGACGAATGTTAGCTGTTTTCGACCGGGTTGGACATAACAGACTCCCAGTTCCAGGCCATCGTTGGCGTTGGCGTTGGCGCCGTCCTGACCCAGAGATTGACGCACCAGTTGATGCATACGTTGCACCAGGGCCGGCACGTCACCGACTTCCACTTCCGCCATGGCACGTTCCAACGCGCCTGTGGAGATCAGGGTCATGAATGCGCCCGGCACGCCGTGCCCAGTGCAATCGCCCAGGAGTACAAGTTGCCCCTCGCCCCAAGCATGGCACCAATAGACATCACCACCAACCACGTCGCGAGGCTCCCAAATGACAAAGTGCTCATCGAAGCGCCGCGCCAGATCGTCATTGGCCGGCAGGATCGATTTTTGTATGCGGCTGGCATAATTGATGGACGACGAAATATTTTGGAACGCGTCCGACAATTCTCGCTCGGCGTGACGCCGTTCCGTGACGTCAGAAACGACAACGATGGAGCCGCCGCCCTCCATCGGAGATTTCCGATAGTTCAGAATGCGGCCAGTGGACGTGGTTGACTCCACCTCCTCGTACTTGTCGGAAATCATCACTTCAAACCGTTCGCGCGCCAGATTTTCAGATTCGCCTGAGCCATAAAACCCGTGTTCCGCGGCAACCTGCATGGCCTCTTCGACGGAACGCCCAGACATCACCAGATCGGTCGGCAGGCCGCACATTTCCACATAGCGATCGTTGACCATCTCGTAGCGATGATCTTTGTCCAGGGTGAAGATACCCTCGGACATGTTGGTCAGGGCGACTCGGAGTTGGCGCTCCTTGGCCGCCAATTCGGCGGTGCGCTCGCTCACGGTCTCTTCGAGTTGTTCGTTGGTCAATTCCAGTTGCCGTTGTGCGTCCGCTAACTTTCGTTCGGCGTTGGTTCGCTCGGCAATCTCACTTTCAAGTGAGGAAACCTTCTCGTCAATGGCGCCCCGCATGGCGACGAAGGCCTTCGCCAGGGTGCCTATTTCATCGCGACGCTCGGTATCCACCTTCTGGTTCAAATCACCCGCCGCCATAGCTTTTGCCGCACCCGTGAGGGTGCGGATCGGTCGAGTAATGCCGGCGCCGATCCAGCCAGCCAGTATAATGCCAAAAATAATCGCAACTACAGATGCGACCGAGGTGATGGTTTCGCCCCGGAGAATTGCGGCCTGGGCAGTCGGCCCCAATGTGTCCTGCTCATTCTTAATTGCCAATTTTAATCGTTCGATGCGGTCGGCGACAGCAGGGCCGATACGGTCGAGATGGTGTGTGATCAACGTATTGCGATTGCCAATCACGCGGCGCACCTGGACGAAGGCCGCCATGTATTCAGCCTGCAGATCTCTCACCTCGGTCGCCAATTCACGACGTTTCGGATCTTCCAACTCATCAAACAGGTTCTCGACATTCAGTTCCATGTCTCGAAACTCGCGCATGGCGCGGTCGACCGAGGCATCATCGTTCTGGATCAGGAAGCGGTTGGCATAAAGTCGACCAAGCAGCAAATTGCGCAGTGTCACACCGGCCTGATAGGCCGCTGTGGTATCACCATCCTTAAGCGCACTTTGCATAACCTGCGTCAGCGCTTGTTCGGTTTTCGGGCCTAAAACGTTGAGGCGATCAATGACCAAAACATTGCGTTCGCCCTGCCATTCCGTGACTTTATCGAATTGCGTCACATAACTATTGAGGTCGTTCTGGAGGTCTTCAATCAACAATTTCCGGGCAGCGCCGTCTTCGGTTAACCTCGTCGATTGTTCGATCATCTCTAGGGTGCGCGCGGCACGTTCCTTGACGCCGTCGATGTTCTCCGGTGTGGCGCTGATAACGAAGTTCTTGGCGAAAATACGGGTCATCAGCATGTTCGCCTGGATACGGCCA
>JABIPG010000020.1 GCA_018698795.1 Rhodospirillaceae bacterium
AACAGTTCCTTGTAGTCCACCTCGCCGCCATTCACTGAGTTCGGCTTCAGCTCGAAATAAAGATCATCCAACGGCAAGGTGCCGTGTTCCACCACCACTTGGTCGACACGGCGATTTTTGTCCAGGTCCGTGTAATCGCTGGCCAGCTTGGCCACCAATGTGTTGCCGTCGCGCTCGACAGCCCCGACGCGGGTGTTGATGGTGAGCATGACGCCACGATCTTGGAAGGTGCGCGCATAGGCGACATGGTTAAGGCCGCCGATCTCGGGCGCGAAAAAACGCTCGGGCGTGACGATCTCCACTTTCGATCCGGCGTCGGCCAAAAACTCCGCAGCCTGTAATGCGGGATGGCCGCCGTTGTCATCATAAACCAAGACGTCGGTGCCTGGTGCGACATCGCCCGACAGGATATCCCAGGTGCTGACCACCAGTTCGTCTCCGGCATCCAGGATCGACGTATTGGGCAGGCCGCCAGTGGCAATGATCACCAAGTTCGGATTTTCAGCTAAGATATCCGAGGGTTCGGCATAGGTGTTGAAACGGAACTCGACACCCAACTCCGTGCAGCGTTCCATGCGCCAATCGATGATGCCCATGAGGTCGCGCCGGCGCGGGCTTCTTGCCGCAAGGCGCACCTGACCGCCGGCCTGGGGCGCCGCTTCGAACACCACGACATTGTGCCCGCGTGTGGCCGAGACGCGTGCGGCCTCCAACCCCGCCGGGCCAGCGCCGACAATGACCACGCGTTTCGCCGGTCCTTCCGACTTTTCAATTTCTTGCGGCATGGTGGCTTCACGACCCGTTGCCGGGTTGTGGATGCACAGCGCCTCGTGGCCTTCATAAATGCGATCCAGGCAATAAGTGGCGCCGACACAGGGGCGAATTTCGTGTTCCCGGCCTTCAGCCACTTTGCGTCCAATATGTGGGTCGGCCATGTGGGCGCGGGTCATACCCACCATATCGAGCTTGCCCCCGGCAATGGCATGCCGCGCCGTGGCCACGTCGGAGATCTTTGCCGCATGGAACACGGGAAACTTGGTCTCGGCACGGATTTCACCAGAGAAATCCAAGTGTGGCGCAGAGCGCTGCCCCATCACTGGAATAACACCTGACAAAGCCGCGTCGCTATCAATATGCCCGCGGATAACGTTCAGGAAATCAATGCCGCCGCCATCCACCAGCCGGCGCGCGATCTCAACGCCTTCATCTCGGGAGAGCCCACGCTCCCAGTCCTCATCACACACCAAACGGACGCCGACAATGAAGTCGGGCCCAACAGCATCACGCACCGCGTCGATCACGCTGTGTGTAAATCGCAACCGATTGTCCAGCGAGCCGCCATACTCGTCCGTGCGGGTGTTGGTTGCGGGCGACCAAAAGCCATCCATAAAATGGCCGTACGCCTCGAACTCGATACCGTCCAGCCCGGCAGCCTGCATGCGCGCTGAGGCATCGGCGTAATTCGCGGCGATGCGTTCCAGATCCCAATCCTCGGCCTCTTTCGGAAAGGCGCGGTGCGCGGGCTCGCGGATGGGTGAAGGTGCGAGCACCGGCAGCCAATCGGAATGGTTCCAGTTGGTGCGCCGCCCCAGATGCGTCAATTGGATCATCACCGCCGTATCGAACTCATGGCAATCGTCGGTGAGTTGCCGCAGCCACGGCACGATCTCGTCTTTATAAGCGTGCAGGTTGCCGAAAGCCGGGGGGGAGTCTTCGGCAACAATCGCTGAGCCCGCCGTCATCGTCAGTGCACACCCGCCCCTGGCTTTCTCTCGGTGGTAAAGCCGGTAGCGCTCCGTCGGCAGGCCCTCTTCGGAATAAGCGGGCTCGTGCGCGGTGGACATCAAGCGGTTCTTCAACGTCAGATGCTTAAGCTGAAATGGCTGCAACAAGGGATCTTCTGTGGCCATCACGTCCTCCTAGTTGAAACGTGACACCCGGAAGGGCATCAAGTCCAGCCCCGGGTCGCGCCCCTGTACCAATTCAGCAATGATCCGTCCCGTGGTGGCACTGCCGGTGAGGCCCAAATGCCCATGGCCGAACGCATAGTAAACGTTTGGGTGGCGTACCGAACGGTCGATCACCGGCAACGAGTCCGGTGTTGATGGCCTGTTTCCCATCCATTCCGCGCCGCCTTGCGTATTGAGGCTTGGGAGATAACGCTCGGCCAATTTCAGCAAGGCTTTTGAACGGTTGTAGTTAGGCGGCGCGTTGAGCCCTGCGAACTCCACCGCACCACCGATACGCAGGCCCATATCCATCGGCGTCATGACGAATTGGTCTTCGGCAAAGGTTGTCATGTGGTTCACCGAAACGCCGGGATTGGGCAGCGTCGTGTTGTAGCCGCGTTCCGTCTCCAGAGGAAGCGGATCGCCGAACTGGGCGCTCAGCCGATGAGACCAAGCCCCGGCAGCAACAACGAGACGATCAAATTCGCGGTGTTGGCCATCCGCCGTCAATAATCCAACACCATCAAGCCGCACGATCTCACCCGTGACGATCTCGACACCGTGCCGGCGAAGGTAGTCCAGGAGCCCGTCACAAAGCGCTTTTGGATCGCCGTAGTGCGCCCAATCTTGCGTGAGGTAGCCGCATTGCGCCTCTGGACCCAGCGCCGGTTCCAAGGCTTCAATGGCCTTGCGGTCGAGCGGCTCGGCATCGAGGCCGAGCTCACGCCGAAGCGCCCAACCCGCGTCCTCAGCAGCCCGCCCCGCCTCCGAGCGATAGACGAACAACCCGCTCGTGCGGTTCAGTAGCGACGACATGCCTATCGTTTGCAGCAACGCTTCGTGGTCGTCCATGGCGGTGGATAACAATGCCGCCATGGCCGCCGTACCGGCTTTGTAGTCCGCCGGGTTGGCGGCGGCCAAAAAGCGTCGGAGGTACGGCCAAAGCCAAGGTAAATAACGCAACCGAATGGAAAGCGGCCCCAACGGGTCAAATAAAAACCCCGGAATCTTCCGCGCAATGCCCGGCGCCGGCATCGGCAGAATTTCGGCCACCGCCACAGCGCCCGCGTTGCCGTGTGAAGTGCGATCACCTTGCGGGTCGCGGTCAATCAAAGTGACACGGTATCCGCTACGCAGTAAATGGAATGCACAACAAAGCCCAACGATCCCCGCGCCGACGACCGTTACCCGCGTCTCGCCCTCTGTCATGTCTTACAGGTTCGGTCGGTTGGCGAGCGCTTCCTCGACCACCGCAGTGACCATGGCGCGCTCGTCGCCTTCAAGCGTCAAGCGGGGGCGGCGCACCCACTCGGTGCCTTCACCGGTGATCTGGTTGGCTAGCTTGATCATCTGTACCAACTTGACGTCCACATCGAGGTGCAACAGCGGCATGAACCACCGGTAAAGCTCAAGCGCCTCATCGACGCGCTGGTCGCGGGCCAATTCAAACAGACGCACGGCCTCCTTCGGGAAACTGTTGACCATGCCACAAACCCATCCGACGGCACCGAATAGCACATTCTCCAACAATAAGTCATCGACCCCGCAGAACAGGCGATAGCGATCGCCGCAGACGTTGATCATATCGGTGACGCGGCGGCTGTCGTGAGACGATTCCTTGACCGCAACGATGGTCTCGCAGTCGGCCAACTCATTGAAGGATTCCGGGCTGACGTCGACTTTGTAGCCGACGCGGTTGTTGTAAATCATTACCGGTAGATCGGTGGCTTCGGCGACGCCGCGAAAATGCGCCACGGCCTCGCGTTGATCTTGGGTATAGACCATACAAGGCAGCACCATCAGGCCGTCGCACCCGGCCTTTTCAGCCCGCCGCACGTGGTCGATGGCCATGTCGGTTGTGTATTCCGCCACACCGCTCAGCACAGGCACCCGCCCGGCTACCGTTTCCACCGCCATGCGCAGCACCTGCTCTTTTTCGTCCGGATAGAGCGACGGATTTTCACCCAGCGTGCCCAGCATCACGAAGCCAGTGACGCCCGCATCGAGGCACGATTCCATATGCCGCGCCGTGCCCTCGAGGTCGAGGCTGCCGTCTGGTTTGAGTTCGGTCATCAGCGCGGGAAAGACGCCGGCCCAGTCATTTTTCATAGGAACTTCCTTTTTCTCAAAGTGCCGCGCGTACGGCTTCCGAACGATCCCAAAGATTGGGCACCACCTCGGATGAATAGCCGGAGACGAAATCCTTCACTTCGCCGGTTTCGGGCACGAACACATGCCTGGCCACGGCGCCGATATTGCCGCCATAGACATGGATGGAAATCGATGTCTGATCCGCCATGTCGTTGGCCACGACATGAATATCGCCGATGCTCGGCGAAACGGTCGTGAGACCACCCGGTTGCAATACTGCGCTGTCACCGACCACCAAGGGCCCGTCGCCGTCACGCGTGTACATGGTTTCACGCTCGGCCCCGCGCATTTGCCCGACCAGCCCCCACACCGTGTGGTCATGCACGGGTGTTTTCTGCCCCGGGCCCCAAACGAAACTTACCGCCGACCAGCGCTCCAGCGGGTCACAATAAAGCAAGTATTGCTGGAAGTGCTCAGGATGCGGCTTGGTGAACTCATCGGGTAGCCAGTCATCTGTGGCGACAAGCCGTTTCACATGATCGCCGCCTTCGCCGATCATGCGCGCCTCATCATCACCGGCTGTTTCCACCAAGCGTGTCATCTCCTGCACGAAAGTGCGCAGTTTTCCAATATCGGTCGGCGTCGAGGTCATTAAAGTTTCTCCGTGTTTTGAGCGGCGTCGGCATACAGAACGTCGCGAATGGCGCGGGTCGCGCGGGCATGGAAGGCCACGGCCGGCGGATCAAAATCTCCGGTCGGGACAGGGGTTGGTTCAAAATGATGGAATTTATCTTCACCACGCACCAACGCTGCACTGTCCCATTCACCAACGATCTGCGCGGTATCGGGCGGCATGAAGTGCATGGAAAGTCCGATGCGCCGGTCAGGCGCATTGTTTGGGCCCGATGCATGCGCCAAGCGGTAGTTATGAACGGACATCTGGCCGGGTTCCAGCGGCATATAAACGGCTTTGTCGTCATCGACGCCGTCGGTAATTTCCTGGCCTCGTGTCAACATGTTGTTCTCGTCATAGCGATCTTCATGCGGCAATACGTCACCAATGTGGCTGCCCGGCATGACACGCATGCAGCCGCTTTCGATGCTCGCCGGCGACAACGCCAACCATGCTGTTACCACCTGCTCGCTTGAAAGCCCCCAATAGCGGGTATCTTGGTGCCAGGAGATAAAACTCTCAGACCCCGCTTCTTTAATCCAGAACAGCGTATTCCAGCACAAAAGATCCTCGCCGATCAACTGAGATACGGGGTCGAGGATGCGCGGGTCGCGGATCAGGTCATCAATCCACTTGAACAACAAATGTGCTTTGTTGCGTTGTGGCGGCTCTAGGCTGCCGCCCTGGCTGGCTTCAACGGCTTCCAATTGTCCCCTCAACGCCGCGACGTCATCGGCCTGCAGCACCGGCACGGGGCAGATGTAGCCTTGCTCTTGGAATTGCGAAATGTCCGCTTCACTGAATGCATATGTCATGTCGCTTGCTCCTCCCACGGTGCCAATCGTCTCTCAGATGCGCCCGGGGCTCAAGAGCCTGTTTTCCCGCCATGTGCTTTGAAGAAGGTCTGCATGTGGAAAGCAGCCTGTTCCGGCTCGTAGCGCGCCGCCGCACCAACGGGACACGCACGTCGGGCACGGCACCCAAGCTCCATGCAATAGCGGCCTTCCGGCGTCGCCAAATGCTGCGCACAAACCGGCACATCGTAACCGCCTTCGCCGAACGCAGCGACGGGGCACGTCTGCATGCAGGATTGGTTTTGGCAGCTCTCACAGGGCGAAGGCCGGTTGTCCACTGGCGGCAAATCCAATCTTTCGCCAATGCCAAGGCGCACCGGTAACCATGCCAAAGCCCGTGTTCCGGATGGATGAACATCCCCAGTGGAGAAGCATGACACGATTCTGCGCGCTTGGCCCACCGCTGGAGCGGCAGGTGCGGTTTTTGGAATGGAAACAGCCCGACCGCACCAGCCATCTCCACCTACTGGGCTGAGGTGTAGTCGGGCACCGACATATAGACCATCTTTTCGCCGCTGGTCTTAGAGTTGCGGATCTCGGTAATGGTGCGCTTTTTGCGTTTAGGTTCGTCGCTCACGGTTTATCTCCACGCCAGGAGCTCCGCGGGCTCTGATATCTTGGAAATTTATAAGGTGCGGGTGTTAGGTGGCGGACCTGTCAGGGGTCAAGCGTCAGGCTTTGGAAAGACATCGTTGAGATCACCGTCTGGCCGCGTTTCGGGCTCGGGCTCGGGCTCGGCCCTGGGCTGGGCTGCCTCGGCTTCAGATTGCGGAGCCGCTTCAGACGCGGGTATGGGTTGGGGCGCGGGCGCTGGTTCAGCGCGCGGCACATCGCCCATATCCAACGCCGGTCGGGCTTCCGCCGTCTCAACACTGCCGCCCAGATGACCGGCGGGAATAAAGCATGTCACTGTGGTGCCGCGGCCCGGTTGCGATTTCACTTCCACCTGGCCCTTATGCAACTCAACGAAATTTTTCACGATCGTCAGCCCCAGCCCAACCCCGGCTTCCGATGCTTCTGCCGCCCCGGCGCGTGCCTCGTCACCTTTCTCGAAGGCTTCGAATACCCGCTCGCGTGCGTCGGTGGGAATGCCGACACCGGTATCAGATACCGAGACCACGATTTCGTCGCCATTGCGGCGCGCTTCCAAACGCAGGCTGCCGCGTGGCGGTGTATAGGTGATGGCGTTGGACAACAGATTGAACACAACTTGTTTCAGGCGCCGTTCGTCAGCCACCATCCAACCGATGTCAGTGGGACAATCGAAGGTTACCTTCAATTCCTTGCGGCGCGCTCGCTCTTGAATGAGGTTGAGCGCGCTGACCAGCATCGCGTGTGCATCGAAGGTCTCGCGCTGCAGTTCCAACTGGCCGGCCTCAATGGAAGCCAGATCCAGAATATCTCCGATGATCGACACAAGCCCACGTGACGTATTGAGAATGCCGATGGCATAATCTTGCTGGCGTGGATTGAGTTCACCGAAGTAGTTCTGGCTCAGCATATCGGCGAAACCGATGACGGTGTTCATCGGCGTGCGGACCTCATGCGATACGTTGGCGATAAATTCCGACTTCATCCGATCGGCTTCGCGGTAGGCAATAGCCTGTTGGCGCAAGGCATGTTCGACCCTGGCACCGTCGGTCACATCCAGATACGACAGCAGCACCGCGCCGTCCGGCAGCGGTACCGTGGCGAAATCGATGACCGTGCCACTGGTTAGCTGTTGCTGGCCTTGAGTTGCGGCCCGCGACAGCAACCGCGTTACGGTAAGATCACGCTGCGCCATCCAGGCCTCATCAGCCCAACGCTCCGTGCCTTCCGGCGGCGGCACCATGGTGCGAGTCCTATCGACCACCTCTGATATATGCAGGGCGGTAGCCAGCGTCTCTTCGTCCAAACCCCAAAGCCGGGCGTAAACCGGGTTGTACAACTTCAACCTGCCATCACTTCCAAATACGGCTACGCCCTCGTGCAGATTGTCGAGGGTTTCGCGCTGCACGGCGCTGAGCTCGTTGACCGATCGCTCCAATTGCAACTGTTCGCTCAGGTCTTCGAACGCGAACGCAAGTCCGCCGTCGCCGTGCGGCGCAATGGTGCGGCGAATGGCGCGCCCATCGGGCAAATGCATCATGTCGGTCTCGGCCGATTGCAAGGCACCGAACAGCGCCAGGCTTTCCGCCTTGAAGGCTCGAAAATCAGCGACCTCAGGCAATTGTCGAGCCTCGCGTAATTTTTCGAAAACCTCGCCGAACTCCGGCGCTTCTTGCAGCCAGCTAGCATCCAAGGACCACATTCGCGCATAAGCACGGGTGAAGAATTCCAATCGTCTATCGCTGCCATAGATGGCCACCGCCGAGCCTAAGGTCTCGAACACGGCGTCGCGAGCAGCCGACTTTTGCTTCAGCGCGCTTTCCGCCTCTTCGCGTTCCGTGCGATCAACGGCAAAGCCGACTGTGCCACCCGTCGTCTCGCCTTCTGCGCCCAACTGACCCAACGGTACCTCGGTAATATCCATCAGATTGGCGCGACCGCTCTTGTCGATCAGATGGCGCTCGCTTACGGCTTGTCCGCTGCCGCGCGCCTGCATGGCCATTTCAGGCTCGCTTTTCGCAACCCCCTCGCCCGCACGATTGACGAACGCCAGCTTGAGCCCGGAATCGCGCAGCCAAATAGGGAACGGCATGGCATCCAACAGCGCCGTCAAATGTCGGTCATCAAGGCCCGATACATTGCCGCGCGGCGGCGCATCAGCCGTCACCTCCGACGGTGTGCCGGAGACCTCGCCCCGAACCGCCGTCACGTCACGCATCCACACGATATCGGCCACCGATTGTCCGTCTTCGGTTTCCGCGCGCGCGCCGACGGCCTGCAAAAGCCGGTCGCCCATAGGCAACAAGGCATCGAATGGGGTGCCGTTGCCGCGCAGGCCCGAAACGTGGCGCTCCAGACGGGCCAGAGCCTCTTCATCGAATTTGGCGCGAATGTCGTCATAGCGAGCCTGAGTACCGGCCTCGAGGCCCAGCAACACGGCAAGCCGGCGCGAACACGTTATGCCGCCAAGCAGATGGTCCCAAAGAAAAATACCATCTGGTGCGGTGGCGAGGATTTCCCGAGCCCGGGTCGCGACCCCCTCAAGCCGGTCGCGTTCCGACAACAATCGGCGTACGCGGGCGCGTTGCGCGATATACATGACCAACAGCACGAACGCGACAAACCCTGCCCCGAAAGCCCCCAACAAGGCCGGGTCCGTGGTTTTTAATATCGCGCCAACATCCATGCCGCCATTTAGCCATTGCGCGGCGGCGCGGGCAAGGACAGAGCGCCCTTAAGTACCCGGTTCAAAAGGAAATACGCCGATCCCACCGCTACCCGCAATCAACATGTGAGACGGTGGCACCTCGTGCCATTGGTCTTCAACCTCATCCAAGGGCTCGGAAACGATCAGACAGGCTTGGTCGGCTTCAACAGCGGGGACACCGAGATTATCCAGCGGGTGCACGCCGATGGCGTAATACAGACTGGGTGCGTAGGGATCACTGGCGTAGCGCAGCGCATAAATGGTTTCACCATCACTCACCGCCGCCGTCATGGCGAAATGATCGGTCACACCGGCAGCCTTCATTTCCGTCTCGACCAGCGCAACCGTCTGGGCAAATGCCGTCTCCGGGTCATTTTCCAGGCCACGGGTGAGCAGCAGGAGGAAAAAAACCTCGCTATCCGTCGTGCCCTGAAGCTCGGGAAAAAGTTCCGGCGCGATCGCCATGGTTAGGGCGCGCCGGACCTTGGAAAAGCCGCCGATGACGCCATTGTGCATAAACAGGTAACGGCCATACGTAAACGGGTGGCAATTGACCTTGATGACCGGTGTTCCCGTAGTCGCCCGAACATGGCCGAAAAACAGGCCAGAGCGCACCTGAGCCGCCAAGCTCTTGAGATTGGTGTCGTTCCAAGCCGGCAAGATATCGCGGTAAACGCCCGGTGTTTCCTTGTCACCATACCAACCAATGCCGAAACCATCGGCATTGATGCTCGATAGGCTTTGTTGTGCGGCCCGACTCTGAGTGATCAGCGAGCGTTTCGGCTTTAAGATCAGACTATCGAGATAAATCGGCGGTCCGGCGTAGGCCAGCCATCGGCACATAGGGCACCTCTCTCCTCCGTGATGGTGGAGAGAGTGTCGCATCAATTCGAATGAACGAACAACCCGATGGCGGCGTCATCAACTTCTTTTGATGACGCCGTTATTGTCGAGCCCTAGTAGCGGTAGGCTTCCGGCTTGAACGGACCCGCTGTGGCGACGCCGATATAGTCGGCCTGTTCCTGGCTTAGCGTGCTCAGATTGGCGCCAAGTTTCTCCAGGTGCAGCATCGCCACCTTTTCGTCGAGATGCTTGGGCAATACGAAAACGTTGTTGTCATATTTGCCGGGGTTCTCCCAGATTTCCATCTGCGCCAAAACTTGGTTGGTAAACGACGCCGACATGACAAAGCTCGGGTGGCCGGTGGCGCAGCCCAAGTTCACTAGGCGACCCTCGGCCAGCAAGATGATACGTTTACCGTCCGGCAGTTCAATCTCATCAACTTGGGCCTTGATGTTGGTCCATTTGAAATTCTTCAGGCCTGCGACCTGAATTTCATTATCGAAGTGACCGATGTTGCAAACGATGGCACGGTCTTTCATGGCCCGCACGTGATCGACGGTAATGATGTCGATGTTGCCGGTCGTGGTGACGAAGATATCCCCGCGCGGTGCGGCCTCTTCCATGGTCACGACTTCGAAACCTTCCATGCAAGCCTGCAAAGCACAGATAGGATCGATCTCGGTGACCAGCACCCGGCAACCGGAGCTACGCAGGCTTTCCGCCGAACCCTTGCCGACATCGCCGTAACCGGCAACCACGGCAACCTTGCCCGCCATCATCACATCTGTGGCACGGCGAATGCCGTCGACCAGGCTTTCGCGGCAGCCGTACTTATTGTCGAATTTCGACTTGGTCACCGAATCGTTGACGTTAATGGCCGGGAACAACAGTGAGCCGTCATTGGCCATTTCCTGCAAACGATGCACGCCGGTGGTGGTTTCCTCGGTCACACCTTTGATGTTTTTGCCCAGTTCGGAATACCAGCCGGGCTGTTCGGCGACGCGTTTTTTAATTGCCGCAAACAATACTTCTTCTTCTTCACTGCCGGGATTATCGAGCACTGAGATATCTTTCTCCGCCTTGATGCCGAGATGAACCATCAGCGTCGCGTCACCGCCATCGTCCAGAATCATGTTTGGCGTGCCACCATCGGACCATTCAAATATCTTGTGGGCATATTCCCAGTATTCCTCGAGCGTTTCGCCCTTCACGGCAAACACCGGAATTTCGTCGGCAGCGATGGCTGCCGCGGCGTGGTCTTGCGTCGAATAAATGTTGCACGATGCCCAGCGAATATCGGCACCCAAGGCCTTCAGGCTCTGGATCAACACAGCCGTCTGGATGGTCATGTGTAAGGAGCCGGCGATGCGCGCGCCCTTCAGGGGCTGGCTCGCCTTATATTCTTCGCGGATGGCGACAAGGCCGGGCATTTCCGTTTCGGCAATGTCGATCTCCTTGGCGCCCCATTCGGCGAGGTCCATATCGGCGACGATGTAATCATCAAAGGGCATATCAGGCTCCTGAAAAATCCAGTCATTGGCAGAATTGCAAGGGGTTTAGCCCAGGCCACCGGGAGGAGCAAGGCCTGTTCAACATTGCGCCCGAGCGAACTCATCTCACAACGGAAATCACGAATTTGCGCTACCATTGGATAGACTGAAGTTAGCTCAATCCGAAATCTATCGTCGCACCAGCGCCAAACCTGCACCCGTGATCATCAACAGCGAGCCTGTAATGCGGTTGCGTAACCGCCCCTTGTTCGCACCGCTCAACCAGCGGCGCAGGCGCCCCGCCATCATTGCGTAACCGCTATCCAAGGAAAACCCGATCACCAGAAAGGTCGCGCTCATGATCCACAATTGCGGCTCCAGCGGCCGCGCGGTGTCAATAAATTGCGGAAAAAAAGCGGCATAAAACAGGATGGTTTTGGGATTGGTGACGGCGACCACAAATCCATGCAGCACGACTGAGGCCACTCGACCCTTGTCGGCATGGGCATCGTCCAAATCTACGGGCTTGGAGCGCCATTGCCTGACCCCTAGAAAGATCAAGTAAGCTGCACCTACCCATCTGATTACGTTGACCCACTCGCTTAGCTCCGACAGCACCCAAGCCAAGCCCAGCGCCCCACAGGCAAGCAACACACCTGACCCCGCGGTCGCCCCTGCGACTGTCAGCACGCCGCGTCCAGCGCCGTGCGCCAAACTATTGGCGACGGTCAAGGTGACGATCGGCCCCGGCATCAATACCAGCGCCGTGGTCGCGAGCACGTAGGCAATGTAGAGATCATAAGCAATCATGCGATAACACTACGGTTTCATGAAGAATGTGGAAAGACTTACGCTGCAGCTTGCAATTGCACTCTTTGACGAACGCCTGAGAGCGGTTACCATGGGTATCATGATTTTCTCTTTGCGATCTTTGCTCATCTTATCTGCTCTTGGCGTTGTCTTTGTGGTTAGCGGCTGCGCATCAACGAAAAAAACTTGGTACAAGCCAGGCATGACACCCGATGAATGGGCCGTCGACAGCGCCACCTGCCGCTCCCGCGCACGAAGGCTGGCTGAGGATGACCTAGCCTTGCAACCCGCACCGTCAGCCGGCGGCATCGATCAGGCCGCAGGCTACAATGCGCTCATGCGTCAACACAGCGCCAAGAGGAATTACGAAAGCCTGTACAGAAGCTGCCTGCAGCGAAGGGGTTACAAATTCATCACCCCGAAACCCGTTGGTACTGCAAAAGCCTGAAACTCCACCCAACATAGAGGTCTGAATTTAATGAGCCTGCCATCCGTCTTCGACCCCTTGCGGCTGCCTGTCGTGGCTGCCCCGCTATTCATCATTTCCAACCCCGATCTTTTGCTGGCCGAATGCAAGGCTGGCATTGTCGGCTCGTTCCCGGCGCTCAATGCACGGCCCATCGAACTGCTCGACCAATGGCTGACCCGCATCAATGAGGAACTGGACCGCTACAACCAGGCCAACCCCGACACTCCCGCCGCTCCTTTTGCCGTCAACCAGATCGTACACCGCACCAACGAACGGCTGATGCAGGACGTCGAGCTTTGTGTGAAGCACAAAGTGCCGATCGTCATTACCTCACTGGGTGCTAGGCCCGAGGTCAACGACGCCATTCACTCTTACGGCGGCATCACCTTGCATGACGTCATCAACAATACGTTTGCCAAAAAAGCTGTCGAAAAAGGCGCCGATGGCCTGATCGCTGTGGCCGCGGGCGCCGGCGGTCACGCAGGTACGCTGTCTCCGTTTGCCTTGGTGCAGGAAATCCGTGAATGGTTCGATGGCCCGCTGCTGCTGTCGGGCTCCATCGCCAATGGCAAATCTATCCTGGCCGCTCAAGCCATGGGCGCTGACCTGGCCTACATCGGCTCGCCGTTTATCGCGACGGAAGAAGCCAATGCCGAAGACGGGTACAAACGCATGATTGCCGATTGCGGCTCAGAAGATATCGTTTATTCAAACTACTTCACCGGCGTGTGGGGCAATTATTTGCGCCCAACGCTGGAAGCCAATGGTCTCGATCCCGACAATCTGCCGAGTGATGGTGGCTTGAAGATGAAATTCGGCGAAGGGGAATCGACGAAAACCAAAGCCTGGAAGGACATCTGGGGCAGCGGACAGGGCATCGGCGCGGTCAAAGAAGTGGTGCCGGCTGCTGAACGTGTCGCCGACCTGGCGCGCCAATACAAAAATGCATTGGCCGCCATGGCATCGGTTACCGCCGGATAGATTTACGCGGCGAGTTTGTGGTCGTCGGCATGTACAGTTTCGACCTCAACCGAGGTCGGTTTTTGGACGACCGAACGACTGGTGTAATTGTAGGTGCCGTTGATCACATTTTCGATGTCACCTCGTGTCAGGCCGATGTCGTCCAACTGGCGGTCGTCCATGGCCATCAGACGAGCCCGGTCAGCTCTGGCTCGGGCGTTTTTGCGTAGCGCTTCAATCAAGCCGCGGAACCATGCGCCAAGGTTAAATCCGGGTTTCGCCGGTATCGCTGGGCCGCAAGGGTGGAGATGAGAAATAACGTCGACCTGAGCCTTCTGGCCCGCATTTGATGCAAACATGGTTTTGTCCAATACATGAGGAGATGCGGTGAACGCTCGTGCGTCACCGTCTGATCAAGATATACGATCGTATGCGCCTTGCGCATAGCGCAATTGCTGCACTGCAGCATTGCTGTTTTTACATAGCTCCGGGACGCCTTGCAGAGCGCCACGCCGCATCCTAGGTTGAAGATATGAATGAGAAACAAGAACGGACGACTTCGGATGCAAATCCGCCCGATTCACGGCCCGATCGGCTGGCCCGGCTGCGCCACGAACTGGCGACGCGAAAATTAGATGCGTTTCTGATCCCACGTAGCGACGAACACCAGGGCGAGTACGTTTCCGAACGCGCTGATCGCCTAGCCTGGCTGACGGGCTTTACGGGCTCTGCCGGCATGGCCGCTGTGGCGGCTGAAAGTGCGGCGGTATTCACGGATGGCCGCTACACCCTGCAAGCGGAAACAGAGGTTGACGGAACCCTATATGCGCGACGCCACATAACCGACCAGCCAGTGACCGAGTGGATCATTGAGACGCTTTCCGACGGTCAACGCCTGGGCTACGACCCCTGGCTTATGACGCCCGCGCAACTGAGCCGCTATCGCACGGCGTGCAAGAAAGCCGGTGTCGAGCTCTGCCCCTCCGACGGCAATCCTGTCGATGCTGTTTGGCCCGACCAACCTCCACCACCTCTGGCGCCTGTCAGCCCGCTGGCTGCAAAATACACGGGCGAAACCTCATCCGAAAAACGCAACCGCATCGGCGCTCTGCTGAAATCCGAAGATACGGATGCCGTCGTCCTGACAGCGCCCGATTCCATCGCTTGGCTTTTCAATATCCGTGGCAGCGATGTCCCGTTTACGCCCTTCGCGCTGTCATTCGCCATCTTGCATGCCGACACCCACGCCGAATGGTTTATCGACCCAGAAAAACTCTCCCCCGAAGTGACCGCCACCTTGGATGAAGCTGTCACCGTGCACGCGCCTGACGAGTTGGGGCCGGCACTGGACCGGCTAGGCGATGAAAACCGTACCGTGCGCGCCGACCCGGCGATGGCGGCAGCCTGGATTCACGACCGCTTGAAACAGGCCGGCGCCCGTGTCGACGGTCGCGCCGACCCCTGCCAATTGGCAAAAGCCTGCAAAAACACCCAGCAAAGGGAAGGGATGCGCACCGCGCACCTTCGCGACGGCGTTGCTATGGTGCGATTTTTGACGTGGTTGGCCGCCGAAGCAGAATCGGGCGCCATCACGGAGATGGCTGCCGCCGACAAGCTCGAAACGTTGCGTCGCGAGCATGATCTGTTTCGCGATTTGAGCTTCCCAACCATCTCCGGCGCAGGCCCCAATGGTGCCATTGTGCATTACCGGGTTACGCCGGAGACCGACCGCCGCCTGGAACCGGGCTCGCTGTATCTGGTCGATTCAGGCGCCCAATACCCGGACGGCACCACGGACATCACCCGCACCATCGCCATCGGCGCGCCCACAGCCGATATGCGCCGACATTTCACGCTGGTGCTCAAGGGCCATATCGCGCTGGCCCGCGCTGTGTTCCCGAAAGGCACCACCGGCAGCCAACTTGACGTACTTGCGCGCCAAGCCTTGTGGCAGGCGGGGCTCGACTACGACCATGGCACCGGGCATGGCGTCGGCAGTTACTTGAGCGTACACGAAGGCCCGCAGCGGATATCGAAAATGCCGAGCCAAGTCGCCTTACAGCCGGGCATGGTGATATCAAATGAGCCCGGATTCTATCTCACCGGCGCCTACGGCATCCGCATTGAGAATTTGGTTTTGGTGTCGCGTGCCGACGGCAGCGCCGGCGATGCCGACTATATGGCCTTTGAAACTCTGACGCTCGCGCCCATCGACCGGTCTCTGATCGACACAGCTTTGCTCGACGTCGATGAAACCGCATGGCTCAATGCCTACCACGCCACGGTCCTTAATCAGCTATCGGGGCTGCTGCCACCCGCCGCGGCATCGTGGCTGGCAGAGGCATCAGCACCGCTCGACTGATTGGGCTCTTGATAGGGCACCTCATACAAATAAACCGGGCTACGATAGATATCGTCAGCCTGCACAGTATCGACGGGCCTCCAGTCCGGCATGGCGAAGGTATGGGTCAACACCAAAGTCCCGGGCGCCATTTCGGCGGCCAACTTTGGTTGCAATTGCGTCATTTGGGCATGGCCCACATAGCAGACGACCAAAGCCGCATCTGAAAGCTCTTGCGCCATGAAATTGTCGCATCTGAAATCCAGGGTTTTCCGCGGGTTAAATAGAAGCCGCAGGCGCGAAACCAACCAAGGCAAGGGGGAAAGCTCGACGCCAATGACCGTGCGATCAGGAAATGCCGTCGCCAAAGCAATCGCGTTTCCACCCCATCCGGCCCCCAACTCATAAATTATTCCCGCAGGCAAGCGGCGCGGCAACAGGGCCAGAACCGCACGCCGAACCCTAGGCGATGTGGGCGTCGGCGGGCTGCCGCTGATGAGCGTAAATACGAACATCAAGCCGATAATCGATAACCCGACCGAAAGCGCGAAAATATTGATTGTCATAAACGCTCAGAAATGTGTGGCTACTGTTGTCATACGGAAGAATGTAGATAAAATCCTACCAACATTCGACTGGTATCATACGGACGGAAAACATGGCACTGTTTGGCCGCAAGAAAAAACGGAAACCCCTCGGCCCACCGCAGGATCCGAAATGGACCCATGGCGAGGGCGGACGGTTTCCCAAGTTTTTGGATCTCGACCCGGAAGCCGCGGGGCTAGACGGTAAATCCGGCGTATTCGCCATCTGGCACACAGGCGTGCAGCCGGGCTGGGTTTACATTGGCCAGAGCACAAATCTGGCGAAAACGTTTTTCACGCTGGGCGACGACGAGGACATTCTCGAGTACCGGGACCGCGGCGCGCTCTATGTGTCTTGGAGCTACATCCGCGATGAGCTGCAACCAGGCGTCGCCACTTACCTGACCTTGGCTTTGAAACCGAAGGTCGACAACCCGCAAACAAAGAGCGAAGACGATGTCGACCTGATCCCCGTTTACCCACCCGGCATGGTGCCCAAGGGT
Source organism: Rhodospirillaceae bacterium (assembly GCA_018698795.1). Lineage (GTDB taxonomy): Bacteria > Pseudomonadota > Alphaproteobacteria > Rhodospirillales > Casp-alpha2 > TMED8. Next base: position 16,866 of record JABIPG010000020.1, read on the forward strand.
GAGGAGGCAAAGTAGCCCGCCCTCAATAAGCCCGCCCTCAGGCGGCGTCCTGCATCGCACCTTCGACGATATCGGCAATCTCCGACATGATCGCGTTGAGATCGAAGTCTTTCGGCGTATAGACCCGAGTGACGCCGGCGGCGCGGAGCGTCTCGGCATCATCTTCGGGGATAATACCACCGGCAACCACCGGAACATCGTTTAAGCCGGCCTCGTGCAGCCGATCCATGACTTCCGTGACCAGCGGCACGTGTGAACCCGACAAGATCGACAGCCCGATCACATGCACACCTTCCTGCACGGCGGCGCTGACAATCTCTTCAGGCGTCAGACGAATGCCTTCGTAGATGACCTCCATTCCGGCATCGCGGGCGCGCACGGCAATCTGTTCGGCACCGTTGGAATGGCCATCAAGGCCCGGCTTGCCGACCAGCATCTTGATGCGCCCGCCCAGTTTGTTTGAGACGGCGTCGACCCGCGTCCGCACGCTGTCCAACTGCGCCACCCGCACGGATTGCGCGCCGCCGACACCCGTGGGCGCCCGATATTCGCCAAACACGCCGCGAAGCGCAGCACCCCATTCACCCGTGGTAACCCCGGCATGCGCGCAGGCAATTGAGGCCTCCATGATATTTCGATCTTCTCGGGCAGCCTGTTCCAACTCTTTCAACGCGGCTGTTGACGCGTTCGCATCGCGCGTTGAGCGCCACGCGTTGAGCGCATCGATCTGGCGCGCTTCCACTGCAGGATCGACAGCCAGAAAAGCGTCCTCGCCATTGCCACCCGGGCCAGCCAGAGGCGAAGGCTCGCCTTCTTGAAACTTGTTGACCCCGACCACCACCTGATCGCCGGCCTCGATGGCGGCCAAGCGTTTGGCATTGCTCTCCACCAGGCAACGTTTCATGTAGCTCGAATCGACCGCGTTGACGGCGCCGCCCATGGCATCGATAGCGGCGAGTTCCTGGCGCGCGGATTCCTTCAGTGCATCCACTTTCGCCTGCACCACCGCAGATCCGTCAAAGATATCACCGTATTCCAACAGATCGGTTTCGTAAGCGACGATCTGCTGCAAGCGCAGCGACCATTGCTGATCCCACGGGCGCGGCAGGCCTAAGGCCTCGTTCCAAGCCGGCAGTTGCACGGCGCGCGCGCGCGAGCCCTTTGAAAGCGTCACCGCCAGCATCTCCAGCAAAATCCGGTAGACGTTGTTTTCGGGCTGCTGTTCGGTCAGGCCGAGCGAGTTCACCTGCACGCCATAGCGGAAGCGACGCATCTTCGGGTCCTCGACGCCGTAGCGCTCGGCGGTGATTTCATCCCACAGATCAGTAAATGCCCGCATCTTGCACATCTCGGTGATGAACTTAATGCCGGCGTTGACGAAGAAACTGATACGCCCCACGACTTTCGGGAAATCCTCCGGCGGCACTTGGCCCGATGAGCGCACCTGATCCAAAACCGAAATCGCCGTGGCGAGCGCAAAAGCCAGTTCCTGCTCCGGTGTCGCACCGGCTTCCTGCAGATGGTACGAGCACACATTGACCGGGTTCCATTTGGGCAATTCCGTGTAAGTGAAACTGATGACATCGGCGGTCAATTTTAAGCTCGGCGCCGGCGGGAAGATATAAGTGCCGCGTGACAGATATTCTTTGATAACGTCGTTTTGCGTGGTGCCGGAGAGCTCCGTGCGCGCCGCACCCTGCTTTTCCGCCGCCGCAATATACAGTGCCAACAGCCATGCAGCCGGCGCATTAATCGTCATCGATGTGTTCATCTCGCCAAGCGGAATGCCATCGAACAAGGTCTGCATATCGCCCAAGTGCCCGATGGGCACGCCGACCTTGCCAACCTCGCCGCGGGCCAGCGGGTGATCCGAATCGTAACCGGTTTGGGTGGGAAGATCGAAAGCGACGCTGAGGCCTGTTTGTCCGCGCGCCAAATTCTTACGATATAGCTCGTTCGAGGCCGCCGCAGACGAATGGCCGGAATAGGTGCGGAACAGCCAAGGGCGGTCTTTCATATTCGAATTTTGAGATGTTGCGTTTGCGAATTTTTCCGTCATGTGCGCATTCCCGTTTACGAGTCGAATTTCCCTAACCATTTGAAATTACGTAAAATTACACGTAATATTATTTCGTTTATATGTAATAACACGTAATTAACAAATTGTGCATTGCGGAAACCTACACGACCGTCTAAGACGAGACCAGCTAAATTTCCGGGCCGGCCGCCGGCCCCCAGACCAAGGAGCCCACCATGACCGAAGCCGCTGAAGTCGTCGATCTGTTCCCCGGCCAGGAGATAAAAGACCTGTATGAACTGGGCGAAATTCCGCCGCTTGGCCATGTGCCGAAGAACATGTACGCCTGGGCCATCCGGCGCGAACGCCATGGCGACCCGGACACCGCCATGCAGGTCGAAGTGGTTGATACACCCTTGCTGGACAGCCACGACGTGCTGGTCATGGTGATGGCCGCCGGCGTTAACTACAACGGTGTGTGGGCCGCGCTGGGCACGCCTATATCGCCGTTCGATTATCACAAGGCCGAATACCATATCGCCGGATCGGACGCGTCGGGCGTCGTCTGGGCCGTGGGCGACAAGGTCACTCGCTTCAAGGTCGGCGACGAAGTCGTCGTACACTGCAACCAAGATGACGGCGACGACGAGGAATGTAACGGCGGCGATCCGATGTTCTCCACCTCGCAGCGCATTTGGGGCTACGAGACGCCAGACGGCTCGTTCGCTCAATTCGCCCGCGTACAAACACAGCAATGCATGCCGCGTCCCAAGCATCTGACATGGGAAGAAAGTGCGTGTTTCACCCTGACGCTGGCCACTGCCTACCGCATGTTGTTCGGCCACCGGCCGCACATTCTGCGTCCCGGCCACAACGTGTTGGTCTGGGGTGCATCGGGCGGCTTGGGCTCGATGGCCATCCAGCTTTGCGCTGTTTCCGGGGCCAACGCCATCGGCGTGATCTCGGACGAAGACAAGCGCGACTTCGTCATGGGCCTGGGTGCCAAGGGTGTCATCAACCGCAAAGACTTCAACTGCTGGGGCCAATTGCCCGAGGTCAACGGTGACGGCTTTTCCGACTACATGAAAGAAACCCGCAAGTTCGGCAAAGCCATCTGGGAAATTACCGGCAAGGGCAACGACGTGGACTTCGTCTTCGAACATCCGGGCGAGGCTACTTTCCCGGTCAGTTGCAACGTCGTTAAACGCGGCGGCATGGTGGTCTTTTGCGCCGGCACCACCGGCTACAACCTGACCATGGACGCGCGCTTCGTCTGGATGCGCCAAAAGCGCATCCAGGGCAGCCACTTTGCCAACCTGAAGCAAGCTTCGCAGGCCAACCAATTGGTCATCGAACGGCGCTTGGACCCGTGCATGTCGGAAGTGTTCTCGTGGGATGACATCCCCGAAGCGCACATGAAAATGCTGCGCAATCAGCATAAGCCCGGCAACATGGCGGTGATGGTACAGGCCGTAAAACCGGGCCGGCGCACCATCGAGGACTGCATCGCGGGCTGAGGCCCAAGCCGACACGACGACAACGGGAGACTGATCATGGATGGGGCCCTCACGACCGAGAACCCGCTTCTCGACAACTTGTTCGCCACCTGTGACGACGCCATGGCGGCAGCGGACGAGATTTTGCTCGCCGCGCGTCAGGCACTGTCGGACAAGGTCTTCCGCGACGGTCGCGTCGATGGCGAGGCCTTGGAAGCCGAGCAATTCGCCGCACATGGTTTCTCGTGGCTGACGACCTACGTCGAGGGCCTTCGCCACATGCTCGATTGGGGGCGTAGACTTGAAGCCGAGGGCAAACTCGGCGAGCTGGAACAGCTCATGGTGCAGGCGGCCTATGGCGAGTACCTGAACCAGATCTGCGGCGGCATCGCCATCTCCCAGGTTGAAGTGGTGCGGCTTGCGGATATCGGCGTCGGCAACGAACAGCTGCACGGGATGTGCAACGCCGCCATGGGCACGCTCATGGCGGTGGGCAACACCAATGCTGTGCGCATGCGCATTGCCGAGTTGATTGCCGACGGGCACTATGGTGAGTTGGGCCTGGGCGACGAAACCCTGGATATGATCCGTGACCAGTTTCGACGCTTTGTCGATGAACAGGTCATGCCCGACGCGCACGAATGGCACTTGAAGGACGACTTCATCCCCATGCCCGTCGTCGAACAGATGGCGGAACTGGGTGTTTTCGGCCTCACCGTACCGGAGGAATTCGGCGGGCTGGGGCTCGGTAAAATCTCCATGTGTCTGGTGACGGAAGAACTGAGCCGCGGCTACATCGGTGTCGGCTCTTTGGGAACGCGCTCCGAGATCGCGGCTGAGTTGATCCGCCTGGGTGGCACCGACGAACAAAAAGAATACTATCTGCCGAAGATTGCGTCCGGCGAAATCTTGCCGACCGCCGTCTTCACCGAACCCAATACGGGCTCCGACCTGGCCTCGCTTCGCACTCGGGCGGAACTCGACGGCGACGTCTATAAAGTCAAGGGTAACAAGACCTGGATCACGCACGCGGCGCGCACCGATATGATGACGCTCCTGGCGCGCTCCAACGCGGACGAGCCCGGCTACAAGGGCTTGTCGATGTTCCTGGCCGAAAAGCCACGCTCCGACGATCCGGAAAACCCGTTCCCAGCCGAAGGCATGTCGGGCGGCGAGATCGAGGTCTTGGGCTACCGGGGCATGAAGGAATACGAGATTGGCTTCGACGGTTTCGAAATCCCTAAATCGCAATTGCTCGGCGGCGAAGAAGGCCAGGGCTTCAAGCAATTGATGGCAACGTTCGAATCGGCCCGTATCCAAACAGCGGCTCGCGCCGTCGGCGTCGCGCAAAACGCCATGGAGCTGGGCATGAGCTACGCCCAGGAACGCATCCAGTTCGGCAAGCCGATTTACGACTTCCCGCGCGTCTGCGGCAAGCTTGCGTGGATGGCGGTGGAAACCATGATCGCCCGCCAGCTCACCTATGACGCGGCGCGCGAGAAAGATTCCGACCGGCGCTGCGACATTGAGGCCGGCATGGCGAAACTGCTCGCCGCACGGGTCGCCTGGTCCAACGCCGACAACGCCCTGCAAATCCATGGCGGCAACGGCTATGCACTTGAATACCCGATTTCGCGCGTACTCTGTGATGCCCGCATCCTCAACATCTTCGAGGGTGCCGCAGAGATTCAAAGCCATGTGATCGCGCGCGGATTGTTGAGCGGACGCAATTGAACGGGCATTATTCTCTCTCTCGAATAGGAGAGTCGAATGAAGCAAGAAATCACCCTGAGTGGATACCGACCGGGCGGGCTGACTTCTTTGTGCGCTCTGCAATCCGCCTATTACGCGCGTGACTGGGGCTTCGACCACCGATACGAGGGTGTCGTCGCCGCCGACATGGGAGAGTTTCTCGGTCGATACGATCCGACTTGGGATTTCATCCAATTGGCGGTGCTGAACGGAACCGTCGAGGGTGGGATTGTTGTCGACAGCTTGAACCGCAAGCTCGCGCAATTGCATTGGTTTATTCTCAGCGACGAGATGCGCGGCAACGGCGTGGGCTCGCGCTTGATCGGCAATGCCATGGACTTTGTCCGCAAAAAGGGTTTCTCCGGGGTCTATCTTTCCACCTTCCACGGCCTGCACGCGGCGCGCCGTCTTTACGAACTGGCCGGTTTTGAACTGACCGAGGAGCACGAGGCAGCCACCTGGGGCCGCACGGTGCTGGAACAAAGGTTTGATTGGCGCGCCTGAGGCCTTCAGGATAAGGGCCATTTTGATTTTCCCATCATCGGAGGTCGCATGCCTGATCCAACCTTGCCCAAAACCTTGCTGCAAATGGCTGGCGCCGATCTCACGCCTGCGGGCTGGGACGAAAGCACGCTGATCCTCATCGATTGCCAAAACGAGTACGTCACCGGCGCGGTGCCGTTGGCGGGCGTGGATGCGGCGCTGGCGGAATGCGCCAAGTTGCTGGCGGCGGCGCGCGCAAACGCTGCGCCGGTGATCCATATCCGTCACAAGGGTCAACCCGGCGGTGCCTTCGACTGGGACGCGCCGCGAGGCGGCATCTGCGACGCGGTCGCGCCGGCTGATGGTGAGACGGTCATCGGCAAGGGGCTGCCCAACAGCTTCGCCGGCACCGACTTGGACGAACATTTGAAAGCCACCGAGCGCGGCAAGCTTATCGTGGCCGGGTTCATGACCCACATGTGCATCAGCGCCACCGTGCGCTCGGCGCTCGATCATGGGTATTTCTCCACCGTCATCGATGCCGCCTGCGCGACACGCGATTTGCCCGACGGCAAAGGCGGTGTGGTCGCGGCGGCGGATCTGCACCGTGCCGAACTGGTTGCCCTGTCGGATCGCTTTTGCGTGGTGGCGCCGGATGCGGCAGCAATTGGCTGACCATGGTCGACGATTTTCTCAATCCGGAAATTCGCGACTTTCAAAAAACCTACATTGTCGGATTGGAGCAATCTTTCCACCGCGACACGTTGGGGGAAATCGCAACACTCTGGAAGACGTTGCATAGCCACATGCATGAAATCCCAAACGCTGTCTTCAAGGCGGACGGCGGCGCGGCCTACGGCATCTCCACCATGATCGACCGCGCCAAGTTGGCGCTCGATTACATGGCGGCAATTGAAGTCCAAAATCTTTCCGCCGTTCCGAACGGCATGGACGGGCGCGAGATTGGCGGCAGCCAAGCCGCCGTGTTTACACTGCCTCTCAGAGGCGGCCCCATCGGCGCAGAAATCGGTGCCGCCTACGACGCCATATGGCGCCACTGGATGCCGACATCCGACTATGTGCCGACTGTCGAATACGATATCGAACGCTACGACCATCGCTTCGATCCGGCGACACTGTCGGGCGAATTGCAGCTTATCGTTCCCATCAAACAACGAGACACATGAGTAAGCCCATGACCCAACTGCGCACCTGCTTCATCGGCGATAGCATTACCAATGGCACTGGCGACGGAACGATGCTGGGTTGGCCCGGACATCTTTGTGCCGCCGAAGTGCGGGCCGGCCATGACCTGACCTATTACGATCTTGGCATTCGAGGCGACACTTCGGCGGACCTGCTGCCCCGCTGGCAGGCGGAAGTGACAGCACGGCTGCCAGCGGTCCTTAATTGCGCCATCGTGTTCAACTTCGGCCTCAACGACGCCACCGACCAACAAGACGGCATTCGTGTTCACCTGGGCGACAGCATCAAGAACGCCCGCGCCATGCTGTCCGCCGCCAAGGCCATGCACCCGACGCTCTGGGTCGGTCCGACGCCGGTGGACGATACACGCATGCCTTTGACCACAGAAGAAGGTCATGTTCGCGACAAGCGCAACGCCCGGACCGCCGATTACAACTTGGGCTTCCGGGCGCTGGCCGACGAACTGGAGATTCCGTATCTCGACATGATGTCGGCGCTGATCAATGATGCGGCCTGGCCCGGCATGCTGGCCGACGGCCTGCACCCGGCGCCTGATGGCCATCGGCGCATGGCCGGAATTGTCGGTGCGTGGCTGGCGTGGCGTAAACTGCTGGATGCTGAGTGAGCGAACCGAAGATCGGAGGGCGTTTTCATGACCAAATTTCTTGCCGCAATTCTCATGACTGCCGCTACGTATGCGGTCAGCCTGGCCGGACCAACGACGGCGTTGGCGGAAACCGGCATCGTCATCATGCACGGCAAGGGCGGCAAGAATATGCAAAAGGCGCCGACGCAGATCCTCGCACGTTTCCTGCGCGACAAGGGGTTTATCGTCGCCGCACCCAACATGCCCTGGCAGGCGGACCGCATTTTCGACAAAACCCTCGAAGAAGCCATGATCGAGATCGACGGCATTGTCGCCGAGTTGAAATCCGATGGTGCGGACAAGATCGTCATCGCCGGTCACAGCTTGGGCGCCAACGCGGCGCTGGCCTACGGTGCGCGGCGTGACGGACTGGCCGGCATCATTGCCATGGCGCCGGGTCACGTGCCGGAACTCTGGGCTTCTCGCTTCGCCGATGACGTCGCCAAGGCTCGCGCCATGGTCGATGCCGGCAACGGTGACGAGGAGGCGGAATTCAACGATATCAACCAAGGCAAGACGACGACCTTCTTGATGCCGGCAAAAAATTACCTGAGTTGGTATGACCCGGATGGTGAGGCGGTGATGCCGAAAAGTGCCGCCCGTTTGAAACCCGGTACGCCGCTGATGTGGATTGTCGGCGAACAAGACCGCATGGCGGGCTTCGGTGAAGCCTATGCCTTTGCCAAAGCGCCGGCGCACCCCAATAGCCGCTATGAGGTGATTGGCGGGGGTCATGGTGCGACGCCGAAGAAGGGTAAAGGAAAAATTCTGAAATGGCTGAAGGGGCTGTGAACGAACCATGTTGATTTTGAAACCCAATTGCGAGTGCTGCGATCGAGATCTGCCGCCTGATAGCGTTGAGGCCCGCATCTGCACATACGAGTGCACCTTTTGTGCCGATTGCGCGGCGGGGCATTTTTCCGGCACCTGCCCCAACTGCGGCGGAGATTTGGTGCGCCGGCCGATCCGCCCGGCGAACATGCTCGAGAAGCACCCGGCCTCCACCGAGCGTGCCCTTAAAGACCATCCGGGTTGCGGCGCGCGCCGAGGATAACCTTCCGCGCCTCATCCAAAACCAAGACACTCGCCGCCACACCGACTGCCAACAACCAGTCTCCAAACGTCAAATCCGTGGTGTGGAACACCGCCTGCGCCGGCGGCCAGTGCACCACCAGCACCTGTAGCGCCACGGTCACCGACAGCGATAACCAAAGCCAGCGATTGCGAAAGAAATGGCTGTTGAAAGCCGTGCCTGTTTCAGCGCGGGCATTGAATGCGTTAAACACCTGGAACAACACAAACGTCGTGAAGGCCAGCGTCAGCGCATGGGTGGCGCCCTTGGGCAGCGCAAAATAGAACACCCCCAGCGTGCCGACCGCCATGGTGAACCCCAACACCATCAACACGCCCAGCCGGCGGTTCGACAGAATACCCGCGTCGGACCGACGCGGTGGATCGCTCATGATACCGACCCGGCCGGGCTCTACCCCCAGGCTCATGGCGGGCGGGCCATCCATGATGATGTTGATCCACAAAATCTGGATCGCCGTGAAGGGTGTCGGCAGCCCCAACAGAGAGGCCCCCAACACCGTTTGGATGGCACCGATATTGGTGGATAACTGAAAGCGCACGAATTTGACGATGTTGTCGTAAATGCCGCGCCCCTCTTCCACCGCGTGCACGATGGTGGCGAAATTGTCGTCGGTCAGCACCATGGTTGCCGCTTCCTTGGTCACTTCGGTGCCGGTCAGCCCCATGGCCACGCCGATGTCGGCTTGTTTTAAGGCCGGAGCATCGTTGACGCCATCGCCGGTCATGGCGACCACATGGCCGTGGCCCTTCAACGCCTGGACGATACGCACTTTGTGTTCTGGCGCGACGCGGGCGAACACCGCGACGTTCTCGACGCGGGCATCGAATTCATCATCCGCGAGCGCATCAATCTCGGCACCCGTTAATACGTCGCCATCGAGCCTCAGTTCGCGCGCGATGGCGGCAGCGGTGAGCACATGGTCGCCGGTGATCATCTTGACGCCGATTCCAGCCTGGCGGCAAAGCCGGATGGCATCCTTCGCCTCGGGGCGGGGCGGATCGACGATGCCCACCATACCGGCAAACACCAGACTATTGATCTCAGCCATCAAATCACCGGTCGGATCGAAATCGGCGGCGGGAATAGTTTTCCCGGCCAATCCCAAGACGCGCATGGCATCGCCGGCCAGCGCTTCATTCTCCGCCACCAGCGCCGCACGGGCATCATCCGTCAGCGGCATCTCGCCATCGCCGCAAAGCGATGACGTGGCGCGTGCCAGCAGCACATCCGGCGCGCCTTTCACATAGAGCCGCACAATGTCACCGTCATGGTGGAAGCTGGCCATGAATTTGTGTTCGGAATCGAATGGGATTTCGGCAATGCGCGGTTTCTGCGCCGCCGCCTCATCGCGGTTCACACCGCATTTGGCGGCCAGCGCCAGCAGCGCCCCCTCGGTCGGCGCCCCGATCAACGCGCCACCCTGGATGCGGCTTTCGTTGGCAAGAGCTGCGGGCAGCGCCAGGGCGGAGAAATCCGGCAGCGTCGCCCCATCTTCCGCCGTGAGCGTTCCGTCGGCGCTATAGCCTTCGCCGCTGACATCGAAGCGCCTGCCCTGAAACACGACGCTGCGCGCCGTCATTTGGTTGAGGGTCAGCGTGCCGGTTTTGTCGGAACAAATCACCGTGGCGCAGCCCAAGGTCTCGACGGCGGCCAATTTGCGTGCAATGGCGCGTTGCTGGGCCATGCGATGCATGCCGATGCCGAGCGTTACCGTGACGACGGCAGGCAGACCTTCCGGGATCGCCGCCACCGCCAATGCGATGGAGGTCAGCACAATGTCGATCAACGCCAGGCCACGCATCAGCCCGAGTACGAAAATCACCGCGATCACGCCACCTGCTATCACCGTCAGGCGCTTGCCGAGCCCATCCAATTGGACCTGCAACGGCGTCGGACCGGGCGCTGCCGCCGCCAACATCCCGCTCAAGCGGCCCATCTCCGTCGCCATGCCGGTGGCCGTGACCAACAGCTCGCCACGTCCGTGCGTGACGACGGTATTCATAAACGCCATGCCGGTGCGCTCGGCAATGGGGGCGGCGGTGTCTGATAGTGTATCCGCCGATTTGCCGACGGGGTGTGATTCACCGGTCAGCGCCGACTCGTCGATTTCGAGACCGCGCGATATCCAAAGCCGCCCATCCGCCGGCACCCGGTCGCCGGCATCCAACAAAACGATGTCGCCCGGCACCAGTTCATCGGTGGAAACCTCCGCCACCGCAGCCGCGCGGTGCACGCGGGCACTCGGCGAGAGCATCTGCTTCAACGCCTCCAATGTCGCCTCGGCGCGGTACTCCTGCCAAAAACCGAGACACGCGTTCAGCGTCACAACCACCAAGATCACTACCGCGTCCTTGATGTCGCCGATGGCCCCGGCCAGCACCGCCGCGCCGATCAAGACCATGATCAGCGCGCTCTTGAACTGGTCGGCGAACAGCAACCACTTGGAACGCGGCGGCGCTTCCGCCAGGCGATTCGGACCATATTGCTCCCGCCGCTCGGCGACGGTTTCGCCACCCAAACCCTGGAACGCATCCACCCCTAGCGCCGCTGCCGCCTCGACAGAGGCCAAGGCGTGCCAATCTGGAGCGTTGCCGGGCTGGGCAGCGGGTTCGGACATTACGCCGCGGACAAAACGTGGATCACGCGGTCAGCCAGCATCTCTTTTACCTTGCCGGCATACTCGGCCATGTGCGGAGCGGCGGCATGGGCTTTCAGATGATCCATGCTTTCCCACTTTTCGATGACGACGAAGGTGTCATCGCCGAAGGGGGTCTGGAAACTGCCGACACCTTCGGTATCCACCGTGGCGCCGTATTCAATGCAGCCGTCCTCGGCCAGCACATTGGGGACGTTCGCTTTGAACGCCGCCAGGACATCTGCGCGTTTTCCCGTTTTCGCGGTGATCACCGCAACAACATTAACCATGGACATGTCTTCTTCTCCGTTAGGGTTTCAAAAATCCTTTGTCGACCGCATCGGCGATCATGCGTTTGGCGCGGGCCCAAAGCGTCTCGGAGCCCTTGGCGATGGCGGAGTTGACCGCCGTCACTTGGTGCTCACGGATATCGTGCTCTTGCCAGGGACCGCCGCCGGAATGGTAGTTGAGCAGCATCGGTTGCAGCCGGTCGAGGGAACGGGCGAAGCGAGCCTCGGGGGTTTCGCCGTCCTCAAATTCTTCCCATAGCGCCCGCATCTTGTCACCCTGGTCATCGGGCAACAGCGCCGCCAAGCGCTCGATGCCGGCGCGCTCTTGTTCGTGATGCGCATCGCGAGCGGCTTGGTCATAGACGAACACATCGCCCGCATCGACCTCACCCAGATCATGCAACAGCATCATCAACATCACTTTCGATGCATCAACAGGCTCGTTCGCATGTTCGGCCAACAGCCAGGCCATCAAACCCACATGCCAGCTATGCTCAGCGCTGTTTTCCTTGCGGTCCGTGCCCAATACCGGCGAGCGGCGAAACACCGTGCGCAGCGGCTCGGTGGCCAGAATGAAGTCCAGCTGTTGGTCTAATCGTTCTGGTGCTCGATCCGCCATCAACCCACCCACAACACCGTGGGCGTGGTGATCAATGCCGGCGGCGCCGAGATCTCGCCGCTGTCGAGGTCCACGGCTTGGCTGCACGATTGACCGCTCAAGACCGCTTCGAGTGCCTCGCCGTTTTCTGGCGGCAACACCAATAACTGCGTTTCTCCGTCGCCTTGTATCGTCAGCACGCGCGCGCCACCGGCCTCCACCGCATCGCCTTGCAAGGTCCAGTCGCCGCCACCCAAAAGCCCGAACAGATTGCCGACCACGCGTGAGCCCATCTTCGGATTGAACCGCCGATCAACAAGCCCCACCCGCGCGAAGTAACTGCGCTCGATATCATCAAACGTATCGAGGTAGGTCTCGACGCCCGCTACACCCAACCCGCAAACGACGGTTTCGGCGAAACGATTGGTGTTTGCCAGCTCGATCATGAAGGCTTCCCACGGGCTGCCGGTGGACGACTTCACATACAGGCACGCCGTGCGGCCCAGACGCTCTGCAAACGCTTGCGCTTCCATCGCCGCGGTGGCGGGCTCAACGTCGCGCATGACGCTGAACATCACGCCATCGATGGCCGCAGCGTGTTCGTTGGCATCGAAGAACGCCGCCAGTTCATCGGCCTCGTCCAACACGAACCCGTGGCTGATCAAGTGGTTGTAGCGCCCGCCGGTATGCTTGGCCGTGTGCTTGCGGTTCACGCGAGAGAGATAAACCGGCAAGCCTGTCTCGGCTTTCAGCGCGGCAATCTCGCCGATACGTTCGTCGGCTTTCTCCCAGTTGATGACAATCTCAAGGCGGTAGACGAGGTCGACGTTCTCGACCAACAACTTTCGCGCCTCTGCACCTGGGATGCCGTAGCTGTGCACCTGGAACAGATGCCCGGCACCTTGCATGATCGCCATGCGCCGGCGGGTTTTTGTATCGAGCAAATCCTGGATCGGCACCCGCATGCGCTTCATGCCCATTTCCCACATCGCCGACACGGGGTAATCGTTGCGCGCCAGTTTGCGTTCGAACTCATCGACACCGCCGGACGGCGCCACCACCAGTTCCTCGGCCCAGGCGTGGCGCATATCGAGACCCACGTCGACGACGCTGCTCTCTTTCGATTGCGGCACATGAACGCGGGCGGGCGGGGCGGGCAATGTCGCGCCATCATCCAAGGTGCGGCCATAGGTGCGGATATTCTCGACCACGTGGCCTTGCTCGTAGACACGCACCATGAAGTAGCCGAGCTTCGGCTCGTCGTTGCGGCCATATTGATCGCCGGGTTCGATGCGGTACATCTCGGAGTAATCCTGCCGCACGAATGCGGTCGACGGCAGGATATACATCTCGGTGTCGCCCAACAGGTCGTACCAGAAATTGTGCACATGACCGCAGAACATGCCCTCGGGCTTGTGCGTCTTGATCAAGTCCGTCAGCCAAGACCGTCCGGGCTCATCGATATTGTCGTAGGTGCCGTTTTCGCCTTCGTTGGAGACATAGGGCGGGTAGTGGATGCAGATGAAAGTGCGCTTGGCGGCATTGTCCGCCAGGTCTTTTTCCAACCAGACACGTTGATCTTCCTCCGCCTGCAAACCTGAATTGATGATCTGTGCGTTGATCACCACCATGTGCAGACTGTTGGCATCGAAGGAATAATAGTGATCGCCGAAGTGTTGCTCATAGAGTGCGAGGTGCTCGTCGTTGACGGTGCCGGCGGGCATCCAAGAGACCGGCTTGTCGCCGACATCGTGATTGCCGGACACCAGATGCAACGGCGCTTCGAGATCGGCGACCAACGCCTTGAAGTGCCCAGCGGCGGCTTCGTAGGTCGGCAGTTCGGGCACCGGATTGACGATATCGCCCAGGTGTACGACGAACTCGGGTTTCAGTTGGTTCAACTCCGCCACCACGCGGCGGGTGCGCGCATTGGCCAATGCGTTGCAGGGATAGGGCGACGAGGAATAGTCCTCCTCTTGGTTCATGTGCGTATCGGCAATAACGGCGAAGGTGAACAGATGTTTTCCGGCGATGGGCATGGCAAATCCTTTTGGCTTTCTAATGCGCCGTCAGTTTGACGTCTATGCGCCCCATTGCAAGAAGCAGAGCGCCAGGAAAGGGGTGGATTTCGAGGTGCGGAACAAATCGTTGCGTTCGGCACGGTGTACGGGTCGCGGCGGCGGCCTGATCAGGGCCATAAGGCATGCCAAGATACGTGCAAAACGGTGCACGTAAGGTGTTGATATTGCGCCCTTCGCAATTTTTTTGACGGAACGAAGCCAATGATTTGGAACCGTCGCTCCAGTGGAGCGGCGTAAGTCCAAATCATCCCCCGGAGGGGCGTCTCGGCGCGTTGTTCCCCCTACTCTCAATGTTTCCACCCCGCCATTCCCGCTCCGC